>MWFF01000061.1 GCA_002071485.1 Verrucomicrobia bacterium ADurb.Bin006 | reverse complement strand
CCAAAACCTCCGCACCGAGAACCAACTGCTCCGCGACAAAATCCAGGCCCTGCTCCGTCGCTACTTCGGCAGCCCCAAGAACGAAAGCCTCGATCCGGCCCAACTCCAACTCCTGTTGAGCGGCTTGGTCGCCTTGGTGCCGGCCATCGCGCTCCCCGACGGCAGCATTGCAAGCCCGTTCCTGACTCTGTTCTTAACAATGCACCATCCCATTCACCTTCAATCCGAGGCGCAACCTCGCTCCGGCTATTGCTCATTGCGATTCGCTTGTCCGAGCAATCTGCGCATCGCGGCCATGAGCACGGCTTCGGCCTCCGGTGTGGTGTTCGACGAGGTCGGCTGGGTTTCGTAGCCGCCTTCGAGGTAGGCGAGGGCGGTGCCGATGTAGCAGGGGCCGTAATCCCCGTAAGCAGCCATCATGACACGCAGGTCGGGGCGCATGGCCTTGGCCGCAAGCTGGTACTCGACAAACAACTCGCCCGGCAGGTGCAGCATTCGCGTGTTGCCCACCCGCAGGCAGGTGACGTCAATCCGATGTCCGGCCTGCACGCGTCGGACCCAGGCGAGTTGGTCGGCACGGGAAATGTAGCCTCTCGGTGGCGTGGTCTTGAGCTCGGCGATCAGCTTCGCCTCGTCCAGATGCGGCGCGAGCGGCAGGTCGACAAAGATACTGCTCCAACCGATGTCCTGGGCGGACAGCCGGGCTTTGATCGACTTTTCGAAGGCCCTCTTCATCCCTGACGCCAGCCGCTTGGCCAGGAGCATGCGGTTCTCCTGGGCGCCGTCGTTGTACTTGCCGGCCGTCACATTGCCGCCGGCCCCGTTGAAATGCACGTGCAGGGCGGCGTTGACATCCTGGGCGCGCATGAACCGGGCGATGCCGGGGAAGTCGGGCGTGGGAATGCCCAGTCGGTAATAGCTCTGCGGATGACAGGCATAGAAGCTCAGCACAGCCACAGGCGATGCCCCATCCCAGAAACTCAGGACCGACACCACAGGATCGATCACACCCTCGGGCTCGGCCCGGATTGCGGCATCCCTGGTGGAACTGGTGCGCGATGCGCGAATGCGCCCGTCCGGCCCCTTGATGCGGCGCTGGCTGGCAACTTCCACAACCACCGCCTCTCCGTATCCGTAATGGGTGATCGCTCGGGCGTTGGGCATCGCCGCGCGGATCGCATCGGACGCCCTCCGGATCACCTGGCGATGGAAGGCGCCGTCGAAACGCGAGTAGCCGTTCACGCCGAGTTCCCCAATGATCCTCTCGGCCGTGAAATCGCACCCGGGCGCATCGTGCTGATGCACCGCATGCACGGCCACGCGCGACGGCACGGTCCCGGCCGCTTCGGCGAGTTCGGCGCGAAAAGCCTCGTGCCCCTCGTTGGCGATCGCGATCCAATCCACCGCGCAGAGCACGATCGGCTGCTCGGCGCCCGTCAGAACTATCCCGCGGCAGCGGAGACTCAGGTCGTCGAGGCGCTTGACGGGATCGTAGGCCATGGCCGACCCGAGCGGCGGCGTAGCGTCGACGTCAAAGGTGGCGATGCGGACCGCGGGCTCAGCCGGCTGACCGAGAGCGGTCAACAGCAGAAGAACCGGGACAATCGAGCAAGTCAGGCGTTTCATGGTACGCAGGCTAAGGGTCTGTGCAAAAATTACTTCCGGTTTTGGCGGGAGCGCCACCGGACCAGATGCGAGGCCCGAGGGAGGGAGTGTATCCCCAAAGATACTCGACCGACCGAGGAAGTGTGAACGCTGCGGGCCGCCTGCGGCGCTTCGATGCGCTTCTTGGCGAAAAACAACGCATGTCCAGGCGGTTCGAATCTCCGATGATCTTCAAGCCTGGGTCATCATGCTGGCCCGCAAGCGAAGAGTCAATCGTCGGAGGCGAATGCAAGAGCGCCTCCAGCGCCAATGCATGAAGTCGAAAAGGTCGAGGGTGGGGACGGCTCGTCCCCCGCCATGCCAAGTGAAAACGGCGTTTGTCGGCGACGGGGCCCTGCCTGCCCTGCCAGCCCTGCCCTGCCTGCCGGCAGGCAGGCAGCAGGCAGGCGGCAGGCAGGCGTTGCCGCTCCACTTCATGAATTGGCCCTCGAACGCCTACTCGAAGAGCGCGAACTCGAAGATGGTCGGGCCGTCGGTGGTCTCGAGGAGATTCAGGCGCACGCGTTGCGCCGTGACCGGCTCGAACCGCGCATTGAGCCGGGCACCGAGTGCCTCACCCCGGTAGCAGGCTTTCCATTCGCCTCCATCGAAATACTCGATCGCGAATTTCCGGACCCGATCGAGTTCCGGATACGCCTGCTTGACGAGCGCGCGGCGGAAGGTCAGGGGCCGGCCGAGGTCCACTTCGAGCCAGGCGGACTTGACCCCCGCATCGGTCGCCCAGCGGGTCTCATCGGACCCGTCGACGGCCTTGTCCGGACCGTACGCCGCCTGTCCTTGAAAAACATTCGACGCGGTTGCTTTGGCCCGTGCGGTCAGCGATCGAGGGCTAGGCACGGCCAAAGCGGGGAGGCGCAAGGCGTCGCCATCGAGTTCGAGCGCCACGATGGTGTCGAGCGGATGGCGGCCGCCTGCCGGCACTGAGATGTCAAGACCGTTGGCGGTCTGTTTGACGGCCACCGTGCCGCCGGTCAGAACGCGGCTCGAGACGACCCGAGCGGCGATGGGCGGCAGCCGCAGGCTCTCTTCGTCCCACTCGCGAATGTGGAGGTAGATCGTGTTGGCCTTGCGCGTCGAAGCGCCGTAACCGCCCGGCTTGAAAGGCCCGCCGCGCGTCCCGCGGATGCTCTCGCCGTACTGGGCCAGCCACGCTCCCAATTCCTTGAGCCGCGCGGCCTGGTCCGAAGGGATTTCGCCATTGGGCATGGGACCGACGTTGAGCAATAGATTGCCGTCTCCGCCGGCGCATCCGATCAGCATGGCCAGGCACGCGGCGAACGGCTTCACGCCGTCGGTCGGTCCGCCCCAGGCCCACTGGTTGCGCGACGAAAGCGTCATGCACGATTCCCAGGGCCGCTGGTCGTCGTAGGCGCCGACATGCTGCTCGGGGGTGTAATAGTCGGCCTGGACCGACAGAATCTGGCGGTCGCTGTTGCCCGGGCCCAGATCGAGACGGTTGTTGATGATGATCGAGGGCTGGAGCTGCCGCACAAGGCCGTAGGTGCGCGCCTGGTCGTAGAGCGGGTCGCCCCCGTCCCAGTCGAACCACAAAAGATCGATGCGCCCGTAGTCGCTCAGGAGTTCGCGCACCTCGGCCTGCATCCGGTCCAGGAATGCGGCCTGGCGATCAGATCGGAAGTCGGGGTCCCGCCAGTCCATCGGGGAGAAGTACCAGCCGAGGCGCACCCCCTGCGCGCGGGCCGCCTTCGCCAACTCGGCGCACACGTCGCGGCGGAAGGGTGTGGACCCAATATTGTAGTCGCTCGCCTTCGAGTGCCAGAGCAGGAAACCGTCGCAGTGCTTGGCGGTCAGGACGATGTACCCGGCGCCGGCGGCCCGGGCCTGGCCAATCCACCGACCCGCGTCGAAGTTGGTCGGATTGAATTCCTTGTAGAGGTTGTCATAGACATCGGCCGGGATCGGCCCGCGGTTGGGACACTTCGGGTTCGTGTTGGCCCGCGACCAACTGATCTCGGTGCCTTTGAGGCTGACCGGTCCCCAATGCACAAAGATGCCGAACCGCGCCTCGGCCCACCAGCGGAGCCGCTCCGGATAGGGACGCGGCGTCGGGGTCTCGATCGCAGGCGCCGCTGGAGATGGCTGGTCGGCCGGACCGGCAAGGGCGGTTGCGGTGAGCGTGAAAGCGGCCAGGATCATGCCAACGAGGCGGCCTCTCATGCAGGTGAACATCGCGCAGACTCTGATGCGAGGAAGCGGCCGACGGCAAGTCGCAAGTTGCGGCCAATCCTATCGCACCCGATAGAACGCGGCCGCGGGCGGGGCGTGCAGGTCGCGAAACTCGTCCGTGTATTCAAGCATAGCCCCGGCCGGCGCGACGCCCGTCCAGATCGTTCGCCAGTGGACCAGGTCCGTCGAACGTTCGAGGTCATAAGTCCGCCCGGGCGAAGCCGAGAACCGGAGCAGAACGGCGCCGCCGCTGACGCTGGGCGGGCCAACGAACACCGCAGGCGGCTTCGCGCCGATATTCACGATGCGGACCACACCTGTCGCCGAACCGCCCCGGCCATCGCTGAGGGTGTAGTTGAATTCGTCGGCGACGCTGGCGTCATTCGCGTAGACGATGATCTCTCCGTGGATTCCCAGGGGAATCCCGTTGGTGCTCGCGGATGCAACACCCGAAACGAAAAGCGCATCCCCGTCCGCGTCGGTGGCGCTCCCCGTCAACAGCGCCAAGGGAATCTCCAACAGCGCCGGGGCCACATTGGTCAGCGTCGGCAGATCGCCCGGAACCGGCGCACGGTTCACGGCGATCGTCCCGTCGGCGACCAACGCGCCCATGAACCAGTTCAGGCCCGCGCCCAGTGGCGGCAGCCGCCAATCCGCAAACGCGCCGGCGCAAGCCGGGGCGACGAAGAGCCGAAACATCTCGCCGCCTGTCAGCACCGCTCCCACGTTAGTTACCACCAGCGTCCCGCCGAAATCGAGTGTGCCGGTGGTCAGAACGATCCTGTCCGCCACAGGCGCGCCGCCATTGCGATCGATTTCCAGCATCAGCACGCCGCCCAGTGCTGGGGGACTTTGCAGGGTGAGAGTGCCAATGGACACGCCCGGAGCGAGTGTGCCTTCGCGATCGATGGTGACGGCGCCGGCGATGACGCCCGTGCCCCCGAGCGTGCCGCCCACGACGGTCACGCCTCCGACGCCCGTCCCCGACCCGGCGGGGTTGGTCACCAGCAACCGGCCGCCCGACACCGTGGTCCCGCCGGCGTACGTGCTGGCTGATGCAAGACGCAGCGTCCCTGGGCCCGTCTTCGACAGGCCGCCGTTGGCGAGCGAAACATCGATTGAGAGATCCACTTCACTCGAGCCGTCTCCCACGGCGATCTCGCGCATGTCGCCGCCGAGGTCGATGTATCCGGAAGTGCCGGCGCCGGCGCCCCTGGCGATGACGGCGGTGGCATCCGACCAGGGGTTCACGCTCGCGTTTCCGGTCACCAGAATTCTGGCCGGGGCCGTCGCGTGCGGCATCAGGCGAATGGTCTCGAAGGCGAGAGTGCCCCCGGCCAGCGTCAAGACGCGGCTCGCATCCACCTGCAGTGTGTGGACGGCGAGGCGAGCGTTGCCGCCGATCGAGACCGGACCGGAGAACTGGGCTGAGACGGGTCCGGCGTGCCGGACGTGCGGCGAATCATCGGCCCGGTAATGCGGGTTGTAGTTGATCGTCAGCGAGCCGCCGGTCAGATTGAGCGCCTCGCGCAGATAGAGTTTGCGGATGATGTGGATTCCGGCGGAGACGGTGACGGTGACGCTTGCTGCGGGCCGCTCGATGATGACCGTGTCATGCTGGCCAGAGGTCGGGCCGCTGCCCGGCGCGCCCGGCAGCCGCGGCACGGGCAACGGGCCGGTGGCGTACGGCGTCGCCTGGTCGGGGGGCGTGACCGGCGCCGTGACCGGTTGACCGCTGTTCCAGTTGGTGAGCACGCTCCAATCGCCGCTGCGGTCGCTCCACCAAACCGCCGGAACAAGAGAGTTGCGGACGTCCTCGATGTCGCCGTGGGCGACGTTGCCATCCACGGTCCCATCGACCGCGGCGAAGCCGGGAATCGAGACTGTGCTGGCGTACTGCCAGAAGGACCACGGATCGGCGTTGCCGTAGTCGTCCCACGGACCGTAGTACCCCGCGTACGTTGTGTAGGTGTGCTTGGGGCTGCCCGTCTGGACCGGGATCGCGCTCGGGTTGCCGTTGTCCGAATAGCGCGCGTTCCACAGCATGGGAAAGGCCGGGCCGGTGACGCTGGGGGTATATGCGACCGGTTTGGCGAGCAAGTCGCGACGCGCCGCCGTCGCCCCCTGGAGGATGCTCGAGTAGTTTCCGTTGATGTAGATGCCCGGTCGGATGCGCAGAACCGCATTGATCCGGTTGGAAAAATCGATGGCGAACTGAGCCAGCGCGTCGCCCCCCGCGCCCGCCTCGAGGTCGCAGATCGGCATCAAATACCCGGGCCGCATCCACGCCCCCGCCATCTGGATGAAATGGTCCGCCTCGTCAGCACCGGTGTTCCCCGCCACGTCCGGGCGGGCGAAGTGGTACGGCCCGGCCAGCATCCCGGCGGCGGTGGCGCGGGTGATATTCTGCACAAACCGCGGATCGTCGTACCGCCGTGAGAGGGTCGACGAAGCGCCGCCACCAGGGGTGCCCTGCGGCTGGTCTACGCCGGTGGTGCCGCCGCGCGTGGCCCGGATAAAAACGAACCGCCGCTGACCGGCGGTGAAGGCGAGATTCCAGTTGGCCTGAGAAATCCCGGTGCTGGAGCTTCCGCAGTTCCAGTAGGAAATGTCCGCGCCCAACACCCGCTCTTGAGCCGCCGCGGGAGAAACCGTGCTCACCGATACGATCACGGCCGCGGCAAGGATCGCTCCGGCGATTCCCGCTCGAGCGTTTGGCACGATGACGCCTGGCCCGGATCGATCACAGGCTGCGCGCTGAACCGGATTCGGACCAGATGGCAAAACCGCGCCTGACTCGACTCCAGCAGACAAGCGCCAATCGATCGGTGAGCCGCTCCATCCCGACAGAGTGTCGCCCTCCTCAGGATCGTCTGGCCAGGTGCGGTCTTCCGTTCCAGCCCGCAGTAGTCCACAATCCGTAGTCTCCTCCTTCGCGGTGGTCACGACTCCATGAAACATGCGGGCTAGCATCGACATCAATGGTTTGCGGTTCGATTCACAAGCGGGTGAAAGTGGCCGAAATGAGGGGGAGACACAAGCAGAAGCCGGTTTTTCTCAGCGGTTCTTGTTTTGGCCACGAGCCGCCTAAAGGCAGTACACCGAACACCGCCCTGAGCGACGCGCGATCCGCGGGACAGAGCCAATTCATGAAGTGGAGCGGCGACGCCTGCCTGCCGCCTGCCTGCGGACAGGCAGGGCAGGCAGGGCCCCGTCGCCGAGAAACACCGTGTGCACTCGCGATGGCGGGGGACGAGCCGTCCCCCCTCCAGCCTTTTCGTATTCATGAATTGGCGCTGACCATATTGGTGTCAACCTTGTTCGGGGGGGCCTGCGCTTCTTTTCAATTGCTTCACGCCGCCTCTGAGGTATCGGTCATGTATGATCACAACCACAACTCACACGATCGAGGGCAGGCTCGTCCAGGAGTATCTCGGCATTGCGACGGGGGAGGCGATCATCGGAGCCAACCTCTTCCGCGACGTGTTCGCCAGCGTGCGAGATCTGGTCGGCGGCCGCTCCGCGTCGTATGAGCGCGTCCTGGCCGATGCGCGGGCCACGGCGTTGCGCGAGATGGAAGAAGTGGCCGTCGCGCGCGGCGCGGACGCGGTGCTGGGAGTAGATCTGGATTACGAGGTCCTGGGCGCGCAGAACGGCATGTTGATGGTGACGGCCAGCGGAACGGCGGTGAAGCTGCGGTAGGCTGGAATCTTCGCATCGCTCACGCCACGAGATTCCGGGATGGGTGCGTGGAACAATGCACGCAGCGCGCGTGTTAAGCCGGCTGCGAGCCGGCGCTCCGGCGCGCCTCTCGACCTCGGCCGCCCGCGCGCGGAGGAGCGCAGTCTGTGAAGTGCGTGCGCTTCGGCACCGCTTCGCAGATGTCTCGCAACACGGGACGAATCGGCGCGGATTCTTGCCTCGTCCCTCCGCCCCGCGGAATCCTGGTCCGCCCAATTGACAAAACCGGTCCGTGCGGAAAGAGTACGCGACATTTTTTGCGAACGTGATGAAACGAATGACGCATACGATACGATCTGCGGCGTGGGTGGTGGCCTTGAGCGTGGCGGGGGCTGGAATCGCCTGGGGCTTCGTGTACGAGACGGACCACGAGTTGATTGGCACCGGCGATCTGGACGGCAATCGTCGGCAGGACGTGGTGATTTTCGACCGCGCCACCGGCAAGTACCGGGTCGGGTACCAGTCGGCAGACGGGCTCTTCAACTGGGTAAACTACCGGGTCAGCGGCCTCAAGGACCCCACCTGGCTGACTCTGGGCAGGCTGGTGTCGGAGGACAAGGATGCGCTCGCGTTCACGGCAGCCGACGCCAATCTGGTCCATGTGGTCGAGGCAGCAAACCCTGGTTCCCCAGGCAAACCGGTGGCGATCGAGTTCGAGTCTCTCGGCCCTGGCGCGCTGGTGGCCGTGGACATCGGCGGCCCTGGCAACACGCCCCTCGACGATCTCGCGGTCAGTTCGGTCTATGACGATCCCAACAAGATTGTCCTGTTCCGGAATGACGCCGGCAGCTTCGCCGTGAATGCGCAGCCCGAGATCAAGGCGACGTGGGTGCACCCGAACCGGTTGGCGCTCAAACGCGGCGGACCGCTCTATGTCACGGGACTTTGGAGCGGCGAGGACAGCGACGCGTTCCGCGTCTCGGACTTCGCCAGCGGGAGCGAGGTGATTGTGGCGGAGGCGGGCGGACTGCCCAAGGGCTCGGACTACGTCGTCGGGTTCTTCCGCGGCGCGCCCTTGGCGGACGTGGTCACGTACAAGAAGGGCGAGAAATCCATCCAGTTCCATCCTCTGACCGAGGCGGGCGGCAAACTCGGCGTCGGCGAGGCCAAGACATATGAACTGGCCAGCCCGATCATGCTCCTTGTGGCGGTTCCCAAGGCCCAGGGCGCAGGCTTGCTGGCTGTTTACGGCAAAGGCGAATCGGCCGAGGTGCTTGCCCTCGACGCGGCGGGCGCCCCCGGGGCGGTGCAATCGATCACGGCGACATCGGGCGACCTGATTTTCGGGGCGGTCGGTCTCGATGAGAGTTTTCTGGTGTTTACGGGCGCCGACTACATGAAGTTCGCCACGGACGCGCGGGCTTTCAAGCCCGAGGGCGCAGCCTACGCCGCGGGCGAGCTGGTGAAACTGGCGTCGATGCAGGACAACGACGACGCGACCGTGCCGGACATCCACGAGAGAATCGTCACCATCCTCGAGAAAGAGGCCATCCGGAGCGCGAACGACATGAAGTTGTACACCAACACGATCCCGGGCACGCAGGTCAGCTATGTCATGGTGCCCATTCCGGGCGGGGAATTCTCGATGGGGAGCCCCGACTCGGAAGCTGGCCGCAACCCGGACGAAGGCCCGGTGCGCCGGGTGACGATCGCGCCTTTCTGGATGGGGCGGTTCGAAGTGAGCTGGAACGAGTACGAGCTGTTCATGTTCCCCGACGACGAGAAGAAGCTGCGAGGCGATCAGCCCACCGAGGAATCGGTGGATGCGGTCTCGGATGCCGTCACGCGGCCGTCGAAGCCCTACATGGAAATGAGCTTCGGCATGGGCAAGGAGGGCTATCCGGCCATCTCGATGACCCAGCACGCCGCCAACAAGTATTGCCACTGGCTCAGCGCCAAGACCGGCCACTTCTACCGCCTGCCCACCGAAGCCGAATGGGAATACGCCTGCCGGGCCGGCACCAGCACGGCCTACTCATTCGGAGACGACGAGGGCAAGCTGGGCGAGTATGGGGTATTCGAGGACAACAGCGATTTCAAGTACGGCAAGATCGGCAGGAAAAAGCCCAATCCGTGGGGCCTGCATGACATCCACGGCAACGTGGCCGAATGGTGCCTGGACCAGTACGAGGACAGTTACGAGAGCCTTAAGGACACCCTCATCAACCCCTGGAACAAGGCAACCAAGCCGTATCCGCACGTCGTGCGCGGCGGATCGTTCGACGACTCGGCCAGCAGGCTTCGCAGCGCCGCCCGCCGTGCTTCGGATAGAAACTGGAAGATGCGCGACCCGCAGTTGCCCAAGAGCATCTGGTGGCTCACCGACGCCCAATTCGTCGGTTTCCGCATCGTTCGCCCCCTCGAAGTGCCCTCCGCCGCCCAGCTCCAGAAGTACTGGACCAGCGGCGTCGAGAAAGAGTAACCGGCGTGATTTGAATTGAATTGAATTGAATTGAAAATCGGCGGTGGAATCTCGAAAGTCAACTAAAAGAAAGAGAGACATAACATGAGACTTAGCTTCATTGCGATCGTGGCCCTCTGCGGCATCGGCGTGGCGGCTTCCGCGGCCGACGATGCATCCCAACTCAAGAACTCGAAGGAGAAATTCTCCTACAGCCTGGGCATGAGCCTGGGGACCAACCTCAAGCGCAACAAACTCAGCAACGATCAGTTTGACATCGAACTGATCTACCGCGGTCTGAAGGACGTGGCCGGCGGTTTGCCCACGCTTCTGGATGAAGCGCAGATGCGCCAGGCCATCATGGATTACCAGAAGGAGATGCGCACCCAACTGGGCGCCAAGAACAAGGAGGCCGGCGCGAAATACCTGGCTGAGAATCGGACCAAGGAAGGGATCAAGACGCACAGTGTCACCGTGGCCACCAACACCTACGAACTGCAATACAAGGTCCTGGCCGAGGGCAACGGGCAATCGCCCAGCACCAACGACATGGTCACGGTCAATTACCGCGGCACGCTCATCGACGGC
This sequence comes from Verrucomicrobia bacterium ADurb.Bin006, assembly GCA_002071485.1. Taxonomy (GTDB): domain Bacteria; phylum Verrucomicrobiota; class Verrucomicrobiia; order Limisphaerales; family J093; genus MWFF01. Next base: position 80,541 of record MWFF01000061.1, on the reverse strand, counting down.
ACCGAGTTCGACAGTTCGTACAAACGCGGGCAACCTGCCACCTTCCCCGTCACCGGCGTCGTTCGCGGCTGGTCCGAGGCGCTCAAGCTGATGAAGCCGGGCGCCAAATGGGAGTTGTACCTGCCGCCCGAGCTGGCCTATGGCGAGCCCGGCACGGCCAGCATCGAGCCCAACTCGACCCTCATCTTCGAGATCGAACTGATTTCCGCCCAGCCGCGTCAGACGCCCCAGGCGGCCTCCGCGGCCCAGCAGCCCGTCACCAGCGACATCATCAAGGTGCCGTCCAAGGAAGAACTCGAAAAGGGCGCCAAGATCGAAGTGATCAAGGCCGCTGATCTCGAGAAACTCCAGGCCGCCGAACGCGCCAAGGCCGAAGCCGAAAAGGCCAAGGACCAGACGGACAAGAAGTAATAGCCACCGCCGGCTTGTCCGCCCGATTTCGTCCGCCGCCAAGCCGCCTGAGCCCGGACATTTCACAGCGCTGCGCGCGATCTTCGGATGTCCGGGCCGCGGCAAAACCGCGCCCGAGCCTACGGGAGGAGCAACCTTCGCCAAGTCGGCTGGAGTGGCGACGTCCTCGTCCCCGGCAAACAGAATCGCAGAATCTGTTCGCGGGCGATCAGGACCTGCCTTCCGGCAGGCGGACGTCGCCGCTCCGGCGCGGAGGTTGGCACAGGCCGTGGTGCACCGGTTGCCCGTCGCTTTTCGACGACGATGGCTGGCCACGTCCGGCGCAAAGCGAACGCGGTGCTGAGCACCGCTCTCAGACGTTTCGCATTGTCGGGAATGATCGCGCCCAAGCAGCTTTGCGGGATGTCCGCATCCCGACCGGCCCTTGGGTTGACGCGCAAGCGCAGCCGCGGGAGCGTCTTTCCGGCTTTTGGGTTCAGCAGCGACTCGCTCACAGCCCGGCAATGTCAGGCCTTTGAACGACACACTCGCGCATGGGGAAGAAGAGAACCGATCCGCACCAACTGGACTTGAGCATCCAAGGCGCTCGGGCGTCCGATGCCGCGCCGCGGCCGGGCGGCCTCGCCCCGGCGCCCGCAGCGGCTGACAATGCCACGCGCCAGGATCGGGACGCCGAGGACAAAGCGGACTCGAAGGCCCTGCCGAGCTCAGCCGACAGCCATCACGAGACCATCGCCGAGGCCGTTTCGGCGAACCCCTCCCACGGCTCGTTCGATCCAAAGCGGATCGATCTTCCGTTCCACCGTCGCGTCGACACGAGCTTTCTGGAGTACGCGTCGTACGTGATTCGCGACCGGGCGATTCCGGCGCTGGCGGACGGGTTGAAGCCGGTGCAACGCCGCATTCTCTGGGCGATGCACCAGACCGACGATGGACGATTCACCAAGGTCGCGAACGTCATTGGCGACACCACCAAGTACCATCCGCACGGAGACGCATCGATTGGAGATGCGCTGGTGGTGCTGGCGAACAAGCGGTATCTGATCGAACGCCAAGGCAACTATGGCAACCTGTACACCGGCGACCCGGCCGCGGCGCCGCGCTACATCGAGTGCCGCCTGACCGAACTGGCGCGGACGGAGCTTTTCAACGACGCGTTGACGGCGTTTGTACCCAGTTATGACGGACGCAAGCAGGAGCCGGTCGCGCTGCCATCGAAACTGCCGCTTGCCCTGATGCTCGGCGCCGAGGGCATTGCCGTCGGCCTTTCGGCGCGCATTCTCCCGCACAACTTTCCCGAGCTGCTCCGGGCCCAGATCGCCATCCTCAAGGAACAGCCCTTCAAGTGCCTGCCCGACTTCCCGACCGGCGGTCTGATGGACGCGCGCGATTACGCCGACGGCAAGGGCAGCGTCAAGGTCCGCGCCAGGCTCCGCGTCAGGGACGAATCCACCATTGTCATCAAGGAAATCCCGCCCGGAACCACGACCGAATCGCTCATGGCCTCGATCGAGAACGCCGTTCGCAAAGGCAAACTCAAGGTCAAATCGGTCCACGACTACACCTCCGAGGAGGTCGAGATCGAAATCAAGGCCCCCGCGGGAGTGGATTCGGACAAGCTGGCCGACGCGCTCTACGCGTTCACCGACTGCGAGGTCACGATCGCAAGCCGGATCGTCGTCATCAAAGACCGTCGCCCGGTCGAGATGACGGTCTCCGCCATGCTGCGCGAGGCTACCGACCAGCTCTGTCGCCTGCTCCGGCTCGAACTGGAAGGGAAGCAGGCCCGGCTTGAAGACGAACTCCACTTCCGCACCCTCGAACGGATTTTCATCGAGGAGCGCATCTACAAGAAGATCGAGCAGTGCAAGACGAACGAGGCGGTCGTGAGCGCCGTCTACGACGGTTTCAAACCGTTCCGCAAGGAATGCCTGCGCGCCCTCGCCGACCCCGACGTCGAACGTCTGCTGGCCGTGCGCATCCGGCGCATTTCGCTCTTCGACATCAACCGGCACCGCCAGGAGATGGAGGCTTTGAAGGCCGATCTCGCCCAGACCCGCAAGCACCTCAAACACCTCACCCCCTACGCCATCGCGCACCTCGAGGCCCTGCTCGAACGCTACGAACCGCTCTACCCGCGCCTGACCAAATCCAGCCGGCACGACGAGATCGACGCGCGGGAGGTGGCGTTCAGGGCGTTCAAGGTCGCCTATGATCGCAAGACCGGTTACCTCGGCTACAAGGTCAACGGAGACGAGTTCAAGGTCGATTGCACCAAATACGATAAGATTCTGATGGTGTTCAAGGATGGACGCTACCGGATGATCGAGCTGCCGGAGAAGCTGTTCGTCGGGCCGGACGTGATCCACGCCGGACTGCCCGAGCGCGACCGCGTCTTTACCCTCGCCTACGCCACGCGCGACTCGAATTACCTGAAGCGATTCACCTTCGGCGGGGCCATTCTCGACAAGGACTATTGGCTCGCGCCCGAGAAATCCAAGGTCCTCTTCTTCGAGCCTGACACGCCGCGCGAACTCTACATCCGCTACAAGCCCGCCCCCTATCAGAAGATCAACCAACAGACGTGCGACCCGTCGCAACTCGAGGTCAAGGGCGCCAAGGCGCGCGGACGCCAGATCTCGATCAAAGACATCGCTTCAATCACCAGCGCACCCACGCGCGGGTGGGATGCAGAGGCTCCCACCACCCGACTGCAGTTCGCCTAGCCAATACCGCGAGCATTGCGTAGAAGGTCTTCCGATGCACCGAAGGGCGTCATCGCAAAGCGGCTATGAATCGCCGCACTGCGTCGTCGGGGTGACTGGAGGGTGGCCGTCCTCGGCCACAGCAATGACGGAATGCACCATGATGTGGACGAGACCGACGCGTGCGGTTGCTCGGACACCGCTGCGCCCGAGGACGGGCGCACTCCGCTGGGCGGCCTCGGTCTCCAGTTGGCTCCACCTCCCTGCGACAAGGTCACGGGGTCAAGCGCCTGGCCAGCCGCCAGAGGCGGGCCTCACGCCATCGACCCCAGGCCGGCACCGTCGTCGTCCGACTCCTCTCCGACATCGAGGTCGATGAGGATGTCGCGGGGCTCGGCGCCCTTGCTGGGGCCGACGATGCCGCGATTTTCGAGTTCATCCATGATGCGGGCGGCGCGCGTGTAACCGAGACGCAAGCGCCTTTGCAGGAGCGACACACTGGCCTTCTGCTCGCTGCGGATAACCTCGATGCACTGCTCGATCACGCTTTCCTCCTCATTGATGCCTTCGGCATCGTCAAAGGAACTGCTCGGTTTCGAAAGCTGCTGGTGGATCTCGACGTCGTAAAGCGGCTTGCCCTGGCGGGCGATGAAGTCGACCACGCTTTGGATTTCCTGATCGGTCACCAGCGCCCCTTGCGCACGAATCAGCTTGGCCGAGCCGGGCGGCAGATAGAGCATGTCGCCCTTTCCCAGCAGCTTGTCGGCGCCCATCGCATCGAGAATCGTCCTCGAATCCACCTTGGCCGCGACCTGGAAAGCGATGCGGCAGGGAATGTTCGCCTTGATCACGCCGGTGATCACATCCACGCTCGGCCGCTGCGTGGCCACGATGCAATGGATTCCGGCCGCACGAGCCATTTGCGTGATGCGCGCGATGGCCATCTCGACGTCGGCGGGAGCCACCAGCATCAGATCCGCCAGCTCGTCGATGATCACCACGATGTAACTCAGCTTGTCCGGAATCACGATGTCATCGTCGCGCGGGACAACGATCTCCTCGTCGACCTCGACGGCGAATCCATCCGCGCCGGCCTCGACTTTTTCGCGGCGGCCGCTCAAGGGAAGCTCAGGCTGGCGGACGGGAAAAGGTTTGTTCTTGGGACGCTCGTTGAAGGACCGGATGTTGCGCACACCGACCCGGGCGAAAATCTGGTAGCGTTTCTCCATCTCGGTGACCACCCAGCGCAGGGCCAGGATGACCTTCTTGGGATCGGTCACCACCGGTACCACCAGGTGCGGGAGCGTGTTGTATTGCTGCAGCTCGACCACTTTCGGGTCGATCATCACGAAGCGGAGCTGGTCGGGGGGGAACTTGTAGAGCAGCGAGGCCACGATGGCGTTGATGCAAACGGACTTGCCCGAGCCGGTGCTGCCCGCAATCAGGAGATGGGGCATCTCCGCCAAATCCGCCACGATGGGATGTCCGTAGACGTCCTTGCCAATCGCCAGCGGGATGCGCGCCTTCGCGTTGCGCCACTCATCCGACTCGAGCAACTCGCGCATGATCACCTTGGACTTGATCGCGTTGGGCACCTCGACGCCGACGGAACTCTTGCCCGGCACCGGGGCGAGGATGTGAATGCGTTCGGCCTTGAGCGCCGCGGCGATGTTGTTGGTCAGAGCGGTGATCTTCTCGAGCTTGACTCCGGGCGCCGGATGCAGCTCGTAGCGCGTGATGGTCGGCCCCTTGGTGATGTCGCCCAGAGCCACCTCGATGCCGAATTGGGCCAGGGTCTGCTGCATCAGACGCGCGTTGGCCATCAACTCCTCTTTCGACTCGGTCGGTTTCACCGCCAAATCGGGCAGATTCAGCAGATCGATGGACGGCAGCTTATAGTTGCCGATCAGCGGCGGCGTCGCCACCGACAGCGGCTTGGCCTTGCGCATGGCCGACCTCGGGCGCGCCGTCACCGCCGCAGCCTCGCCTGTCCCTCCCCCCGCCTTCGCCACGCCCGACGCCGACGCGATAGAACCGCCGTTGCCCTCCTTGCCAGGCGTGTCCGATGCCGCTGCAGTCGGACTCGAATTCCCGCCCTCCCCGGCCTGTGCCGGCGCGGGCGCACTGGACCCCGCCGCGGATGCCGCCACCTCCCTGGCCGGGATGATCTCGACCGCATCGTCGGCAGGCGCCTCGATCGCCGGGCTCTCGGGCTTGACGGGCGGCAGGAGGCGTGAGGGCGGCTTGGCGCCCACCTGCGGCACGCTCAGATCGCGCACCGTGGGTTCCGGCACCGGACGCATATCGGGCCCCAATCCGATTCGGGCCTGCAGAGGAGCCGGCGGAGACGCAGCCGCCGGTCCAGCCGGCTCGGCGTTGGCAAGCTTTTCCTCGAGGCGGCGCGCCTCTCTCTCCAACTCCCGTTTGCGCCGTTCGAGCATCTTCTCGTTCTGGGGCGCAGCGGCCCTGGCGGCGCGGCGCCTCTCGAGATACTCGCGGATCCAGTCTCCCAGATGGAAGTTCGTGAGGCCGTACAGCGCGACAAGGTAGAGCGTCGCCAGCAGAATCGAGGAGCCGACCGTGCCGAAATAGCGGAAGCAGTAGCGATTGAGGTTCATCCCGATCACCCCGCCCGCGCTCGGCGCGCTCAGGTTCAACGAGAGGCGGTCGAGGAACCCCGCGGTATCCGCCGGATTGCGGGCGAGCCGCTTCAAGGCCGCCTGATCGGTTCCAAGGTCCAGGGCAGCGGCGCAGACGAGCACCAGCAGGATGGCCCAAGGCCACTTGCGCTTGAGGTAATCGGCCTCGCTCAGAAAATGGGCCACCGCAAAGCCCAGCACCAGCACGGGCAGCAAATAGGCGCCCGCCCCGAAGTAGAGAAACAGCCAGTACGCCATCGACGCGCCGAAGCGCCCGATCAGGTTGTGAGCCGGATCGTTGGGCGGCACGCGGTTGGCGGCCAGATCGAATCGGTCAAACGAAAACAACGCGGCGAACAAAAGCAACGCCACGCAAAACAGAATGATGCCCGCCAAATCGCCCCGACCGCGTCTGGCCTCGATCGCGCCGGGTTCTCTACGCGCCATGCGTCCACTCTAAGAAACGCCCGCCGAAGTTCAATGTGGAAAGTCCGGGCGGTGCCAACCCCCATATTCCGCTCCCCGTCAGCGCACAGGACGCCTTGGACCTTGCAGACAACGCGCCGACACCGTTAGAGGGCCGCCAGGAGTGTCTGCTCGAGCTCGGTCGCCGTCAGGGGGATCGGATTGGCCTTCATGCTGCTTGACTGGGCGGCTTGAGCCGCCACGGTCGGAATCTCGGCCGACGCAAGCCCGTGCCGCGCCAGCGGCCGGATTCTCAGGTCGCGGCACAACTCCCGGACCCACGCGACGCCGTCATCGGCGACAGCTTGAGGACGCCCGGTCAGCAGACGCCCGATTTCGTCGTAGCGCCGCAGGGCCTCGCCATCCGGCTGGCGTTGGCGCAGGGCGCGCAGGTTGGCGGCCATGACGTGAGGCAGGAGCGCCGCGCAGACCGCCCCATGCGGGGCGGCATAGCGTCCGCCGAGCGGGGCGGCGAAGCCGTGCACGGCCCCGAGGCCTGCGTTCGCCAGGGCCAGTCCGCTCAGGAGGCTTGCCAAGGCCATGTCTTCGCGCGCCGTGGCGTCGGCCCCGTTCTCCCACGCCCGGTGCAAGGAACGAACAGCCCGGCGGATTCCCTCGACGCAGAAACCGTCGGACAAAGGCGTGGCGCGAATCGACACGTAGGGCTCGATGAGTTGTGTGAGAGCGTCCAAACCGGTCGCAGCGGTGATCCCGGGCGGAAGGCTGCGCGTCAACTCGTGATCGATCAGCGCGACACGCGGCAGAATCCAGGGACTGCGGAGGCTGGCCTTGACGCGGTGGGCGGTCGAAGCGATCACGCTGTTGCGCGTCACCTCCGCGCCCGTGCCGGCCGTGGTGGGGATCGCGAGGCAGGGCGCCGATGGGCGTTGCAGCGGCAGACCGCGTCCGATGACTTCGAGGTAATCGAGCAGATCGCCCTCGTTGGTGCACATCGCTGCGATGGCCTTGGCCGCGTCGAGCGCACTGCCGCCGCCCATGCCGATGACCAGGTCGCACGCCTCGGTGCGGGCGATGGCCCGCCCTTCCATGACCGCGTCCAAGGTGGGCTCGCCGGAAACGGGGAAAGTGCACATGGCAACCCCGCCGGCATGGAGGGCTTCTAGGAGCGGCGCGGCTCGCTCCGTTTGGCCGCCGGTAACGACCAAGGCGCGCGCGCCGAGCGACTTCGCGATGGCGCCAGCCTCGCGCACAGTTCCGCCGCCAAACAGAATCCGATCCGCCGTCGCAAATTCGAAGCGCATGGAATTCTTCAATCTTCAATCTCCGCCGCCCCGGCGTCGGGAGGAAACACATTGGCGAACTTCACGCTGTGGCGGGGCTCGCTCATCAGCGGGGCGACAGTGTCCCGCCACGTCGCATAGTGGGCCGTTTCCTTGTGCCGGGCGGGGGCGTCGGCAGTGCGATAGGCCTCGACCAGAACGAACCGGGTCGGGTCGTCCGCCTGTTGCAGGATGTCGAATCGAGCGATCCCGGGTTCGCGCACGCTCTGGCGCGCGTTGTCGAGCGTGGCCTCTTTGAAGGCCTCGACGCCTTCGGGCTTCACGTGGACATGGACATGAACGACAAGCATGGGAGCAGTATTCAGATGGGACGGCCCGCCTGGCAACTCGAAGTTGCGGCTCACAAAGCGAGAGGCTGTTCGTGACAGACGGCGTGTTTGAGGGTAAACACACGCAGGAACACGGCGATGACCCATCGAATCCCATGCGCATGGCGCGAATCAAAGTGAGCGGCTGGGGAGCGGTCTACCACTGCATCTCCCGGGTGGTGGGCGGCCTGGCCCTGGGTCAGGTGCTGCGATTGCGGGTGAGGTGCTCGAGCGATGGAATGGTGCTGGGATCACCGGACTGCGTCAACGAGATCTTCAGCGAATACCGTGATCGGTTCGGGCCGAAGCGGCGAACCGGGGCTCGACCGATGCGCGGTTTGCCCGCCCTCGAGAATCTGGCGACAATGCGGGACCTGCAAGTCGACGTGGCAAGTTGAGAGAGCCGGGTACGGGCGTCGGGGTGTGCCGCCGGCTGATTGGCGTGAGGAGCGAGCGCCGGCGCGGCTCGCGCAGTCGAGTATGCTTGCGATTATCAGCGATCTGCATGTTCAGGAAACGCGGTTTGACTGCGTCCGCTACCGGGCGAACGGCCAACTCAAGCAGATCGGTGTGCGGCGCAATGTCAAGGCGGCCGCCTTCAAGCGGCTTGTCACGCGGATTCGGGAGGCCGCGCGACGGCGGAAGTCCTCGGAGGTGCATCTGGTGTTTGCCGGCGACGTCTTCGAACTGCATCGGGCGCCGAGCTGGTTCTTCGGATCGGACAACCATGTGCGCCCGACCGATGCGATCGGCGAGGATGTCCCGGATAATCCGCTTCGACGCAAGGTCTCGGAGATTCTCACCCAACTCGAGACCGACGAGGATCATCGGCAACTCTGGAAGGCGATTCGGAGTTTCGCTTCGAATCGCCCGAACCGTCGGCTGCAGGTCTGCGTCCATTACCTGCCGGGCAACCACGATCGTCTTGCCAATGCCTGGCCCACCGTGCGGCGACAGGTGCGCCGGATGCTGGGCATGGACGACAGCTCGAGCGCGCCCTTTCCCGTCTGCCTCGATTTCACCGGCCCTGCGCTGGGGGATTACGGCGTGCGAGTCCGCCACGGCCACGAATACGATCCGCCCAACTTCCCATGGTCCACGTCAACGCAGACGGCTTTGGACCGCGGCTGGCAGGACTATCTCAGGCCGGCGTTCGGCGACTATGTCACTGTGGATGTGGCCATGCGGCTGGCGCTCGCGTTTCGCGCCCGTTACGCCCAAGCCCTGCGGGGTCTGGTGAAGCGGAACGAAACGCTGCCTGCGCCCGATCAGATGCGCCGGCTCTATCTGGCCTTGACCGAGTTTGACGACGTGCGCCCGGCATCGCTGCTGACCGAGTACCTGGCCGCGCAGATGGGGCGGGGCCGCAAAGAGACGTTCAAGGCTCTGAAACCGGTCCTGCGCGATGTGGTCGAGACCGCCGTGGCGAATCGGTTTTTTCTGGATGAGGCTTCGAAGCACGTGCCTGCGGTGCTTCTCAAGCTGCTTCCGGGCCTGGTGAAAAACCTCTCCGCCCCGATGCTTGAAGACATCGTGCGCACGCTCTCGAAGGCCTCGGACAAACAGACGGACAGCCCGGCGCAACGCGCTCTCGAAGAGTTCCGCCAGAACGCCGGCCTTCAGCTTGTGATCAGCGGCCACACGCACTCTCCCGAGCAGGTCCCGCTGAGGGGCGGGGCCGTGCCTCCGGGTGTCGAGGCGTTTTACCTCAACAGCGGCACCTGGCGCACCACCCTCCCCCACGGCGTCGGCGGCTTTGGACGATTGCGCGCCTCGACGATGATCTTCTGCTACAACACCCGCGAACAGCAGGAAGGTCCGGAGGACGGACGCACGTTCGAGGTTTGGACCGGCCATCTCGCCGCCGGAACGCTCGGGCCGTACGACGAAGCGGTGCAACGGCACTCGCCCGCCCGTTCGGGTGCAATGCAGTTGGTCTTCGAGTCCTTCGAAGCGCTTGCGGTGCAGAAGGAACTCGACGGCGCGGAACTGAAGGTGAGTTTCGGCGTGGACGAGCAGGGTGATGAGGCCGAATTCGAGGGCATCCGGGCTGGAGACGGTCCCAGGCCCCTCTCGAAAGCACCCTTGCGGCTCGATCCGAATCTGGACGGAGACCTCTGGTTCCACGGAGTCGAGGTGGACTGGGGGAACAGCCCGTTGAATTACGACGACCCGTTGCCGTGGGCCCTCGAACCGCTGCCGCGCGAGAGTCCGCACGGCCAGTTTCGAGCAGGCCGCCATGCCTTGCGGATTCTCGGACGCGGGGTCGGAGGCGCCGACCGCAGCGAGTTTCTGCTGCGCTATCGGATCGAATCGGGCTAACGGTCTGTGCAAAAGTTAAGTTGCAGACTCCCGGTGTAGGCCGCGTGCCCTGCCTGCGCCGCAAAGCGCAGCGGCCTGTCTGCAGTGTCGGGCACGGCACAGGCAGGCGCGGCAGGCAGGCCCCACGCGGCGCAAACTCGCTCCCCACCGACAATCTCCAGATGCCTGCAAGGGCTGTTTGTTTTTCTCTTTTTCTTTTTCCAGTCGTTTCCTAGGCTGCCGATGTTGCCTCGAGACCGGGGCGCATCTGGAGTTTTTATGGGTGAAGACAAGACTGTAGTGCAGCCGGCGGAGGCATCGCCGCTGCGTCCGCTGAGCCGGCCTGCCAAGCTCGCCCCCACGCCGCCGGGCAAGCCCCGGTATGCCGTCACCATCCGCGACGCCGCCGGGCACGAGGTTGTCCTGGCCGACCCGCGCGCCACGCGCGCTCTGGTTGCGCTGATGAACGTGCATGCGGTCAACGGGGGAGCAGCGTGCCACTGGGGCGGGCCCGCCGCCTTTGCGGAGATCATGGCGGCCATTCATGGCCTGATGTTCTCGACTCAGGGCCGCCCGTGGCACGAGGCCTACAATTTCGTCAACGACGCGGGCCACGCTGAAAACGGTCTTTACGCCCTCCGAGCCAACTATGGGTACGACGGGCTGACGTTCGAATCGCTCAGGGCTTTTCGGAGTCTCGAGAGCAAGCTGACCGGCCATGGCGAGTCGCATTTGAATCCGGAGGGCGTTCTGCTGAGCAACGGCCCGCTGGGATCGGCTTTGCCGCAGGCCCAGGGACTGGCTTTGGCAGATCGGCTGGCTGGCGCGGAGCGGGTGACCATCGCGGCGGTGTCCGACGGGGCGGCGATGGAGGGCGAGGCCAAAGAGGCCTTTGCCGCGATTCCCGGCATGGCCTCGAAAGGCCTGCTGAATCCATTCGTGATGGTGGTGTCGGACAACAATGCCAAGTTGTCCGGGCGCATCGCGGCGGACGCATTCGCCATGCGGCCGACGTTCGAGGCGATGCAGGTGCTTGGGTGGCGCGTGATCGTGGTGGACCATGGCCACGACCTGGCGGCCGTCTACGGGGCCATCGAATCGGCTGTCGCCCAGGCCAGGGCCAATCCGCGTCAACCGTCGTGTGTCTGGGCCAAGACCATCAAGGGATACGGCGTCAAGGCCACGGAGCAGAGCGCCTCGGGCGGACACGGGTTCCCGCTGTCGAACGGCGAGAAGATCGTCGAGTTTGTCCGAGAAATCTACGGCGGGGAACCGCCGGAGGCCTTGCTCCGCTGGGCCCTCGAACTGCGCGCCGACTGGGAGGCGAAAGAAGCGGCGAAGAAGGAAAAGGCCGCCGCGGCCGCCCTGCAGTCCACCACTCCACCCAAGAAAGACAAGGTCCAGTCCGGCCTGGCCAAAGGCGCAATCCGGGCGGCCCGGGAGGGATGGCCTGTTTTCTCGGTCTCCTCGGACGTTCAGGGATCGACGGGCATGAGTCTCTTTCAGAAGACATTTCCCGACCGTTTCGTCGATGTCGGGGTCGCCGAGGCGAACATGATCAGCGTCGCGGCCGGCCTGTCCAAGTCGGGGTTCATTCCGATTGTCGACACGTTCGCCCAGTTCGGAGTCACGAAGGGCAATCTGCCGTTGACGATGGCGGCGCTCTCCCAGGCGCCCGTGATCGCAGTCTTCTCGCACGCCGGTCTGCAAGACGCGGCGGATGGGGCTTCGCACCAGGCCACCACGTATCTTGCCGCCACCAGCGCCATTCCGCACACGGTGGTGATCGCCGCGTCGTGCGCGGATGAAGCCGAGGCATTCATGGCCCAGGCCATCCAGAGGCTCGGCGAGGCCCGAAGGCGCGGCGACGACGGCGAATCGGTGATCTTCTTCATAGGGCGGGAGAGCTATCTGACGTCGTGGGTCGGGGGGGCGCAATTCGAGTGGGGCAGGGCGCAGGTGCTTCAGGAGGGCGGGGATGTGGTGTTGATCGGATGCGGGGCGCTGGTGGGCAAGGCCATCGAGGCCGGGCGGCAACTGGCTTCCGAAGGGGTCCGGGCGACCGTGATCAACAACCCGTTCGTCAACCGGGTCGACCTCGACACGATCGGCGGGGCGGTGAGCGCCTGTCATGGGCGCGTGGTGACGATCGAGGATCACCAGATCATGGGCGGGATGGGCGCGCAGGTCGCCCATGCTCTGGCCAACGCGAAGGTTGCTCATCGGATGATTTCGTTGGGGATTCGGGGCGAGTTCGGCCAGTCCGCCTACCTGGCGGATCAGCTCTACGAGAAGCACGGCCTGACGGTTAACGCCATGGTCCGCGCGGCAAAGGAGTTGATTGGAAGCTGAGACCGAAACCGGCCTCGGCCGGGCGAACCGCGGGTGGGTCGGCTTTTCGACGCGGCGGGGCTGAGGGCGGAAAATCATGGGAGGTCGCAACTTTTGCCGGTTTCGGTTGTATAGCCATAGGTCATCGGCGATCCGATGTGTCCCATGGCATTAGCGTCCATCAAGACCGTTCTGGCCCAGGCCGCGCTCGTCACACCCGAGCAGTGCGAGCAATGGCACAAGACGTGGCGCGCGCAGGTCGAAAGCGGCGGGCAGGATTCGCTGCTTACGGTCTTCCAGCGCGAGAGCGGTTTGTCGGAGGAGGCGTTTCTCCGGGCGTTGGCGGGCGCGCTGGGGCACACGTATGTCGACCGCGTGACGATTCCGGAGGATGTGCCCCGCGAGGAGCGGAAGCTGATTCTCTCGAAGATATCGACGAAGGTGGCGTTCCAGTTCACCGTGATGCCGATGCGCCTGATCGAGGATCGTCTCCAGGTGGCGGTGGCCAATCCGTTCGATCCGGCCATGGTGAATGCGGTTCAGTTCGAGGCGCAATCGCCGCTCGAATTCGCGCTGGCGTCAAAAGCGGAGATCGAGAAGGCGCTCAAGAAGTACTACGGGGTCGGGGCCGAGACTCTGGACGAGATGTCGGAAGAGGAGTCGGTGGAGCTCGAGATTGCGAGCGACCGGGAGATCACGGAGGGCGATCAGGAGGCGAGCGTCATCAAGTTTGTCAACCAGGTCATCTGGGAGGCGTACAAGGACCGCTCGACGGACATCCACCTCGAACCGATGGAGGATGAGCTGCGAATCCGCTACCGGATCGACGGCATTTTGCACCAGACGCCGATGCCGCCCCAGTTGAAGCGGTTCCAGGCGGCCATCATCTCGCGCATCAAGGTGATGTCGGGAATGAACATCGCCGAGAAACGCCTCCCGCAGGACGGACGCATCAACGTGCGCATCAAAGGCGAGGAAATCGACATCCGGGTGTCGACCGTGCCGACGGTGTATGGCGAGAGCGTTTCGCTGCGTTTGCTGACGCGCGGCAAGATATTTCTGACGCTCGACAAGCTCGGCTTTCTCCCCGAGGAAGAGGAGGCCATCCGCGAGATTATCGTCAAGCCCCACGGCATTTTCCTGGTCACCGGCCCGACCGGGTCTGGCAAGTCGACCTCGCTCTACGCGTTTCTGAGCACGATCAACTCGACCCAGAAACGCATCATCACCATCGAGGAGCCGGTCGAGTACGAGCTGCGCGGCATAAATCAGATCGCCGTCCGGCCGGACATCGGCCTGACGTTCGCCATGGGGCTGCGCCACATCCTGCGCCAGGATCCCAACGTGGTCATGGTCGGCGAGATTCGGGATCTCGAGACGGCGGAGATTGCCATTCGCGCGGCGCTGACGGGCCACCTGGTGTTCAGCACGCTGCACACCAACGACGCGCCCAGCGCGTTCACCCGCCTGATCGACATGGGCATCGAGCCGTTTCTGGTGGCGTCCTCGGTCGAGGCCGTCATGGCCCAGCGGCTCGTCCGCACAATCTGTCCTTTCTGCAAGACCGAACAATCGGTCGAACCCGACTATTTGCACCGGATCGCATTTCCTCCGGAGCATATCGGGACCACCCGTTTTCTCCGCGGGGCCGGGTGCGAGGAGTGCCGGCAGCTTGGCTACCAGGGGCGCACCGGCATCTACGAGCTTCTGATTCTCAACGAGGCGCTGCGCCCGCTCATCCTCAACCGGGCCGCATCGTCCACGATCGCACAGCGGGCCATGGAGAACGGCATGCGCACGTTGCGGGTCGACGGCTGGCGCAAGGTGCGCAACGGCATCACGACGATCGAGGAAGTCCTGCGCGTCACCCAAACCGAAGAGCACCTGGCCGCGCTCATCGAGGACCAGAAAGGCTAGCAAGGCACGTGAAAACCGGGCGCTGGAACAACTGCAACGTCCTCGATGCCCGCCAGGAGCGCCGCCAGCTCTGGCATTTCGGCCGCGACGGCAGCGGCGCCCGGCTGCTCTCCGAGCGCGTTGTGCTGTCGACCGACCCGCTGCCGGCCCGGCACGTGGCGCGCACATGGAGCGATGTCTGGCAGCCGAAGCTCAATGTGGCCTGGCTCCCCGCCAGCCAGGTCTTCCTGCGCGTGGTCCACCTGCCCCCCAGCGATCCCAAGGAACTCGAGGGCATGGTCGAACTCCAGATCGAAAGGCTCTCCCCGCTCCCCATCACTCAGGTCGTCTGGACATTCGAGGTCCTCTCTCCCCCGGCCTCCCCGGCCCAGACAATCGTGGTCATCATCGCCACGCGCAACGTCGTCGAGGATGTCCTCGGACGGCTCGAAGACAGCGGCTTTCTCGCCGACCGCCTCGAGTTGCCCCAACTGCGCGAACTGCTCGCCATTCAGGCCAGCGGCGACGGCGTATGGCTGCTCCCCCGCGAGGAAGGCGGCCGCGCGGTTTGCCTGGCCGCCTGGAGGTTCGGAGGCCAGTGGCAGAACCTGAGCCTGCTCCAACTTTCCGGCGATGAGCAGGCGGGACAACACATGGTCGACCTGCTCAGGCAAATCGCCTGGGCCGGCGAAATGGAGGGTTGGCTGATTCCGAATCCGGCGTGGCACCTCGTTGCGGAGGAGGGCCTGGCCGCGCGGCTCGAATCCGCCCTGCGGACGGCCGTCGGAGACGCGCTCACGATCCATCCGCCCCTGGCCCTGCCCCGGCTCGCCGCGCTGTCGGCGACCGCGACGGGCGCGGGCAACCTGGTTCCGGCGGAGTTCCTGTCCCGCTACAGGCAACAGTTCATCGACCGTCTCTGGATGCGGGCGTTGGGGGGGCTGGGTCTGGCCTATCTTTTTGCGATTCTCGGCTATTTCGTGGCGCTTCAGTGGGTGCAGTATCAAAAGGACGCCCTGGATCAACAGATCGTCTTCAGCACAAGCGCCTACACCAACGCCCTCGAACTCCGGGCCAAAGTCCAGATCCTGCAGGAACAGGTCAGCCTCAAGTTCGCCGCGCTCGATTGCTGGAAGGCCGCGTCCGACAACCTCCCGCAGGAGTTGAACCTGACTCAGCTCACCTTCCAGCGCGGCAAGAAGCTCGGCCTGTTCGGCACGGTCCCCTCCGACCAACAGGGGCTGGTGACCACATACAACCAGGCTCTGGCCGCCGCCACGGTCAACGGTCAACCTCTTTTCAGCCAAGTCTCGACCCGGAGCATCCAGGCATCGGCCGCCGGCCCGTCCGGCTCGACCGCGCGTCCGATGAACTGGAGCATCGAGTGCGAGATTCGCCGCAGCGATCTTTAAACTCATGGCGAGCGTCTTCGACAAACTGGGCCTCCGCCCGCAGGAACAGCGGTTCGTGGTGTTGACCGTAACGATCATTGTGATCGTCGTCAGCGTGTTGTTCATCTTTCCGCGTTTCAAGGATTGGGGCCGGCTTCAGAGCGCCAAGGCCGCCGCACGGACCACGCTGCAAACCAATCAGAAGGAGATCGCCCGCGTGCCCGAGTACCGCTCCCAGTTGCAGAAGCTCGAACTGGCGGGCTCGGCGGTGCTCAAGGCCGAGCAGGCCCTCGATCTCACCCGCACCGTGCAGAACAAGGCCCAGGAGATGGGCGTCGCCATCACCGGCATCCGACCCGCGGCCCAAGCCGGCGCCGGGAGCACCAACCAGTTCTTCGACGAGCAGCTTGTCTCCGTGGACCTCTCGTGCCTTGACCAGGAACTCGTCAACTTCCTCGTCGCCCTCGGTTCCGGCGATTCCATGATCCGGGTCCGGGACATGGACCTGCGACCGGATCCGCCCCACTACCGGCTTCTGGGCAAGATCACGCTTGTCGCCAGCTACCAGAAGACCGCCAAGGCGGCCCCGCCCGCCGCCACACCCAGATCGGGGGCGACACGCTTGGCCCCCGGACCGACAGCCAACCCGCCCTCCACCCCGAAAGGCTCCACGTGAAAGTTCCGTTTTTCCGCCTCATTGCCTGCTGCGCCTTGATCGGAAGCGCACCCGGTGTGCGCGCCCAGACCCCACCCTCCGCGGAAACCAACGGCCCCGCGGCTACCCCCGCACCCACGCTGCCCGTGACACCGCCACCCCGGCGGGAACTGCCAAGAACAGTCCCGCTCCCGCCGACTCCAGCGCCCACGCCGGCCGCTTCATCCCAGACTCCCGGCGGAACGGTGACGGTGACATCGGAATCGGGGGCGGGGGGTGGCGCAACGGCGATTCCCGCACGGCCTGGGGGCCTTCCGGGCACACCACGGGTTGTTGGTCCCGCGGCGGCCACCGCCTTGCCGGCCGGAACAATCCCGACTCCCGGCGGCGCCTCCGCACAGCCCGCGGCGCCGCGGGGTAGCGATCCCAGCGTTGCCGGCGTGCCGATGGCGGCCATGATCACTCCGACCACGACGAACCTGGCGGGTTTAGCGGGTTCGTCGATGATCCCGGAAAAAGTCATCAATCTGCAAGTGGCCCCGATCGAGCAGGTCCTGAGCGTCTACGCGGAGTTGACCGGGCGCACCGTGTTGCGGCCGACAACACTTCCCGCCACCTCGGTGACTCTGAAGAACCAGCAGGAACTCAGCCGGGAAGAGGCGATCCAGGCCCTCGAGAGCGTGCTGGCGCTCAATGGCATCACCATGATCGATGTGGGGGACAAGTTTGTCAGCGCCGTTCCGACGCAGCAGGCGTTGACCGAAGGCGCGGCCTTCTCGAAGGAGGAGGCCAAGAATCTGGCCGAACTCGGCCAATTCGTGACCAAGATTGTTCAGGTTACCAATGCATTGCCGTCCGAAGTGGCGCAGGTCATTCAAACATTCGGCAAGATTCAGGGTGGCGTGGTGCCGATCGACAGCACGATGACGCTCGTTCTCCGCGACTATCCTCCCAACATCAAGCGGATGATGGAGATCATCGAGAAGGTCGACGTCAAGGTCGAAAGCGATTACAGGCTCGAAGTCATCCCAATCAAGTACGGCAAAGTCGAGGAGATATACTCGACCATGAGCAGCGTGATCGGAGGAGGGGGCGCATCCGTCGGCATGGGCGCGGGCGGGACCGGCACGCTCAGCACACGACGCGGGACCACAGGCGCGCGCGGCGGCAGCCAGTTTCGTTCGAATTTCCGCCAGACAAACATCACCGGATCCCAGCGCCAGACAGGCCAATACCAGACGCAGGCTCAGGTCGGGCAGGCCGGGCAGCTCGGGCAGGCGGGCGCCGCCAGCACTTTCAACCAGCGCCTGCAGGGCCTGGTCAGCCGGATGTCCGCAATGGGCGAAGGCCAGTTGGTTGTGGACGCCAAGATCATCCCCGACGAGCGATCGAACTCGCTGATCGTCTATGCGACCAAGGACGACATGAAGATGATCACCAACATTGTCGAGAAGGTCGACCGCCTCCTTGCCCAGGTACTGATCGAGGCTATTATCATGGACGTTCAGCTCAACGACAATTTCGAGTTTGGCGTCTCGACCTTCATGCGGCAGCAGCAGACGGGCAATCTCACATCCATCGCCGCCGCGAAAAACAGCCCGTCGTTCCTCGCTGCCATCACCAACATCATGGACGGCAGCGGGCTGCCGGGCGGTTTCAGTTACTTCGGCAAGTACAGCAGTGATCTCGACGTCGCCGTGAAGGCCCTGGCCTCGAACGGAAAGGGCGAGATTCTCGCCACGCCGCGCGTCCAAACCAGCCACGCCACCCCGGCCAACTTCACCGTGGGCGAGTCGGTGCCCTACGTGACCAGCACCTACTACGGCGGCTACGGCGGCTACGGCTACGGCCCCAGCGCGCAGTTGCAGCAACTCGATGTGCAGACCTACCTCGATGTCACACCCTACATCACACCCGACGGACTGGTCGTCATGGAGATCAATCAGAATATCGAGGAGATCACCGGTTACACCGAGATCGCCAACGTGGGCAAGATGCCCAATACCACCCACCGGTCCGCCTCGGCCACCGTGTCGGTCCAGGACGGCGATACCATCATCCTCGGCGGCTATATCCGCGCCTCGAAGAGCAAATCCAAGTCCGGCGTCCCGATCCTCAAAGACATCCCCGGAATTGGCGGCCTTTTCCGAAGCACATCCAAAGAGGCCAAACGCTCCGAACTGCTCGTCCTGATCCGCCCCACCGTTCTTCCCAGCCCGCGAGACGCCGCCCAGGCCGTCGATCATGCCCGCGAAAACATGCCCGGCATCCGCGACATGGAGGATGAATGGAAAGCGGACTACGAGAAGCTGAATCAGAGGTCAAATGACCGGCGCAAGAAATGATGCCCGCGAGCAGGCCGGGCCACGCATCGGCGCGCGCTTAAAGACAGGCCCAGGCCGCCTTCACGAGCGCGCCGACAGCCGATTTCTCCGCGGGCCTTGTTGCAGCGGAGTCGATGGGATAGACACCAGGCCGACCATCGCATCGAGTGTCTCGAGGGCGTTGCCTTCGAGCCGGTTGTTGACGTAGATGAACGTCTTGCGGCCCGGTGTGGTGGCGCCTTCCGAAATCAGCGCCGCCCCCGCCACTCGGGCTTCCTCGTTCACCTCCTTGATCTTGTCGTATGGCTGAAACCACTGCACCGCCTCCTCGTACCGCCGCCCTGGCTTGAGGAGGAACCGGGCGCCCACCAGCTCGGGATGCGTGCGACTCTCGGGCAGGGAGAGTTGCTCCCCGACCGGCGGCATGGCCCCCCAGGAGTTGAACACATGCGCAACCCGCCGCCGGCTCAGACACTCGAAATAGTCCCGGTGCAGCCAGTTGCTGTTGCGCAGTTCCACGCCGTACGGCCACCCGCCCGGCAGACGGCCCAGAAACATGTCAAGGTCGGCCAGGAAATCCCGCCCCCGACTGTAGTCCGTCGGCCAGAAACCGGAGAACTCGAAGATCAACAGCCCGACCTTCGGACGGATCGCCTCGCACGGTTCGAGAAACGCCTTCGCAAACAAATCCGCGTCGAGGAACTGGTCGTTGACCTTGCCCGCGCGATCGCCGAATCGCGCCAGGTTCGGAAACTTCTTGACCGTGATCGTGTCGGTGACCTTGAAACCGAAAAGGAAGTTCTCCGGCGCCTGGTCAGCCATTCGCTGCAAGATCGTGCGGCCGGGAAATGCGTAGTAGGCGGCGTCGACACAGACCGTCTTGAACACCTGGGCATACTCGCCAAGGCAACTGCGATCGAATCGACTTCGTGCCAGTTGTCCCCGATACGCATACCGTTCCGGGGTGTAGAGCTGGTTGATCCAGCCCTCGTACTTCCAACTGGATGTCCCCACGTAAACGCCGCGCGCAGCCAACTCGACCGCGCGCGCGCTCATCCGATCACGATCGAATGGCATAGCTCATCCTAGTAAGAGTAGCACGGCAGACCGTTGAATCTCGACCCAGGACTCCATGAAATATGCGGGCTAGCGCACGCCTCCCATCAACCGCTGGACAGGGCGGGTCAACAGGGCCAACACCGCCGCCAGGCCGCCGGTCAAGCCCGCGATTTGCATGAATCGCGTCGCCATCAGGCGGGTGCTCTCATCGCTGACTTCGCCCGCGATCAACCCCGCCACCAGGTTGCCCAGGGATGTCGCCAGAAACCACACGCCCATCATCTGACCCGTCAAGCGGGCCGGCGCCAGCTTCGTCACCGAGCTTAATCCGACCGGGCTGACGCACAGTTCAGCCAACGTGTGAATGCAGTATGTGGAGATCAGCCACGTGGGCCAGACCAAACCGGTTCCAGCCCGTTTCGCACCCCACGCCATCACCAGGAACCCCGCCCCCAGCAGCGCCAGTCCGAACGCAAACTTCGCGGGAAGCGATGGCTCGAGGCCGCGCCGCGCGAGGCCGACCCAGATGGCGGCGACCACCGGCGCCAGGCTGATGACGAAGACCGGCCCCACCATTTGGAACCAGCCCGCCGGCATCACCCATCCCAGGCACTGGCGGTCGGTATGCCGCTTCGCGAACAGGTTGAATGACGACCCCGCCTGTTCGAAACCGCACCAGAACAACGCCGAGCAGACAAAGAGGATGGCGATGACACCGACCCGCTTCTTTTCGACACCGCTCAAACCACCGAACAACACCACACCGGCAAAGAACAGCACCGCCAGCCCGAGAATGAACCATTTGGTCGCCTGCGCGACCTCGAGCGCGTCGATCGACACGAGGCCGCTCCAGATGATAACAACCACAAGGCCCAGAATCCCCAGCCCGCCGCCCAAGACCGCCATGTCGCGACGCTTCCTCGACTCCGATTGCCCCAACACGGCGCCGGCCTCCCCCAGACGCGCGCGCAACAGACGAAACTGGATCAGTCCGGCCAGCATCCCGAAACCGGCCGCTGCGAAGCCAAGCCGCCAGTTCACCTTTTCGCCGAGGTAACCGCAGACCAGGGGGCCGATCGCCGCGCCCAGATTGATGCCCATGTAAAAAATGGTGAAGCCGGCATCGCGTCGCGCCCCGCCCTCCGGATAGAGCTGCCCGACAATCGCGCTGACGTTCGGCTTGAGAAGGCCCGTGCCCAGAACCACGAACAGCAATCCCAGGTAGAACGTGTCGGTCCGCGGCAGTGTGAGCGTGAACTGGCCCAAGACAATCAGAAGACCGCCGTACCAGACCGCCCGCTGCGCCCCAAGCAACCGATCGGCTACCCAACCGCCAGGCAGGGCGGAGAAATAGACGCTGGCGGTGTAAAGCCCGTAGACCGCCCCTGCAAGCGCATCGCTCATCCCCAAACCACCGGTCTGTACCGCCGCCGTCATGAACAGTATCAGCACGGCCCGCATCCCATAGAAGCTGCAGCGCTCCCACATCTCGGTAAAAAAGAGCGCCGACAGGCCGGGCGGATGGCCTGTTCGAGTCGGGGGCGGGGCGCCGCTTGCCGGATTCATGGCATCAGAGAGGTTCGCACGGCCATTTCGTAAGACCGTGCGGAGTGGCTGGCAAGACGTTGTTTCAAGAATCGGTTCCAACTTCAAGGCGGCCACGCTCATGAACCTGACCCGCATCTCATGGAACGTTACGCAGATTTGCTCGGCAAGACCAACGACGCCGCCCGGTTCGCCGGGCAGGCGCGGCGCATGACCGACGCCTTCAACGGCAAGCACCTGCGCCCAGCCGAAGTCGAGCGCCCGAGCGATCCGAAAGTCGCCTGCGGCCGGAACGACACCGACGCGCGATTCGCATTCTGGAGTTCTCGACTTCGCCGCGGACACTCGTCCGTGAAACATGCGTGTCAGGCAGGCGTGTCGGATGGAAAAAGGAACGGCCAGGAACCGTCTCCTGGCCGTCTGTTCGAGCCGCGCCGTACCGGGCGCGGCAGAGCCCTTCGTTGGATCAGAGCCTGACGCGATAGAACTTCTGCGTGCCGTCCGGTGCCACTGTGTGCGGCGACGTCGCGCCCGCGATGTCGGTGAATCCGCCCGTGACCTGATCGGCCTGCTGCAAGGCGCCTCCGCCCTCCCATTGCAAACGCAGAGTGCCGTCCTGCAGCACCTGCACGGCGACAGTCGGCTGTTCCACGACCTTGTTGACGAAGCTGTGCCCGTTCAGGCCGGCGGCGTAGATCGATGTCGCTTCGAGCGGCGTGAGAGCGCGCCGGAAGATGCCGAGGTCGTCGAGTAGAGCGAAGGAGATTGGCCACTCGAAGCCGGCATAGAGGCCTGTGGGATCCTGTCCGATGCAGGTTTGGTTGCCCGTGTCGAGGCTCCCGACGCTTGTGATGAGACGAGAATCCACCACCAGGCCGTCGAGGTAGGTCACGCCAAGCCCCTGGCGGTCAAACGAAAAGACCAGGTGATGCCATTGTCCATCGTTGATCGAGCCGACGGCGCCATAGACATTGATGCCTCCCGCGGCATTGTCGTAGAGCGACCAACCCCAACCACCTGGAACCCCTGTGTCGCCGGGGCCGAATGACGGAGCGAAGGTGTAGCCGGGACTGTTGGCGGAGTTGACGGCGTTGCAGAGGAATGGCAAATCCCCACCGACGTAGTTGTAGGGCACTTGCACCCAGAAGACCACGGAGAAGTCCTGGCTCGCACCGAACTGAAGGTCCGGGCGCACCCCCAGCTCGACGTAACACGATCGCACATTGGCGGGATCTTCAATGTTGGTTTCGTATCGCAGCGCCTTGCTTCCGATCTTGCCATCCACATAGGAAATGGCCAGGGGCGGCGTGCCCTGAGCTTTGGCCGTGCCGTTGTTGCCCCGACCGGTGTCGTCGGTCAGATTGTTCTCGAACTTCCAGTGCGCAACCAGGCCGGGAATCGCGACATCCGCCGTTGGGAGCGGCAGGACGGTCAGAACAACCTCGTCGCTGGTGACGCTGCCAATCGAGTTTTGGACAACCAGAGTGTAGCGTCCGCCATCGCTGGGTTGCAGTTTGGCGAAGCTCAGGGTGTCCGTGGTTGCTCCCGCGACATTCACCCCGTTCTTCTTCCATTGATAGCTCATCGGTTGGCTCCCGGCCGCCGCTGCGCTCAGCTTGGCTGGCATGTTCACATACGCGGTCACCGGCACCGGCTGGACCTGGATCGTCGGCGCCAGGCTCGTGCCGTACTGCGCCTGGAAGTGCGCCCAGACCCGATCCTCGGTCAATGCCGTCTTGTAAATCGCCACTTCGTCGATGGTCCCGATGAAGTAGAGGTCGTGGCTGGCGTCGACACCCCCCCGCTTGGCCCCAAGGCTGACCGGCTGAGTCGAGGGACGGACCCCGTAGGTCGGCGTCGGGTTTCCACCGCCCATCGGGACGCCGTTGACGTAGAACGACATCAGTCCGTTCTCGCCATCGTACACGCCGACGAGGTGCTGCCAGGTCCCGTTAGGACCGACATCCGCATCACACGACACCATGGCAAAGTCGCCGTCCTGGCGGACGAAGAAGGTGTAGACACCCGAGCTGATCCCCAAGCAGAACTGCTCGGTCCCCGGATCGCCCCCCATGCCAACGTCGCCCGTTCCCTTGGCGATGATGCCGGCGCCGTCCACTTGGTTCGGCGGCCCTTTGACCCACGCCTCGATAGTGAATGTCGCCGTCGCACCGCTGAAGTCGGTCACTGCGCCATCGATGCCGCCCACATACGTGTCCGCGGCGCTGGTGCCCACCGCCTTGTCCGGATCGAGGAAGGAAAAGCCATCCTGCCCCAACGCAACACCTCGGTACTGAGCATCGAGTCCACCCCAGAAATCGTAGGCCACGGCGCCGCTGGTCTCGCCCAGCCGCCAGTACGCCATCGGGTTGTCGGCCAGCACTTCCGCCGCATAACCGGCGGGCGCCGGCAGGACAGCGAAGGTCGCCGCGGCACTGGTCACTTCACCGAACGCATTGCTCACGGTGCATGTGTAGCTCCCGGCCTGGTCTGCCCGCACGGGGTCCAGCACGTACTCGGCACTCGTCGCGCCGGCAATCGGTGTGCCGTTGAGTTTCCATTGGTAGGAGAGCGGGGCGCTCCCCGTAACCCCGACCGAGAACCGCATTGCCGCTCCGGCGTATCGCATGGCCGAAGCGGGGTCTCGGGTGATCTCCGGCGCGGTGGCCATGACCTCCAGATTCACCGAACTGGTCACCTTTCCGTTGGCGTTGCTCACCTCGACGGCGTAGGTGCCGCTGTCCCCAGCCGTCACGTTGCTGAGGGTGAGCGTAGGCGAGGTCCTGCCCGGCAGCGCCGCACCATCCTTGGTCCATTGATAAGCAAGCGGCGGGGTTCCCTCAGCCGTGACCTCGAAGACGACCGTATCGCCCGCGTACACGGCGCCCGCTGGGGCCTTGGGCGCCTGGATGATAATCGGCAGAGGCTTCGACGCGATGTAGACCGACTTGATCTCCGCCGGAGTCAGAGCGCGGTTGAAGATCGCAACTTCATCGATGGCGCCCTGAAAAGTCCGACCGTCCGCCTCGGGATAGGGCACACCCGGCTCTTCCCCCCGTGCCCCGATGGCCCATCCGCCATTGACAGTCACAGCCCCAAAGCCGGTGTAGTTGGCGGCCATCGGCTCGCCGTGGCGATAGAGTCTCCAGCCGTTGCCCTCATCCCAAGTGCCCGCCAGGAACACCCAATTGCCAATGTCGCCATCAGGCACAGCGGCGGTGACCGTGTTGACCGCGACGCCTTCCAGTGTGCCCACCTCGTACATGCCTTGGTTGATCCGCAAAACGATTTCCTTCAGGGAGAGGCTCGCACCCTCCGAACCGTGCGTGACAATGTTGCGCAACATGGCCTTGGACGTCGGCTTGACCCACGCCATGATCGTGACCTGGCCGGTGAAATCCAACGCATCCGCATCAGGAATGACCACTCGCCCAACCACGCCCGACAGCGCGGCCGCCTTATTGCTCGCAGCCATCCCCGCACACGCCGGGCCCTCGACGCCGGGGGTCGTGCCGGGATAGAAGACGCCGTTGGCGGCGGCTCCGGCGCTGCCGGCATTGACTGCGACAGGCAATGTGCCGGGGTCGGGCGCCGTATAAGCAGGCTCGTCCAGCTTCCAGTACCCCACCGGATTGTCGGCCATCACCGCCGCACCATAGCCGGTCTTGTCGTTGATCCCCTTGTCATAGTGGGCGGCCACGCGCTCGGCGCTCAGCACTCCGTGGTAGAACGCGACTTCGTCGATCCATCCGTCGAAACCGCGATTGCCCGAGTACCCGCCCAGGCTGCCGTCGTTGAAGCCCGTTCCCCCGATTCGCAGGGGGCGCAGCGGATTGGGCCGGTACGGATTGCCGGTGGTGACGACGGCCAGGTCGGAAGGCCGGACCCCGTTGACGTAAAGGTCGGCGGTCTTGGCCTGTCCGTCGTAAATCGCGACGACATGCTGCCACTGGTTGGCCACAAGACCGCTGCCCTTCGCGGTAATCGCGTAGCTGTTCAGCGCCCCCACACGGAAGTCCCACTTCGCGCCCGGCGCCATGTACATCATCCAGCCCGAGCGGTCACTGGAGGTGGCGTCGTTGCCGAGCGAAGAAATCGCGCAGATGTCGCTCTGGCTGCCCACGGGCAGCGCCGCCGGCTTGGCCCAGAACTCGAGGGTGAACGAGCCCTCGGGATTCCAGGCCGCATTCCAGGGAACATCCACCTTCGATCCGCACACAGCGGTGCTCAAACCGGCGTTGAACATCCGAATTGCGCTACCGACGATGCCCTCCTCGCCAGGGAGCAAATCGAGCACCCCATAGCCCGTTCCCGCCTCGCCGACCGACCCGGCGTTGGCGAAGACCCGCGGCGGCGGGACCGTGACCGTCTCGTCGAGATGCCAGTAGCCCACCGGGTTGAGGGCCATGACGGTCGAGGTGTAGTCGGCAGACCGAAGGATAGGCGCTGTGCCTGCAACAATCAGAAAGGCCGCGGTTGCGGCTGCCAAATGGGGGCAACGCAGTTTGCTCATGAGAAGTCTCCGGCCGATGTGTGTTCTTTGGGTTGCTTGACGACGACGATCCTCAAGAAGCCGCTGCGCCGCTGTCAAGGAGTTTCTCCAGCCAAACGAAAACCCCGGCCGCTGAAATCCACGACTGGACCAGCGACCGGGGCAAATGCGTCAGAGATCGGTTTGCGGAAGGCCCGGCTATTTCGGACGAGTGGCGATGTCCTGAAGAAAAGCGACATCGGCATTTCGGGGGGTCGAGATGCGATCGGGCACCTGGCCGTTTCTCACAAGTGGCGGCGTGGTGCGCGGATCCTTCCAGCGCCGGAGTTCCGAGTGGCCGTCGGCGAAGGAGAATCCGCCGCCGTTATTGTGATAGAAGCCGGGAAGGTCCCAGAAGCCGTGCTGCTCGGGGTGGTCGGGGTAACCGGCCATGTTGACCGCGAAGTTCCCCATGTCGATGCTGTCCTCGCGCATATCGAGAAAGACAAAAACCTTGGTCGGACCCGGATCGATCAACTCGGTGTACTTGCGGTAGATTTTGTAATTGCTCACCTGCGCGCCCCAACCACCGTCGGTTCCGCCCCAGCCGCCCAGGTAGAGGTTCATGGACATGCTGCGCACGCGCGGCTTCATCTGGCCATTGACATTGAACTGCGACTTGTCGGATGGGCAGCGCCAGATGTTCAGGCTCTCACCGCAGTACTTCCACATCGGACTCTTCTTGACCGTGAGTTCCGGATCCCAATTGACCCGGTTGGCCGGGCTCGAGTCCGTGGTCCCCGTCACCCACGAATAGAGGAGGGTTTCGGGTTTGGAACTGTCCTCGCTGGCATACAGAAGGGCGTCGTTGTTGTCCTCGACGTACATCCGCCAGGCCAGACAAAGCTGCCTGTGGTTGTTCATGCACTGGATGCCCTGGGTCTTTGACTTCGCCTTGCCGAGAGCGGGCAGGAGCATCCCTGCCAGAATGGCAATGATGGCAATGACGACCAGGAGTTCAATCAACGTGAAACCGGAGGCGCAGACCCGTCGTCGAGCATTCGAACGCGGTTCAACAATCTTTCCCATAGCCATGAGTCCAGTTGTTAGGTTGGTTCACCCGCCCGGGCCGTCTGCCGTTTCTGCCCTCGGCGCGCTTATCGTGCCTTCTTAATAGCTCGAATCGACATCCTGTCAATGGGCTTTATGAGGCATACCAGATGCCACACCGACACTGGCCGCCCAAAAAATCGTGCCTTCGGCGCGGCACGCGCTTGCATTTTCCCCGTCCATCGCCACACTCGGACGCCAGCGGGCGCCGTTCACCGGTTGGATGGCCGGTGGCAGACCGCCCGATCGACGCGAACCGAATGACCCAATGCGCACTACTTACGTCCCGCCACTGACCGCGGAAACCGCGAAAGACCAGACCCTCAAAGTGAGCCCGGCGACCGTGCCGGTCGAAACCGTGCAGCCTGTGAAGGGCGCTATCATGCTCGTCGGCCTCGATTTTGGCACGAACACGTCGTGCCTGAAGGTGGCACCGCTGGGCTCGACGCAACCTCTTCTGAGCGAGATCATTCCCACCGTTGTCGGATACGCCAAGGAGGGCATCGTCGACAATCTCCTGCCCGACAATGCCAAGGTCCTTTTCGGCCACCTGGCCCAGAAGAACCGCATGTATCTGCGCATGGTCCCGCCGCTGGCCGGCGGCATAGTGGTGGATATGGCGGCCGCGCACGATTTCATCCGCCATCTGCGTCAGTTGATCAACGCGCCCGCAGGGGTCGAACTGCGCGTGGTGGCGGGGTTGCCCGCCTCGGCGGATCGGACCGCCCGCGAGCATCTGCTCGAGGCCCTGGGCGGCTTCTTTCACAAGGCGTTGCTCGTCCCGGAGCCTTTCCTGGCCGCGCTCGGGTTTCGCGATCCTTCAAAGCTCGGCGATCCCGCGTATCTCGACCCGGTCCGCAATTCGGTCTTTGTGGACATCGGCGCGGGAACGACAGATGTCTGCCTGGTGCAAGGCTACTTCCCGACCGCCGACGACCAGATCAGCGTGCCGTTTGCCGGCGACAAGATCGACGCCCTTCTCCAGGCGGCCATCGGCCAGGCCTATCCGGATGTCCAACTCTCCCTCTTCAAAATCCGTGAACTCAAGGAAGCCCATTCCTACGTGGGCAAGATCGACAGCCCGATCACGACAAGCGTGCTGGTCGGCGGCAAACCGCGTAAACTCGAACTGGGAGAGATCATGGGCGATGCCTGCCAGCAACTGCTGCTCAAGATTCTGGACTGCGTGAGGGCGATCATCGCCGAGGCCTCGACCGACAGCGTGGGCGAACTGATGCAGAACATCATCCTCACCGGCGGCGGCAGCCGCGTCCGCCACCTGGCCCCCGAACTCGAACGTCTCCTCGGCGAGGAAGGTTACGAAAAACCGAGAGTGCTGACCGTCGGCGAGAATTACAAACAGCACGTCGCCGAGGGCGCCGTCGTCGCCGGACGCCAGGCCAAAGAAAACCAGTGGATCTCTCTTGCAGGCCGTTAGCCTGCATTTCTCTCCACTTTTGGACACCGCGAAGCTGGAGCACGCAAAAGAAGTGACGATGCGGGCTGGCGCCGCGCGCCCCCCGGATCGGCGGGAGATCAAGCGCGGCGTGTGATGCGCCGATAGACCTCGACGTATTGCGCGGTGCTCCGGTCCCACGAGAAATCGGCCCGCATGCCGTTGCGCCGATAATCGAGAAGGAGATCCGGCTCACGGTACAGGGCCAGGGCCTTGCGCATCGCCTTGGCCAGTGCCGCCGTCGAGTAATCCCGGAACTTGATGCCATTGGCGCGCTCCAGGTTTTCGCGAATGTCCACGACGGAATCGATCAGCCCGCCTGTCGCGCGCACCACCGGGACCGTGCCGTAGCGCAGGCTGTACATCTGATTCAAGCCGCTTGGCTCGAATTGCGAAGGCATCAGGAAGAAGTCGCAGCCGGCCTCGATGCGGTGTGCGAGGGCGTGATTGTAACCGAGCCGGATTGCCGCCTTGAGCGGATGGCGCTCTTCGAGTTCGAGGAACGCCTCCTGGAACTCGACCAAACCGCTTCCCAGCAGGACGAACTGAAGATCGCCAGCCAGCATCTCTTCCAGCGCGCCCAGGGCCAGGTCAATCCCCTTCTGATGCACCAGCCGAGTCACCATCCCGAACAACGGCGTGCCGGGCATCGGCGGAAGCCCCATCTCGCGCTGGAGGGCGAGCTTGTTCGCGTCCTTGCCTGAGAGATCGTCGGCCTCGTACGGCGCCGCCAGAAACCTGTTGCCCGTAGTCCGCCATTCGTCGTAATCGACCCCGTTGAGAATCCCGGTCAGGGCGCCGGCTCGGAGGCGCAAAACGCCCTCGAGACCGCACCCGTGGTCGGGGGTTTGAATCTCCCCGGCGTAGCTCGGGCTCACGGTCGTGATCGCGTCGCTCGAGACCAGGCCGGTCTTGAGGCAGTTGAACTGTCCGTGGAATTCGGCGCCGTCCGCGGTGAAATAGGACCAGGGGAGATTGGACAGCGCGAACGTCTGAGCCGGGTAGACACCCTGGTAGGCCAGGTTGTGGATGGTGAGGCACGTGGCCGGCGGCGCGGCCCATCCATCGGTCAAGGCCTGATGCCTGATCAGCAAGGGGGTGAGCGCCGTGTGCCAGTCGTTCACATGCACGACCTGCGGAACCCAGGGCAAATATCGAGCCAGGTGCGCGACGCACTTCGCAAAAAAGACAAACCGATCCGCGTTGTCCGCAAACTCCCCCTGTGGCGTGCCGTACAGCCCGCGACGCCGAAAAAAGCCGGGCTGGTCGATGAAGTAGAGGGTGAGGTTCGCCGCCGGCTCGGCCACCCAGACCGACGCGCTCACGAGGTTGCCTCCCAGCGGCAACTGCATCCGCCAGTCGAACGGATGCAATCCGTGAAAACGTTCGCGAATGCCGGCGTAAAGCGGCGTGACCACCCCGACCTGGTGTCCCGCCGCGGCCAGGGACTTGGCCAACGCCGCCACCATGTCCGCCAGGCCCCCGCTCTTCGAGTACGGGAAGATTTCGCTGCTCGCCAGTAGAATCCTCATGGGCAGCACGCCGGCAGGGGCAGACGGTCCGCGCCCAGGTAGGGGCGCAACGGCTCGGGAATCGATACCGAACCGTCGGCCTGCTGGTGCGTCTCGATCAGCGCGACAAAGAGGCGGGCCAAGGCTGTTCCGCTGCCGTTGAGGATGTGCGGGAACCGATTGCCGCCGTCGGCCAGCTTGTACCGGCAGTTCATCCGGCGCGCCTGGTAGTCCTCGCAGTTCGAGCAGCTTGACACCTCGAGGTACTGGCCCTGCGCGGGAGCCCAGACCTCGATATCATAGGTCTTGGCACTGGCGAATCCCATATCCCCCGCGCACAAGAGCACAACCCGATAATGCAGCCCCAGCAGTTGCAGAACCCGCTCCGCATCGGCCACCATCTTCTCGTGCTCCGCGTATCCATCCTCCGGCCGCACAATCTTGATCAGCTCGACCTTGTCGAACTGGTGCACGCGGATCATCCCCCGCGTCCCCACGCCCGCCGCGCCCGCCTCCGCCCGGAAGCACGGACTGTAGGCCACGTAACGGATCGGAAGCTGGGCCTCCAGGAGAATCTCGTCCCGATGGATGTTGGCAACCGGCGCCTCGGCGGTCGGGAGGAGGTAGAGTTTGCCCAGAGTCGAACTGTCCAATCCCTCCTGCACCGCGTAGGCCTGATCCTCGAATTTCGGGAACTGCCCAACTCCCACCATGCAGTCCCGCCCGATCAGGTACGGCGGCGAGACCTCGGTGTACTCGTGCTGGCCGGTGTGCAGGTCCAGAAGAAACGAGATCAGCGCCCGTTCGAGTCGCGCGCCCCAGCCCGTGTAGAGCAAGAAGCCGCTCCCCGACAGCTTCGCGCCGCGGCCGAAATCGACCAGCTTCAGCCGACTGCAGAGGTCCACATGCGGCAGCAGAGGAAAAACCGACACCGGCTTCTCTCCCCACATCCGAACGACGACGTTGTCCTCGGCAGCCCGACCAGCCGGCACGCTCGCGTGCGGAAGATTCGGCAGCCGCAGAAGAACCTGATCCCGCGCCTCCTCGAGCGCCGCGACCTTCCCGTCCAACTCGGCAATCCGGTCGCCGATCTGACGCGTCTCGGCCTTGCGCGCCTCGGCCTCGGCGAGCTTGCGCTGCCCCATCAGGGCGCCGATTTCCTTCGACACACGGTTGCGCTGCGCCTTGAGAGCCTCGACCTCCGCCAAAGCCTGGCGCCGTTGCGCATCGATCCCAAGCACCTCGTCCACCTTGGCCTCGTCACCGCCGCCCCGGCTGGCCAGGCGTTCCCGCACCAGGTCCCGCTGATCCCGAATCAGTTTGACATCGAGCATCCGCCGAGTATGCGCGCCGCCCCTTGCCTGGGCAAGGGCGACGCGAGACCCCCAAGTCTCTCTCGCAATGAACCGAACCCAGGAGGGGAACGGCTCGTCCCCCGCCGAAGAGTGTTTTTGAAGGAGTTCGGGGCGACGAGGCCCTGCCTGCCGGCAGGCAGGCGTCGGCGCTTCGCACCGGTTCATGGTCCCCGTGCGCATTCAACCGTTTCGACACGGCCGATCACATCGGACCCCGGATCGAGTCCTCGATCCGGATCAGCGTGCCCGCGCGCACCTCCCAGCGATGAAGCTGCCGGCCGAGTTCGCGCGGCCAGTTCTCCTCCGTGCACGTCATGAACACCTGGCTGCTTGCCTGGTGCGACCGCTCGATCAACGGCAAGAGGCCGCTGCGCCGCTTCGCGTCCAGCTCGCCCATCACGTCGTCGATCACCAGGATGGGCGGGGCGCCATGCAGACCCGTCACATACTCGGCCTGGGCCATCTTGAGGGCGATGGCCAGGGTGCGTTTTTGTCCCTCGCTGGCGAATTGGGCCACCGGCTTCTCGTCGAGCAACAGCCGCAGTTCGTCGCGATGCGGGCCGCAGACAGTGGTCCGGAAGATACGCTCCCGAGAGCGCGCCTGGGCCAGTTCGACCGCGAAATCCACCTTCGCGCTCGGTTGATAATCGAGCCGGAGATCCTCCGCGCCGTTCGAGATCTTGCGATACGCAAGCCGCACCAGGGGAGAGAGGCGAGGCGTGAATTCGCGTCGCCATCGCATGATCTCGTTGCCCGCCGCCACGACCTCACGGGTGAAGCTGTCCAGGGCGGCTTCGTCCGTCACGCGCTGTTTGAGGAGGGCGTTGCGCGAGCGCAGGGCCCTGAGGTAGCGCTGCAGCAGCGGCAGATACGCCGGC
Source organism: Verrucomicrobia bacterium ADurb.Bin006 (assembly GCA_002071485.1). Lineage (GTDB taxonomy): Bacteria > Verrucomicrobiota > Verrucomicrobiia > Limisphaerales > J093 > MWFF01. The sequence continues at coordinate 48,429 of MWFF01000061.1, read as the reverse complement.
GCTGTCTGCGACAGCAGAAGATCGAGAAACCGCCGCCGCCGGCTCCCGGGCCCCTTCACCAATTGCTGGTCCTCGGTGCAGAACACCACCGCCCGCACCGCGCCGAGGTAATCTGTCAAACGGCGGATCGGCTGGCCGTTGAGGCTGATCCGCCGCTCGGACGCCGACCAGTACAGCTTGATCTCCCGCGTGCCCGGGCCGACGACCGAGGCGCCAACGAAGTACCCTTTCTGGCCATGCCGCACCATCTGCGCGCCCCCGACACCGCGAAACGAGCGCAGGGTGGCCAGCAGGTAGATCGCCTCGAGAATGTTGGTTTTGCCCTGGGCGTTGTTCCCCAGCAGCAGGTGGAAACCGGGCGGAAAATCGGCATCCAGCCGGGCGTAGTTGCGGAAATCGCGCAAACGCAGGTGGGCCAAATGCATGGCCGAAGCGTAATCGCAGGGTGACAGGACTTCAAAGCAATCCTGGCATCGGCCAATCTCATTTTCCGCTTGTTCCCTGCTCGTGGCGACGCATGTTTGGCTGCGTGGATACTTCGAAGATCACCGCTGATCACGTGCGGGCTCGCAAGGGCGGCGCAAGAATCCCGGCCCTGACCGCATACGATTACCCGACGACCCGTCTGCTGGACGAAGCCGGCATCCCGCTCATTCTCGTCGGGGATTCGCTCGGAATGGTCGTCCTGGGCTACCCGGATACCACCGCGGTGACCATGGAAGTCATGGAACATCACACCCGCGCCGCCGCACGGGCCCGCCCCAGGGCTCTCCTCGCGGCCGACCTGCCCTCCCGGAGCTACCGCACGCCCGCGGAAGCCGTCGTCAACGCCCGTCGGCTCGTGGCCGCGGGAGCCGAGGCCGTCAAGGCCGAGGGAGGGCTGGCCATCGCGGACCAGGTGCGGGCGATTGTGGCCGAAGGGATTCCGTTCCTCGGCCACCTCGGCATGCTGCCGCAGCATGTCCTCGAAGAAGGCGGCTATCACATCAAGGGCAAACGCGAGCACGAGCGCAAGGCCCTGCTCGAAGACGCGCGCTTCCTGGCCGAGGCGGGGGCTTTTGCCGTGGTGCTCGAACTGGTCTGGCCGGCCGTTGCCCTCGAAGTTACCCGCGCGGTAGCCATCCCGACCATTGGCATCGGATCCGGACCCGACTGCGACGGCCAAATCCTGGTCGTCAATGACCTGGTCGGGACATTTCCCTGGTTCACCCCGCGGTTCGTGACGCCGCGCGTCCGGGCCTTCGACCAGATGCGCGCGGCCATCGAGGACTGGAGCCGCTCGGTGTAACTCGAGCCCTTCACGGCGCGCAACACTTGTGCACAAAACTGCTTGCCACTCGGCCCTGCCAAGACTGTGGGCCTCTGCACGGAATCCGAGCATCCGCATGGCGCAGCCCGTGCCGTGGCATTGCCAAATCGGCGGACTTCCTCGTTGGGGCCGCTCCTGGAATTGGGGCTATGATTCACGCAATGACGCGAAGACGCCTGGACAACTGCCCCACCCTGTCCGGCCTTGGCGGCTTTGCGTCTTGGCGTGAGATCATGGCCTGTGCGAAGCAGGCGACCGCAACCCACCGATCCGCGTTGCCCTGAATTTGTGTCATGCGCGGGCTAACCGGCTCGGGGAGGTCCGGTGCTGGCGCGGACAACGAGCGTGCCGGGCAGCAACCGGGAACTGACCGATTCGCCGCGGAGCAGCGCCTGCATCATGCCAACGGCGGCCAAACCGAGTTGGTATTTGGGCTGCCGCACCGTCGTGAGCGGCACGCGAAAGCACTCGCTGAACGGGATGTTGCCGCAGCCCACGACCGAAATATCCTGCGGGATTCTCAGGCCGCGATCGAAGAAGAACGCGGCGGCTCCCATGGCGACCTGGTCGTTGACCGCCTGAACCGCCGTGGCGGCGGCGCTCTCGCCGAGCATCTGCGCGGCCGCCTTCATCCCGTCTTCCATCGTTTCGCCGGCATGAAAGATGAGACCGTCATCGACCTCGAGCCCGGCCTTGCGCAGGGCGCGACGATAACCCTCGAAGCGGTTCTGAGCGGCGGGCGACGTGGGCGGGCCTGACAGGAATGCGATGCGGCGATGGCCAAGCTCGATCAAATGGGCAGTGGCCTCGCCGGCCGCCAGGGCCTCGTCGGCCTCGACGTTGACGAACGCCTCGCAGAACGGCGGTTTAGGCCCCAAGACAACCACCTTCGCCCCGTGCCGCCGCACCTCGTCGTACGCGGGGGCGGAGGGATCGAGCCGATAGACCGGCTGAAGGAAGAAGCCCTCGACACGACGGGCGAGCGCGCGGCGGATGCAGGTCTCCTCCCGGTCGAGCCGATTGAGCGACTGGCTTACGAGCAAGTCGTGTCCAAGATCATGCGCCTGCTCGCTGAGGGCCAGCAGAATGCGCGTGGCCATCGGATCGGCGACGCTTGGGACGACATAGGCGATCAGCCGCGTGCTGCGGGTGCGCAAACTCTGGGCCATGGCATTGGGCACATAGCCCATCTGCTCCGCCAGGGCGTGCACACGCGTCCGGGTGGCCGTAGAGACGTTCGGCGCGTCCCGCAATACGCGGGAGACCGTCATTACGGACACACCGGCCTGCCTCGCGATGTCAACCAGACGTACCATGTCATTGCGGCTTGCGGAGGCAGACGCGTCGCGCGACCGTCGAACCCGGGCAAGGCCGGGCCTGATCGCCGGCTGCTCTCCTCAGACGCTGGACCCGCTCCAGTTCAGTTTCTGGCGCAGCGTCCCAAAAAACGAGCTCTCCGGCAAGCGCACCAAGTGCGTCGTGCTGCGGCTGCGCCGCACCTTGAGCCAGTCGCCGACCCGCAACTCGGCGCGGGTCTGGCCGTCAGCGGCCAGGAACGTGTCCACCCGTTCGCTAAGCAGGCGGACCTCGACGGTCGAACTCAGGCTCACGATCACCGACCGATTCGAGAGTGTATGCGGGCAGATGGGCGTGAGGGCGAACACATCGGCCTGGGGACTCACCACGGCGCCGCCGGCGGCGAGCGAGTACGCCGTCGACCCGGTCGGCGAACTGACGATCAAGCCATCGCCTCGGTAGCTGGTCAGCACTTCACGGTCGACCTTCACCTCGAGTTCGATCAGGCGCGGGACCATGCCGTGGCTGACGACAAAGTCGTTGAGCGCCAGCTCGTGAATCCGCCCGTGGCGTCCCCGACCCGTGGCCTCGATCAGGGGACGCGACTCGACGTGGCACTGCCCCGACCACACCGCCTCGAGGGTGCGGCCCAGGTTGGCGGACGAACTGGCGGTGAGAAAGCCCAGACGGCCCAGGTTGATCCCCAGAATCGGCGTGCCGGAGCCGGCGGCCTGCCGGGCGACACGGAGAATCGTGCCGTCCCCTCCAAGCACAATCAGCAGATCGCACTCCCCGGCCAGCGCCGTGACCGACTCGAAACGCGCGTCGGAAAGCCCGACAAACTCGGCCGTGCCGGCATCGACGAGCACGTCCCGGCCGGCGGCGGCAATCAGCGCCCTCGCCTTGCGCGCCACGCTGCGGGTGGCGACTTTCTCCGGATTCCCGACCAGGCCCACCCGGCGAATCGAATCAGGTAGTCTTTTCAATCAACGCCAAGAACTCTTTGTTGCCCGCCGGCCCCAGAATAGGTGATTCCGTCACCGCACGCCAGCGCAAACCGCCGAAGCCGCCGACGAAGGCCTCGAGCTCGCCGAGGACACGCCGATGCACCGCCGGATCGGTGATGACCCCCCCGCCCCGACTCGCCTCGGCCCGACCGGCCTCGAACTGCGGCTTCACGAGAGCCACAAGGCAGCCCCGGGGGCGGACGAGCGCCGCCGTGGGCGGGAGGACGAGCCGCAACGAGATGAAGGAACAGTCAATCACCGCGATGTCCACCGGGGCGAACGGCGCCGGAAAACAACCCGCCGCAAGATGGCGCGCATTCAGACCCTCGATGGCGTGCACCCGGACGTCCTGACGGAGCTTCCAGGCCAGTTGACCGCGCCCGACATCGACGGCGAATACCCGCGCGGCGCCGTGCTGGAGAAGACAATCGGTGAACCCGCCCGTGGAAGCCCCGACATCGAGGGCGGTGGCGCCGCGCGCGTCGATGCCAAACGACTCGAGCGCATGCTCGAGCTTCAATCCGCCGCGGCTCACATATTTCTCGGGGGCGTCGATCGCGATGACGGCCGAGTCGCGGACCGGCTCGCTGGGCTTTCGGGCCACCTGGCCATCCACCCGCACCTGGCCCGCTAGAACCATGCGCTTGGCCTTGTCCCTGCTCGGGCTGAGGTTGCGCCGCACCAGAGCGGCGTCGAGGCGTTCACACACGAGCCGCGGCTCAGACCGACGAGGCGTGTCCTCAGTTCCCTTGCGCTGAGGCCTGGCCATGGCAGCGGCGGCCGACGCCTCACTAATGTTTCGGCCGCAGGAGAATGGCCTTCTTGACGGTGCCGTCCACCTCGACGCTGTGCGTTTCGACGCCGGGATCGTCCTTGAGCGCGTTGTGGACAATGCGCCGGTCGAACGCATTCATCGGCTCGAGTTCGACGATGTCGCCCCAGCGCCGGACCTTTTCGGCGGCTTCCATCGCCTTCTGGACCAGCGCCTCGCGCGCCTGGGACCTATACCCGCCGACATCGAGAGTGATCTTGGGATGCTCCTTGTCCTGCTGGAAGATCATCCGGTTGATCAAATACTGCATCTCGCTGAGGGTCTGGCCCTGGCGTCCGATCAACCGCCCGGCGTCGTCGCATTGGATGTCGATAAGCATTCCATCGTCGAGCTGGCTCGATTCAACGGTGCATGGAAACCCCAGGAGACGAAGGAACTCCTCGGTGAGCGCTTTGGCATTGGCAGGCATAAATGTGGCGAGGTTTGAGTGTTCAGAAAGCGTGTCGAAACCACCCATGGGCCGCAAAGCGTATCCGCATCACTTGCCTTTGGCCGGCCGGGTCGGCGGTTTGAGCGGCGCCGCGGACTGGGCCGGCGTCAAGGTCTTGGTGAGTTTCATCTGCAGGATGCTTAGCAGGTTCTGGACGGTCCAGTAAAGCGCCAACCCGGCGGAGAAGTTGTACAGCATGAACACAAAAATCAGCGGCATGTACTGCATCATCTTCTGCTGGACCGGATCCACACCCGGCGATGGCGGGGTCAGCCGCATCTGCCAAATCTGGGTCGCCCCCATGATCAGCGGCAGCGGGTTGATGGGAAAGCCGAACACCAATGCCACCGTGTCCGGTTGCGAGAGGTCGCAGGCCCAGAGAAAGCGCGCCCCGCGCAACTCGATCGCGCTGCGCAGCATCTGGAAGAAGCCGAAAAACACCGGAATCTGAAGCATGAGCGGCAGGCAGCCCCCCAGCGGGCTGACCTTGTTTTCCTTCATGAATTCCATCAGCTTCTGATTCATCTTCTTGGGATCGGACTTGTACTTTTCCTGGAGCGCCTTCATCTGCGGCTGCAGGGCCTGCATGCGCTTCATCGACCGTGTGCTCGCCTGGGTCAACGGCCAGAAGAGAATCTTGATGATGACGGTGATGGCGATGATCGTCGCGCCATACGGCAGCCCCAGACTGTGCAGTCCGTTCATCGACGTGAGCAGCAGCTTGGCAAACCACCCGAAGAACCCGCCAAAGCCCATGACCAGATCGACGTTGCGCCCCAGCTTCGCCAGGGTGTTGTACTCCTTCGGCCCGGCGAAGACCTCCAGCCGGCGCTCGAGCGCCTGGCCGGGAGGAATTGCCAGAGGCGCATAGACAAACGCGGCTTGGTATCCGACCGGCTTGGCCTTGATCCTCGAGTCGCGTTCCCGCTCCTCGATGCTCGGGGGCGGCAGATCGACCGGACGCGCCACCAATCCATGCGGCGTCTGTTGAGGAATCGCCACCATCGTGAAGAACTGGTTCTGAAGCGATGCCCAAACCACATTGCTGGCGCCCGGACTCAGGTACTCGGGGCGCGGCGCGCCGCCCAGACCCAGACAACTGAAGAGGCCTCGGTTGGAAAACCAGCTCCGATCCGCCGACACCGTTCGCCCGCCGTCGTACCATTCCAATCGCACGTAGGTGCCGTCGTCATAGGGCCCCATCGGAGTCGCCGCGCCAATCACCAGCTCCTGCGCGGGAAGGGCGATCGGCTCGCTCCCCGGGTTCTCGATCCGGACGGCGGCTGCGACCATGTAATTGGACTGAACCAGGAACTCCTTCACCACGCGCAAGCCGTTGGTCAGAGCCTTCTCGACAGTCACCCCCCCCTCGGTCCGGCGCATCGCAAATGGACGCCCATCCTCGAGCCCAGCCCCGGCAAAGAGAGCCAGCGCGGGGATCGGCGCGTCTCGATTCAAAGTCGCCAACTTGTCGCTAGCGGCGCGTTTCCCACGCCCGCATGGCACGGTCTCGACTGTGCCCTTCAGCTCGACCGTCTTCAAACCGCCCCCGTGCGAGGTGAATGTGTAGATCGCATCGGTCGACTCGACCTTGATGGTTTCCTCGGGGCCCGTCGGTGGCGTCCAGGCAAACGCGCCCGAGCTGGGGGCGGTGATGGCGGGCAAGGCCGCGGCCGCACCCGATCCTCCCGGGCCCTCGGTCGAGGGCGGGAGGTTGGTCAGGCCGAAGAGGTTGGTCGATGCGGCGCCCGCGACGATGTTGGTGCTCCCGGTCTGCTTCGGCGGGGGGAAAATCTTGTTCACCAACGCGGGCCAGAGCATCAGCAGAACGAAGCAGAGAACAAGAATGAGAATCGACTTGCGGTCCATGACGGAAACTCAGGCGGGACCCTGTGGAGTGAGCGCCTCGGACAGCGCGGTGACAGGCCTCGATGCGGAGGGTATGAGGCGCGAAGACGCGGCGCTTTCGGCGGACGGGGTGCGCGCCGGCGGCACCGGATCGTCACCGCAGCCCCCCCAGGGATGGCACCGACCGAATCGCCGGAGGGCGAGCCACAGCCCGCGAAGGGTCCCGTGCGTGCGCACGGCTTCCAGGGCATACGCGGAACACGATGGATTGTAGCGGCACCGGCCAAGTGGCCCAAACAGGACAGTCTTGGCGGGCGACACCACCCATCGGTAAAACCGAATCGCACCCACCGCGAGATGTTGGGCCGGGTTCATGGCGTTCGTGCCCCGACCGCGCTCGGCGCCGGGCGAAGAAGTCCGGCGCCACGCAAGGCAGCCAGGAAATCACGCTCGACGGCCATCCGCGTTTGGCCCCGGATCGAGGGGCGAGCCACCAGCACCAGGGCGACCGGGGCGCGCAGATCGTGCTGATGGAGGCGGAAGGTCTCGCGCAGCAGCCGGCGGGCGCGCGACCTCTCGACCGCCTTGCCCACCTTGCGCCCGGTCACCACACCCAGCTTCGAGGGCGCCCCGCCCGGCAGGCCGACCCAGTTCGCGATGAGACATCCGCGCACAACGCGACGCCCGCGTTGGCGGACATCGGCAAACTCACCGGGGCGGCGAAGGCGCGCCTTGCGCGGCAAGGTCAAGGCCGGTGGTCTCTGGACAGTCACTCGAAGAAGACAGTTGGCCGGCGCCAGACGAGGCGGCGAGGGCGAAACCTCGCCCGTCGAGGAAGAGCCAGCGCCCAAGCCGATGCCCGGCACGGCTTCCCCCACCCCTCGCCGGAGCGCGCGGCTCAGACGGGGGTCAACCGCTTGCGTCCGACCCGGCGGCGGCGCGCCAGGATCGCCCGGCCTCGTTTGCTTGCGTTGCGGGCCAGAAAACCGTGCTGGCGTTTCCGTCGAATCTTCGATGGTTGGTATTGGCGTTTCATGCAAATGCGATCGCTGTGCCGCACCCCGGCCCGCACGGCAAATCCCGTTGCCATCGCGGTCTGCGCAGGGTACGTTCCATCTCAAAGAGGCGCGACAATACCAGCGAACCGGGTTGCGTCAAGCGCGTGCGCCGTCCCCCCGGCGGTTCCGGTGCATCTGACAGTTGTCGGTATTCTGTAGCCCGGTGAGGGCACCGGGCCTACAACGGATGGAGACTCCCGCTGTAGGCCGCGTGCCCTGTCTGTGCCGTAAAGCGCAGCGGCCTGTCTGCCGTGTCGGGCACGGCACAAGCAGGCGCGGCAGGCAGGCCCCCACGCCGCGCAAACTCCATTCCCACCGACAACTCACAGGTGCACTGCAGCGGTTCTCTCTTTCACAACGTTCAGAGCGCCGGGGCCGGGGAGCAACAGGACGCGGAACAGGCAGCCGGACTTCACTCAGTCCGGGCGCACCACCCAACTGAGCACCGCCTTCTGCGTGTGCAACCGATTCTCCGCCTCGTCGAAGATCGTCGCGGCATTCGCCTCGAATGTGGCCGCATCGATCTCCTTGCCGCGGTAGGCGGGCAGGCAATGCATCACCAGGGCGTCCGGCTTGGCCTCTTTGACCAGGCGCGCGTTGAGCTGAAAATCCTTGAGCAGGCTCAGGCGATCCGACGCCTCGGCCTCCTTGCCCATCGACACCCAAACGTCGGTGTAGAGCAGGTCGGCTCCGGCAACGGCCTCGACGGGATCGTCGGTGCACTGGACGTGGGCATGCGCGCGGCGGAGCAGATCGGCCGGGGGCTGGTAGGGTTTGGGAGCGGCGATGCGCAATTCAAAACCGAGCCTGGCAGACGCCCATATCCAGCTCGACGCCACGTTGCAGGCGCCATCCCCGAGAAACGCCACCACCCGCCCGGCAATCGGCCCGCGTTTCTCCTCGAACGTGAACACGTCTGCCAGGATCTGGCACGGATGCTCGGCATCGGTCAGCGCATTGATCGTGGGAATGCCGGAGTAGTGGGCGAACTCCTCGACATCCTGCTGGGCATACGTGCGGATCACGGCGCCCTGGATCATGCGCCCCAGCACGCGCGCCGTGTCCTTGATCGACTCGCCACGCCCGACCTGGATTTCACTCGCGGAAAGGAATAAGGCCTGGCCGCCCAACTCGCGGATGCCCACCTCGAACGAGACGCGCGTGCGGGTCGAGGACTTGCTGAAAATCAAGGCCCAGCTCTGCCCGGTCAGCGGACGTGCGCAGACGCGGCCCCGGTCGCGCTTGAGTTCGGTCGTTGCGGTCAGGATGTGCCGGAGGGCCTCCGGGTCCATCTTCTCCAGACTCAGCAAGTGTTTCGCAGGAATTGACATGGCACGGCAATAAAGGGCCATATAACCACACAAGTCGCGCCCAAAGCTCAAGCTAAATCTCGGTGCTCGCTTGATTGACAAGGGGGGAATGGGCCGGTACACCATTGGCACTGGACCGTATGCAAAGCATTCAACTGGGCGGAATCGACTATTCCATTCTCATCATCTATTCGCTTTTCGTGCTGGGCATCGGATTTGCCCTCAAACGGTTCATGAAAAGCAGCGAGGATTTTTTCCTCTCCGGCCGCTCGATCCCAGCCTGGATCACCGGCCTGGCCTTCCTGTCCGCCAACCTGGGGGCGCTCGAACTGGTCGGAATGGCTGCCAGCGGGGCCAAGTACGGCATCGCCACCAGCCATTTCTATTGGGTGGGCGCGATCCCCGCGATGGTGTTCCTGGCGATCTTCATGATGCCGTTCTACTACGGCTCGAAGGCCCGGTCCGTCCCCGAGTATCTGAAGATGCGGTTCGATGAGCGAACGCGGTGCCTGAACTCGATCACGTTCGCCGTGATGACGCTGTTCGCATCGGGAATCTCGATGAACGCGCTGGCCAAGCTGCTGCACCAGTTGCTCGGCTGGGACTACAACCTGAGCCTCTGGATTTGCTCGGGCGTCGTGCTCATCTACGTGTTCAAAGGCGGCCTAACCTCGGCCATCTACACCGAGGTGCTCCAGTTCTTCATGATCGTCCTCGGGTTCGCCCCGGTCGTCTACCTGGGCCTCAAAGACGTTGGCGGATGGGAGACGATGACCCACTCGCTCTCGAATGTGGCCCAGGACCCCGCCCGACTCGGACTGGCCCCCGGTAGCTATGCCCCCGACGCATGGTCAAGCGCCTGGAAACCGCTCCTCGGCGGCCCGACAGCCAATCCGATGGGCGTCGATCTGTTCGCCATGGTCTTCGGGCTCGGGTTCGTGCTGTCGTTCGGATACTGGTGCACGAACTTCCTGGTGGTCCAGCGCGCCATGGCGGCCCGGAACATGTCCGCCGCCCGCCGCACACCCCTGATAGCCGCCCTCCCCAAGATGCTCTTCCCCGCCCTGGTGATCGTGCCGGGCATGATCGCCGTGACCCTGGCGTCGCTGGGCAAAGACGGCTATCGGCTTCCGCCCAAAATGCTGGTCGAGAGCGCCTACGCCAAAGCCGTTCCGGCCGTGAAAGAAGCGGCCAGCCAGAAGCTCGATGCCGAAGCCGCCGCGAAACGCATCGGCGAAGCCGCCGGCGTGAAGATGTTCCCCGATCGGGTCGCCGCGTTGCTCGAAGCCGCTCCGACACTCGACGACAAGTCGCTGCGCAATCATCTGCAGAACGCCGTCGCCGACACCGATTACGACGGCGTGATTCTCTCGCTGGTCAAGAGATACTGCCCGTCCGGGCTCCTCGGCCTTGCCTTGACCGCCCTGCTGGCGTCGTTCATGTCGGGCATGGCGGGCAACGTGACCGCCTTCAACACGGTCTGGACCTACGACCTCTACCAGGCCTACATCTGCCCCAACAAGAGCGATGGACACTACATGTGGATGGGGCGCGTGGTGACGGTGGCGGGCGTGCTCCTGAGCATTGCCTGCGCCTACTTCGCCAGCAATTACTCGAACGCGATGGACATCGTTCAACTCGTGTTCGGCTTCGTCAATGCCCCCCTCTTCGCCACCTTCCTGCTGGGGATGTTCTGGGCGCGCACCACTTCGCACGGCGCCTTTTACGGGCTCCTGGGCGGTACGCTGACCTCGGCGTTGTTCCACTCGCTCACCCTGGCCGCCGGCAACAACCCCGGCCTCAAGGGAGGGTACCTGGGCGTCGCCCAGTCCTTCCCCAGCGAAATGGCTCAGAATTTCTGGCTCGCCAGCTTCGCGTTCAGCGCCTGTTTCCTGCTGACCCTGGTCATCTCGCTCGCCACGCAGCGGACCAAGACGAACGAGGAACTAAAGGGCCTGGTCTACTCCCTGACCCCGAAGCTCAAGGACGAGGAACAGGCCTGGTATCTGAAACCGACGACCATCGGCTGGGCGCTCCTGGCCGGCTGCGTGGTTCTCAACATAATCTTCTGGTAAGGCGCAAACTGCACTCCAATTGATTTATATGCTCGATATCCGCTGGCCCATCGGTCTCATGTTCACGCTGGTCGGAGCCATCCTGGTCCTCACCGGGGCGCTCTCCAGCCCCGAAAGCTACCAGCGCTCGCTGGGAATCAACATCAACCTCTGGTGGGGGCTTCTCCTCCTGCTCTTCGGAGGCCTCATGGCCCTGTTCGCCTGGCGTGCCAAAAACCGTCCGGACCAGCCCACCGCCCGCGACCCGGGCTCGCGCCAGAATCCTTGACCGCCCCCACCCAACGCCGACAACTCGAATCCGACCATGAACAGATACATCCCGACCCTGGCAGCCTGCATCACCATGCTCCTGACGTTGACCCCGTCCGCCGCGGCCACCCTGCCGTCCGGCGTCAAGAAATCCCACTACGGCACGATGCCCGACGGCACGGTCATCGAGCAATACAGACTTACCAACGCCAACGGCATTGTCGCCAAGATCATCACCTACGGCGCGCTCATGACCGAACTGCACGTGCCGGATCGGCAGGGCAAGCTCGGCGACATCGTTCTGGGCTTCGACAACCTCGAATCCTACCTCAAGGGACATCCCTACTTCGGCGCAACCATCGGACGCGTCGGCAACCGCATCGCCAAGGGCAAGTTCACCCTCGACGGCCGCGATTACACGCTGGCCCGAAACGACGGCCCCAACCATTTGCATGGCGGCATTCGCGGTTTCGACAAGGTCGTTTGGAAGGCCGAGATCGTCCCGGCCAGGAACGGCGCAGCCGTCCGATTCACTTACGTCAGTCCGAACGGTGAAGAGGGGTATCCCGGAACCCTGACCGCGACGGTCACGTACACATTGACCGACACAGATGAACTGCGTCTGGATTACACAGCCAAAACGGACCAGGCCACGCCGGTCAACCTAACCAACCACACCTATTGGAATCTGGCCGGGGGCGGCGACATCCTCAACCACGTCCTCACCATCAACGCGGACCACTACACGCCCGTCGATGACACCCTGATCCCGACCGGCGCGATCGCCCCCGTCAAAGGCACCGTGATGGATTTCACCACGCCGATGCCCATTGGCTCGCGCCTGCTGTCCCTCGACAACAGCCCGCGCGGCTACGATCACAACTACGCCCTCAATGACTCCGGCAAAGGCATGCGGCTCGCCGCCACCGTGTACGAGCCTGGCACCGGACGGGTTCTCGAGACATTCACCGAAGAGCCGGGCGTCCAGTTCTACAGCGGGAATTTCCTCGACGCCACGCTCGAAGGCAAAGGCAAGACCGTCTACCACCAGTACTATGGATTCTGTCTCGAGACCCAGCATTTCCCGGATTCGGTCAACCATCCCAACTTCCCGTCCACCATCCTCCGTCCCAAAAAGACTTACAAGACCGCCACGATCTACAAGTTCTCTGTCAAGTAACGGGCCGCATCCGTCAGCGTGGGCTGCTAGGTCGCGAAGCGGCCCTTCGCGCGCGGGTGGCGAGGTCCCGAGGCGCCCCGGAGCGCCGGCTGGCAGCCGGCTCTCTGAGATACTCGACCGACCAAGGAACGACGCAGATGGCCCGGTGCCGCCCCGCCCCGAAGGGGTGGGGGCTTTGGCTCGATGGTCCCGCGGACGCGGGATTGCTCTTCGGTCACAGACCGCCGCGGGTATGCTCCCTCGTCGCGCCTCGCCGGCGAGCCCAATCCCCTCGAGCAAAACCGGAATTGATTTTTGCACAGACCCTTAGGCGGCTGAGATGCAGACAAGCCCTCGTTGACTCAACATTGCTTATGTCCCAGACCTCATGGCGTTTGGATCGGACTGCCACCGGCGTGCTGGTGGTCGACATCCAGGAGCGGCTGTTGCCGGCTATTTTCGAGCGCGACCGGGTCGTCTCCGAAACGCTCTGCCTGATCCGAGGCGCGAGCGTCCTCGGCGTGCCGCTGTTCGCCACCGAGCAGTACCGAAAGGGACTCGGACCAACGGTGCCCGAGGTGGCCGAGGCGATCCCCGGGTTTGCTCCGTTCGAAAAACTCGCCTTCAGCGCCTGCGGCGCGCCCGGCCTGATCGATGCGATGCGCGCCCGGGCAATCAAGGACGTGATCGTCTGCGGGATCGAGGCGCATGTCTGCGTCTGCCAGACGGCGCTCGATCTGCTCGAACACGGTTTCCGCCCGTTCGTGATTGCCGATGCCGTTTCGTCGCGCACACCCGAGAACCGGCGCCTGGGTCTGGATCGCATGCGCCAGGCCGGCGCCGTGATCGCGTCCAATGAGATGGCCCTGTTCGAGTTGCTCGACAAGGCGGGCACCGACGATTTCAAGGCGATTCTCTCCCTGGTGCGGTGAGGCAATAGGTCAGATCCGCATTGTGCAGCTCGAGACGCTGCGCTTCTGCCGCCGGTTCCTGACGCATGACCATCGGGAAGCCAGCGGAAAAAACTACGATCCCAAAGACCGGCAATTCGACCAGATGACCCAGGCCGCGCAGAGCGGTCGGCAGAACATCATCGAGGATTCAGAGCGTTCGTCCACCTCGAAGGACACCGAGATGAAACTCACCGACGTGGCGCGGGCGAGCCTGAGCGAACTGCGCGGCAACTACGAGCGAGCTTATCATCCTGGACCGGGGCGATCTGTCGTGGTCGTGCCATTCGCCGGAAGCCCGGGCGGTGAACCCAGATCGAGGCATGACTATGGTTTGACCCGCCAATAATGCTGACTTCGGTCAAACATCCGTTTCAGGAATACAACATCTCCAGCCACCAGAAGAGCCACAATGTGGTGTGCCAGACCGCTCGCACGGATTTGCTCGGCCTCCACCAGTGCGGCGTCTTGGACCAAAAGAAACGAGGCCGCATAATCCTGATCCAGCCATGAATGCCAACGCCCTCTATCGGACGGCTGGCGTTGTGCCCTATCGTGTCGGGGCCCCCGGCGCCAGCGGCGCGCGAGCCGGTTCGTCTCGGAAAGGGCCTGTGAGGTAATCGAGCAACGACTCGATTTGGCGGTCGGTCAACGGCCCTCCCTCATCGATGGCCCAGGCCGGCATGAGGCCGCCCGCTTTCCCCTTCCCAATCCAGCCCGACCAGTAGGCCCGATCCGTGGGCTTGTTCAGGGCCCGCAAGTCGGGGACCGCCGCAGCCCGGCGTTGGGCCTCGTGGCAGATGCCGCAGGCGCTCTTGAACAGCGCCTGCCCATGCTGCGCAATCACAGGCTGCAAATGGCACGCGGCACAATCCCCCTTGAAAACCGCCTGGCGATCCGCCAACGCAACCTGCAGGTTCCGCGCGCGGTCCGCCGCGGCCATCGGCGACGCCGACTCGGGCATCGCCACACGCACCGTGAGGTAGCGGTAGCCGGCCGTGCTGTCGATCGTCACAGTCTTCGTGGTCACGCCCCTCGAGCCGCGAACGTCCACTACCACATCGAACGCGCCGCCCGACCGCGGTTCGATTCGCCACGGAACGGACGGCAACTTCGCGACGGCGCAACCGCAGGATGTGCGCACGGCGTTGATGGTGACCGCCTCGGGTGAAGTATTCGTCAGGTGAAAGGTGAAATAGGCCGATGTCTCGCCCGCCTTGAGCGTGGTTTCCTTGATCAAAGCGTCATAGGCGAACACGGTCTCCTGGACGCGCGCGGGCCGTGGCGTCGAGTACGGGAACCGCATCCCGGGCTCTCGCGGCGCCAGAGGTACGGGCGGCCCAACCACGATCGCCGGGGTCAAGCCCGGGATGTAGGACGGATCGGACAACGGGACGCTGACGGCCCCGGGCGAGACCCGCTGATTCACCGTCCCGGCGCGCTCGGGTGTCGCGCTAGACGCCGCCGCGCTGTTCGTCGACACAGACGCCGCGGACGCCGGCGCTCGGGCCGAAACCGGGCCGGCGGGCGTCCCGCGGGCCGGCGGTGCCGGCGGCAATGGCGGTGGTGTTGGGGTGGGCCGCCCCGCCGGATCGGCTGGAAAGGCGAGTGACGCCAGACAGAGAGACCCGACAAGACCGCCTCGCAGGAAGACCCACGTTCTGCACATAAACGGCGGAAAAGTAGCCCAATGGGTCGGGTTTGACGAGCGTGAAGTGCGTGCGGCCAGGGGGCTCATCTGGTGCGATCGAGCCTGGGGCAGGTTCCATCCCTCAGCGAGGACGGCCTCGCGATTCCCGCAACGGAGTCTTTACTCAAAACGCCGACACGGCAGATTAGCGCCGATGAAACGCCCCGCTGTCATTCCAGTCCGAACCCGCATGGTTCAAAGAGCCTCGACCGCCGCCAAGCCGAAGACCGCGCAGCGCGGCAAGGCGCCGACCGAAGCGACGGGGCGCCCGCGCACCCGCGGTGCGGAGGAACGCCCGGGTCGGCGGGCTCGATCGGGTAGCGTCTGGCTGGCCCTCTGTTTGCTTGGGTTCGGCGCGGCGGAGCCCGCAGCCATGACCACGCGCGCAGGGGCCGGATCGCCGCCGCCCAAGCCCGATCAGACCCGGTCGACAATCACGAGGCATCTCGCCAAACCGGTTTTTGCCTCGCGCACGCTGTCGGATATGGAAAGCACAAACGGCTGGAGTCTCTTCGGTCCCGGCACGATGACTCTCAGTACTGAGCACGCGCTCGAGGGCAAACACGCCCTCCGGTTGCGATCGCCAACGCGCACCGAGAAACCGGGGCCGGTGGCGGGCCGACCGTTTGCCGAAACCGGTTTGCGCTTCGATGTGCCCTCGGAGGACTGGAGCGGTTTCAACCGGCTGTCGGTCCGGGTGCGCCCGCACTTGCCGGGGTTCAATGTGGTCTCGCTGCTGATCAAGCTGCGCAGCGAGGGCACCGAAGGCCAAAGCTACACGGATGGCGGACTGCACTTTGTGTTGCTGCGCAACCACGAATGGAACCACGTGGTCTGGGAAATCGCGCATCTCGATCGCCGCCAGGTGCGCGGCGTCGAGTTGATCTACCGGCTCCAGGGCAACGAACCCGGGGCCGACGACCAGGTCCAGTACGACTTCGATCAACTCGAACTCGAACGGGTCGATCCGGATCATTTTTTGGGCTGGGCCGTTGCCCCGGGGCGATTCTCCTACAACCAACTCGGCTACGCCCCGGGCGCGGTCAAGCGTGCCTTCGCGAGCGGCCTCGAAACAAACTCGTTCTCCCTCGTCGACAGCGTTTCGGGACAGGCGGTCTGGCGGGGCGCCGTGGTCCCAGGCCAAGACCCCGAGCCCGCGGTGCAGGTGTTGGACTTCACTGCGTGGAGGCAACCCGGCGAGTACAGACTCCAGGCCGGCGATCGTGTCTCGGAGCCGTTTCGCATCGGGTCCGGCCTCTGGCGCCACACCGTCGAGTCGGTGCTCGACTTCTTCCATGCCGAGCGGTGCGGCTGGGCGGTGCCGGGCATCCATGAGATTTGTCACCGCGACTGGCTGGGGGTGAACGGCGATCTGCGAATGGTGATCAATGGCGGCTGGCACGATGCGGGCGATCTCTCTCAAGGCCTGGTGAACACGGCTGAGGCCACCTATGCGATGTTCCGTCTCGCCGAACGGCTGCGCGCCCGATCCGCAGCCGACCCATCACTGCTCCCTTTGGCCTCGCGGTTGATCGACGAGGGGCGCTGGGGCCTGGACTGGATTCTGAAGACCCGATTCCCCGACGGACGGCGCATCGCCTGGGCGACGATGGATTTCTGGACCGACGGCATTCTCGGGACGGTGGATGACGTGACGGCTCAGGCGAGCGACGCGCCGTTCGACACGCTCCAGGCCGCAGCCGCGTGCGCCTTGGCGGGCCGGCTCCTGCGGGCCGAAGACCCGCTCCTGGCCGCGCGCTGTCTGAGGACCGCCGAGCAGGACTGGCGGAGGGCGCTCGAGAGGCTGGGCGAGCCGCGACTCGAGTTGGCAAGCGCCGCGGGGCACGCCGCCCTCGAGTTGTTTCGGGGCACGAAGCGGCGCGAGTTTGCGGAGAAGGCGATCGAGTATGCTGCCGTCGTCCTCGAGTGTCAGGAGACTCGAACTCAGCCGTGGAGTCTGCCGCTTGCCGGCTTCTTCTACACCTCGCCGAAGCGGGAGCGCCTCCTGCATTACAATCATCGCAGCCACGAGCAGGCGCCGGTCATGCTGCTGGCCGATCTGCACCAGACTTTCCCCGGCGATTCGAGACGCGCGGAGTGGAGCGCCGCGATACGCCGATATGCCGATTACCTCAAGGGGGCGGCGACGGTGACGGCGCCGTACGGGATGTTGCCGGCGGGAGTCTACCGTGCGGACGAGCCGTCCAGGCCGGAGGAGCGGGCGCAGGTCCGCCAGGGGATGCCATTGGACGACCGGCATTTCCTGCGCCGCTTTCCGGTCTGGGGCGATTTCCGCGGGAACCTCGGGGTGCAGCTTTCCCAGGCGCTGGCGCTGGGGGCGGCGGCGCGATTGCTCGAGGATGTCGAGGCGCGAAGCCTGGTCGAGGCGCAACTCGATTGGACGCTTGGGCGGAATCCTTTCGCCCAAAGCCTGATGTACGGCATCGGCCACGAGTACGCGCCGCAGTACACGGCTATGAGCGGCGACATGGTCGGATCGCTTCCGGTGGGGATTCAATCCCGGCGCGCGGGCGACGAGCCCTACTGGCCGCCTTCCAATTGCTACAACTACGCCGAGGTCTGGGTGCATCCGGCGATCCGGTGGCTTGGCATCATGGCCGAACTCGATCCGGACTGAGCCGGGGCGGGTCATGGCGTGGACTTGTCTTTTGCATCCGGTCTCTTACATTGACCCCATGAAGCAGGACGTGGCGGCTGTCGAGATTCGCGGCATCTTGCCGGCCAACAACGGCGTCGCCGTGTTCGTCGGCAACGACGAGAAGGTCTTTGTGATCCAGGTGGAGCAGCAGATGGGCGCGGTGATCGGCATGTTCCTGCGCGACACCCCGAAAGAGCGGCCGCTGACGCACGATCTGTTCATTCATCTCCTGACCGCATTTGGCATCAGCGTCGAGCGTGTGGTGATCACCGAACTGAAGAACTCGACCTACTTCGCCCGCCTGATCCTGCAGCAGCAAAACGAACTGGGCCGCAAGATCGTGGAACTCGATGCGCGCCCCAGCGATTGCCTGGCCCTGGCCACCGCCCAGAAACGCCCCATCTACGTCACGCGCAGCCTCCTTGATCAGGTCGAGGACATGTCCGAATACCTCGCACGCATGAGCGAATCCGGCGGGGAAAGCGCCGATTAGGGTCTGTGCAAAAATTACGTCCGATTTTGCTGGAGGGGATTTGGCTCGCGGGCGAGGCGCGACAAAGGAGCATACCCGCAGCGGTCCGTGACCGAGGAGCAATCCCGCGTCCGCGGGACCATCGAGCCAAAGCCCCCCAGCCCTTCGGGGCGGGGCGGCACCGGGCCATCCGCGTCGTTCCTCGGTCGGTCGAATATCTCAGGGGATACACTCCCTCCCTCGGGCCACGCATCTGGCCCGGTGGCGCTCCCGCCAAAACCGGAATTGTGTTTTGCACAAACCCTTAACCCGCATGTTTCACCGAGTTGTGACCACCGCGGCGCCAGAGGCTCCAAAACGCGGACCCATGCGGGCCGGGGCGGGCATCCTGTGAAAACATCCGTGCGCAAGCCCTCTGCACCCCTGGTGCTCGTGTGCGGCGAGGACGATTTCGCCGTGCAGCAGCGGGGTCGGCAATTGTATGCGGACTGGTGCAAGGAGATTGGCGGGATGGACCATGAGACCATTGACGCCACGGTCTCGAACAGCCAAGAGGCGCTGCGGTCCCTGGCCAGACTCCGCGAGGCGCTCCAAACCCTCCCCTTCTTCGGCAGCGGCAAAGTCATCTGGCTGCGCCAATGCAATTTCCTGGGAGACGAACGCGTCGCCGGCGCCCAGGCCGTCACCGTGTCCCTGAACGACCTGGCCCAGGAACTCAAGCGCTTCCCGTGGGACAACGTTCGCCTGCTCATCACCGCCGGAAAAGTCGACCGCCGGAAAACCTTCTCGAAAACCATCGAGAAACTCGGGGCCGTCGAGTACCTCGCCGGACTGTCCGCCGACGACAAGGACTGGGCGGATCGGGCGGAGCGATTCGTCCGAGGCGAATTGCGGACGCGCCGGCAGGAGATGTCGGATGAAGCTCTCGGCGAACTGGTGTCGGCGGTGGGCCCCAACCTGCGCCAGTTGTCGCAGGAAATCGAGAAGCTCTCGCTCTACGCCGCCGGACGCCCCGAAATCACCGTGGCCGACGTCCATGCGGTCGTGAGCCGCAACAAACAGGCGCGCGCCTTCGCCCTGGGCGAAGCCCTCGGAGACCGCGATCTGCCCCGCGCGCTCCGTTGCCTCGACGAGGAATTGTGGGAGATGCAGTTCGATCGCCAGAAGACCGCGATCGGGCTTTTGTATGGGCTCATCTCGAAGGTACGCACGCTGCTCCTCCTCAAGGAGATGTTCCGACTCGGCCTGCTCGCGCCGGACGTCGACTACAACCGCTTCAAGTCTCAGTTGGGGCGGCTGCCGTCCGAAGCCATGCCCGACGACAAGCGCTACAACCCGGCCGCCATGCATCCGTACGTCCTCTTCAAGGCGCTGCCCCAGGCCGGACAGTACACGGCCGAGGAGTTGGTGCGGGCGATGGACGTGCTGCTCGTCTCCAACCGCCGCCTCGTGTCCAGTCAACTCGAGGAAGCCCTGGTCCTCCAACAGGCCCTGGTCCAAATCGTCGGACGCCCCCCGGGACGGCGCCCTGGACGCCTGACCGCCCGCGCCTCGTGAGCGCACAGACCGCCATCACTCCCATCGCCCCCGCCCCGCCGCCGGAACCGGACGAATCGCCCGACCCGCACGTGGCCCAGTTCCTCGAGCATCTGGCCGTGGATCGGGCGGCCTCGCCGTACACGCGCCGAAACTACCAGCACGCGCTGCGCGAGTTCGGCCACTGGCATCGCCTGGAACGCGGCGCCCCGCCGGCATGGCCCAGCCTCGAACGGGATGATTTTCGCGGCTACCTGCGCTTTCTCGGACGCGGCCAACTGAGCCGCGCAGCCGTTGCGCTGCGCTTCAGCGCCCTGCGCTCCTTCTATCGGTTCCTCGTCCGGCGCGGCGTGGTCCTCACCACGCCCATTCGCAGTCTCTCTCTGCCGAAATTGCCGCGCCGTCTGCCGCGGTTCCTGACTGCCGACCATGCGGCAGCTCTGCTCCGAGCGCCTCTCGACGAACTGGCCCAACTCGAACAGGCAGGCGATCCGCCGACGGGATCGGACGAGTTCCATCGCGACGCCGCCCTCCTCGAGACAATCTACTCGTGCGGGCTGCGCATCAGCGAGGCGTGCGGCTTGCGGGCTGAGGACGTCGCCTGGAACGATCAACTCATCCGCGTCCGCGGCAAAGGACGCAAAGAACGGCAGATTCCCATCGGCGCTCCGGCGCTCGAAGCGATCCGCGCGTATTGGCGCCTGCTCCCGGCGCCGCCCGCCGGATCCCTGCCTGTTTTTCTCGCTCAAGCCAACAGCACGCGTCCGGTCTCGGCGCGCGTCGTTCAGATGCGCCTCAAGCGCTATCTTGCGCGTGCCGGGCTGGACCCGCACCTCACGCCGCACAAGCTGCGGCACAGTTTCGCTACCCATCTGCTCGATGCCGGGGCGGATTTGCGCAGCGTTCAGGAACTGCTCGGTCATGCCCATCTTGCCACCACCCAGATTTACACCCACCTCACGACGGAGCGCCTGAAGCGGGTGTACGACCAGGCCCACCCCCGGGCGTGATCCGATGGCTGATCGCAGATGGTTGATGGTTGATGGGTTGAGCGTTGAACGGTGAACGGCTAACGGTTCCGCTTCATGGTCTTCGTCCACATGTCATCCTTCCACGTCGACGTTGACCGCGACTTTGCACGTGACCGGACGGGCCGCGCATCCAGATGCAACGTCAAAGCCCCAGTTGCCGGTCGAGCCAGGCGTAAGCCTGCCGGCGCACCTCGGGCGGAAAGTCGTGCTCCGCATCTGGGTAGACGGCCACCAGCGCCTCGACCGCGCCCAGCAGCCGGTAGACCGGGGCGGCGGCCTGGACGCAGTCCTTGACGCCCGACACTTCGAAATTGTCATCATGCAGCGGCGCGTTGATGAAGACGGGCCGCGGGGCGATGGCGGCGAGCACCTCGGTGAAATCAAATGGCATTCGCCCTGGATCGCAGCCGTACACCGAACGAATCCGCGGCATGTACCCTGCATGGCTCCAACCGGCCAGATTGCCGCCATAATACTTCGAGAACGCGTTGAAGCCGCAACTGGTCACCACCACCCGCGCGCGCTCGTCGAACACGGCCAGAAACAGCGCGTTATGCCCCCCCAACGAATGACCGAGCACGCCGATGCGGCGGGCGTCCACTTCGGGCATCGACGCCAGCAGATCGAGAGCGCGCCGGTGATTGACGATGCCCTGCATGGTGGCGCTGGCGTAGCCGGCCGCATAGGCGTCGCGCCGGTAATCGCCGAAATTCGGGTAGTCCGGCACCAGCGTCACGTAGCCTCGTTGCGCCACCTCGAGACCAAACTGCCGATTCGTCCTGCCGCGCAATCCGGCCATCTCGGCTTTGCCCTCCGGCGTTGTCTGGTGCAGACAGAGCATCGCAGGACGTTTGGCGCCGCCGCTCCGCGGGATGAACAGATAGGCCGGCACCCGGTTCGTGGGCGATTCCACGGTGTACAGAATCTTCCGGCGCACGCCGTTGGCGGTCGGGGTTTCCTCGAGCACCTCGACCTGGGGCGGACCATTGAATTCGAGCGGCGGTAGAACCCCCATCACCTGCTCCATCGCGGCAAGAATATGGCCCCGCCGCTTCATCCAATCCGCCGTCCCAAGCACAGGGTGCTCGACGCCCGCCTCATCCCGAAAGCACAACAGATTCAGCTTGTCCGAGTAGAATGGTGGATTCTTCGAGGGCGCGATGGCTTCACCCCGAGAGGCCTCGGGGATGAATGCGGGTTGGCCTTCTCCTCCGAAACTCGCTCGACTGAAAATCAACACCGCCACAAGCGCACACAGCAACGCCAGACAGAGCCTCCGCGGATCGCACAGAGAAAATCCGACCGCCGAAGAGGCGCGAGCGCCGCGCCCCTCTTGGACTTTCGCGACAAGGCTCGCGCTGCGAACCGGTCGGCGCCTCATGCGTGTTGTATTCGGGGTCATTTGCACAAGTGTTTCTTGGACTGTTTTGTACCGTGTTTCTCTTGTCCTGTCATCCCCGTTGCGCGCCCTTCAGTGTGATCCGGTGCATCTGACGGTTGTCGGGATTCTCTCGCCCGGCGAGGGCGCCGGGCCTGCAACGGATCGTAATTCCCGCTGTAGGCCGCGTGCCCTGCCTGCGCCGCAAAGCGCAGCGGCCTGTCTGCCGTGTCGGGCACGGCACAGGCAGACGCGGCAGGCAGGCCCAACGCGGCGTAAAATCCATTCCCACCGACAACTGACAGATGCACTGAGTGCGACCGCGTTGGAAGCGGCGGACGCGAACTCCGGGTGTGAAGTACAAACCCCGCGTCGAGTTGTAGCTGACAACCGCGCGCATTCGGAGATTGTCGCCGACGCCAAACGCAGTATACTTTTACACCTTTGCCGTTATGAACGACAGTGCTCCCCTCGATTCGCCGGACGACGCACCCCCGATCCCCGACTCGACGTCGCTGAGCGCGCGGATGCTCAATGTCTTTGCCACGCCCGCCGACGTGTTCGACGAGGTGAAGGTCAGTCCGCCGCGAACAGCCAACTGGCTGGTGCCGACGCTGCTGGCGACGCTGGTCGGCTGGATTGGGGCGTGGCTGGTGCTTCAGCAGGAGGCGATCACGCAGCAGATCAGCGACCTGCAGGAGGCGCAATACCAGAAGATGATCGAACAAGGCCGGATGACCCGCGAGCAACTCGAAGCCCAGAGACCGACGATCGAGAAGTTCGGGAAGATCATGCGGCAGGCGGCGATGTTCGCCGCGCCGCCCCTGGCGGCCGTCGGACTCGTCTTCTGGTGGGCGCTCATCACGTTTCTGGTGGGCAGGTACGCGCTGGGCGGCGAGTTCACGTACATGAAGGCCGTCGAGGTGTCCGGGCTGAGCGGCATGTTGGCGATACTCGAATCGGTGATCAAGACGCTCATGATGGTGGCTTTTGGGAGCGTGTACGCCGGGCCCAACTTGGCGATGCTGTTGGTCAAGGATTTCGATCCGGCCAATCTCTCGCACGGTTTGATGGCCGCCGTGGATGTCGTGGCGTTCTGGGTGCTCGCCGTGCGCGCGATCGGCCTGTCGCGATTGAGCGGCGCCACGTTCGCCAAGAGCGCCGCCTGGGTGTTCGGGCTGTGGCTGCTCTGGACTGGCCTTTGGATCGTCGCCGGGCACTTTCTGCCGCGGCTGTTCGGCGGCTAGCCCGCATTTCTCACGACTTTTTGCCGCCGCGAAGCCGGAGTTCTCGAGAGAAGTCAGCACGCAGGCTAGGAAAGCATGTTTCTTGGGAAATGTCCGGTCTGGACGCGCCGAAACAAACTGACGGGTGTTGTGTCTTAACGATATACCGAGATGGCGAACATTAAGGCGAAGAAGAGGCGGAAGCTGGTTGTCCTGCTCTTGATTGTCGTGGCTCTGGGCGGCTTGGGCGCCCTCGCGATCTTCAAGAAACGCGAGGCCGCGATCACCGTGCAGACCGAAAAGGTCGAGAGGCGGACACTCACGGAGTTGGTGGTGGCGAACGGGCGGATTCAACCGGTGTTCCAGGTCAAGATCAGCCCGGAAGTGAGCGGCGAGATCATCGAACTGCCGGTGAAGGAGGGGGACCAGGTCAAGAAGGGCGATCTGCTGCTGAAGATCAAGCCGGACCTGTACGTCGCGCAGCGCAACTCGTCCGAGGCAAACTACAAGGGGGCATTGGCGGGCAGGGTCACGGCCGAGGCGAACTTGAAGAAGGCGGAGATCGATCTGCAACGGGCCGAGGCGCTGCATGAGAGCAGGCTGCTGCCGGATGCCGAATTCCTCGCCGTTCAGACCACGTGCGAGATCAACAAGGCCCAACTCCAACATGCGATCCATCAGGTCGAGATGGCCAAGGCCGCGCTCGAGAAGGCGGAGGAAGACCTGTCCAAGACAACGATCGTGTCGCCGCTCGATGGCACCGTGAGCCGGCTCAACTCGCAACTGGGCGAACGGGTGGTCGGCACCGCGATGATGGCCGGGACCGAGGTCATGGTGATCGCCGACCTCGACGAGATGGAGGCGCGCGTCGACATCGGCGAGATCGATGTGGTCCTGATTCAGTTGGGCCAGAACGCGCGGCTCGAGGTGGACGCCTACAAGGACCGCAAGTTCAACGGGACGGTGACCGAGATCGCCAACTCGTCGAAGGGGCTGGTGTTCGGCAGCGGCGGCGGCAGCCAATCGACCGACGCCACCAAGTTCGAGGTCAAAATCCGCATCAAGGAGAAGGAACCGTTCCGGCCGGGGATGACGGTGACGGCGGAGGTCGAGACACGCTCGCGCACCAATGTGCTGAGCGTTCCGATCGCCAGCGTGACAACGCGCATCCCGAAACCTCCAGGCCAAAACAAGACGCCCGCCAAGGGCGCGCAAGCGGCAACCGCCGCCAAGGACCCCGCAGCGGCCGCCAACAGCACCGCCCAGACTGGAACCAACACACCCGCCCCGGAGACCGCCCAGGCGACAAATGCCGCCCCCGGAACAAACGACACCGCCACGACCGCGTCGAAGAAGCCCGGAGACAAGCCCAAACACGTCGAGGTCGTCTTTCTGAAGGAGAACGACCGGGCGCGCATGGTTCCGGTCAAGATTGGGATCAGCGACGATGCCTATACCGAGATACTCGAGGGTGTCGCGGAAGGCCAGGAGGTCATCTCCGGCAGTTACAAGGCCCTGCGCTCGGAACTGGATGACGGCAAGAAGGTCCGCATCGGCACCCTCACGCCGGATAAGGACAAGGCGACGGAAACGAGATGAGCTTGATCCGTCTCAGCCGGGTTTCACGGCGTTATCAGATGGGGACGGAGACGATTCACGCGCTCCGCGAGGTCTCCATCGAGGTGGGCCGGGCCGAGTATGTGGCGATCATGGGGCCGTCGGGCTCGGGAAAATCCACCCTGATGAACCTGATCGGGTGTCTCGACACGCCGAGTTCGGGCACATACGAACTCAATGGAACGAACGTCAGCGACATGGACGACAACGAGTTGGCGGAGGTCCGGAACAAGGAGATCGGGTTTGTGTTCCAGACGTTCAACCTGTTGCCGCGCGCCAACGCGCTGCACAACGTTGAGCTGCCGCTGGTGTACGCCGGCATTCCCTCCGAAGAGCGCCGGCAACTGGCGCTCGAAGCCCTGACGAACGTCGGCTTGGCCGACAGGGTCAATCATAAGCCCACGGAGATGTCGGGAGGCCAGCGCCAACGCGTGGCCGTGGCCCGCGCCCTGGTCAATCGCCCGTCCATCCTGCTGGCGGATGAGCCGACCGGCAACCTCGACTCGAAGACGGGCGCCGAGATCATGAGCTTGTTCGAGGCCCTCGCCGATCAGGGCCACACCATCATCGTCGTCACCCACGAGGAGGAGATCGCCCGGCACGCCCGCCGCATCCTGCGGATTCGCGACGGTCTGATCGCCAGCGACGAAAGGGCGGATTCGCATGCACTGGTGGATTGAACTGCGCGAGGGGCTGCGGATCGCCTGGGACGCCACGCGGGCCAACAAGATGCGGGCCGGCCTGACCACGCTGGGCATCGTGATTGGCATTGTGACCGTCACGCTCATGGGGACCGCGATCCAGGGGCTCAAGCGTGGGTTCAACCAGAGCATCTCGGCTCTGGGCAGCGACGTCCTCTATCTCGAACGCTACAGTTGGTTCATCAATTCCCACGAGGAGTGGATTCGCCAGAATCGCCGGCGCGAAATCACCTGGGACCAGGTCCGGGGACTCCAGCGGCAGATCACATCGGCGCGCGCCGTCGCTCCCACCGTGAACACCGCGCGCCCGGTGAAATACAAGAACCGCAGCGCCTCGTCGGTCATGGTCATCGGAACGACGGATCAGGCCCTGTACACCGGCGGAACGAGCGTTGCCAACGGACGGTTTCTGACGGCGGGCGAGGCGGAGGGGGGGCGTCCCGTGTGCGTGCTCGGGGCGCAGACGGCCACGAACCTGTTTCGGGGCGAGTCGCCTGTCGGGGCGCGGGTCTATGTGGGGGGGTACCCGTTCGATGTGGTGGGTGTGCTCGAACCGCAGGGGGAATTCCTGGGCGCGTTCAGTCTGGACAACCAGGTGATCGTCCCCATCGGGCAATTCACATCGCTCTTCACCCAGCGGCCCGACTACGCCATCCATATCAAGGCCCGCGACATGGACAGCCTCGAGGACACGCGCGAGGAAGCCCGCGGTATCATGCGCAAGCTGCGGCGCCTGGCGCCGGGCCAGGACGACGATTTTGCGATCAACCAGCAGGACCAGTTCATCAAGACGTTCGACAAGATCACCGGCACGATCGCCACGGTCGGCATATTCATCACCGGACTCTCGCTCTTCGTCGGAGGCATCGGCATCATGAACATCATGTTCGTGTCCGTGGCCGAGCGGACCAAGGAGATCGGCGTGCGCAAGGCGATCGGGGCCAAACGCCGGGCGATTCTGGTGCAGTTCCTCCTCGAAGCGGCGATGATCTGTCTCTTGGGAGGGCTCCTGGGCCTGGCCATCGCCGCACCCGGCACGCTGCTTCTGCGCAAAGTGATGCCCGCGACCATTTCCCTGTCCATCGTCGGCCTCGCCCTGCTGGTCTCGCTGCTCACCGGCGTGCTGGCCGGTTTCCTGCCCGCCTGGCGCGCGGCGCGAATGAACCCGGTGGACGCGTTGCGCAACGAGTGACATGACCGTTCTCTCTCCACGCCCGCGCCACGCCGGCCGCAACCTGATCTGGGCTGAGGTCAAGGAGAGCTTTGTCATGGGGATCGGGGCGCTGACGACGCACAAATTACGTTCCAGCCTGACTGTCTTGGGCGTTCTGGTGGGTGTGTTCTCGATCATCGTGGTGATGACGGCCATGCGGGTGCTGCAGAGCAACATCGAGAAGGAACTCAGCCAATTGGGCAGCCACACCTTCCAGATTCGCAAATGGCCGGCCGTGCACTTCGGCGGACCGGAGGGCTTCGAAAAGTACCTTCGCCGCAAGGACATCACCTTCGCCCACGGCAAGGCGGTGATGGAGAAGGCCACCCTGGCGCAATCCGTCGGCATCCAATGCGGGTTCTGGACCGGCGAGGCAATCTCGCGTTACGACAAGACGCCGCCCAATGTCAGCCTGGTCGGCGCCACCGTGGGCGGTTTCCCCGCGCGCAACTGGATCGTCGGCGAAGGCCGCGGGCTGATCGAATCGGATATCGACAGCGCGAAGGATGTGTGCGTGCTGGGGGGCGGCCTGGCCAAGATTCTCTTCCCCCACGGGTCGGCTTTGGGCGAGAAGGCCAAATTCGACGGCATCGGCTACACGGTGGTCGGCGTGCTCGAACCCAAAGGGGCCTCGCTCGGGGGCGACCAGGACAACTTCGCCGTCATCCCGCTCACGACGGGTCTCAACCGCTACGGGCGTGTGTGGCGTAGCTTGTCCATCCTCGTGCAGGCCCAGAACCAGGCGATGTACGAGGATACCGTCGAGCAGGTGCGCGGAATCCTGCGCACGGCACGCAAGGTTAAGCCGGGAGTCGAGGATGACTTCGAGGTGTTCTCGAACGACTCCCTGATCTCGCAGTTCAAGAGCTTCACTCTGACCGTCCGGATCGGCGTCGCGGTGGTCAGTTCGATCGCCCTGGTGGCGGCGGGCATCGGGATCATGAACATCATGCTGGTGTCGGTGACCGAGCGCACGCGCGAGATCGGCATTCGCCGCGCGATCGGAGCCAAGAAGCGGAACATCATGACCCAGTTCATCATGGAAGCCATCGTGCTCTGCCAGGTTGGCGGAGTGATCGGAGTTCTCTTGGGCATCCTCGGCGGCAATTCGGCCGCTTACTTCCTCAAGCTCCCGCCCGTGATCCCCCTGGATTGGGTCGTGATCGGGCTCACAATCTGTTCGGTCGTCGGCGTCCTGTTCGGCTCCTACCCGGCTTACAAAGCCGCCAATCTCGACCCCATCGAGTCGCTCCGCTACGAGTGAGTTCCACTGCCCCGCCCCGCCCTCACGCAACTTTTCCGTGGCCAGCCGCGGGTGCGCCAGCATAACCTCCGGCCCCATGACGGACCGCACCACTCGAGTGACCCTGGGCGCAAAGCTTTTTCTGCCCTTTGTTGTCGGCGACCTCCTCCTGGTGGCGGCCGCCCTGGTGATCTGGCAGCAGGCGCACCGGCCCATGTCAGCCATCGAGGTGTGCGCTTTTGCTGCCTGCGTGGCCCTGGGCGCCATGCTGGCCGTGTGGCCCTTTCGCCTCCGACACCACGCCGAACTCAAGCTCGTCGAGACGGATGGCCTGGCCGACACCCTCCGGCAGATCGAGCAGGTCCAGGATGTCGCGGACCGCATCGAGACCGCCACCGGCCAGTGGCAAACGGCGCACGAACACGCCGCCAAAACGGTCGCCGCGGCGCGCGAGGTCATGGATCGCATGACCGAGGAGCAGCGCGCCTTCCAGGCCTTCATGCAGAGAGCCGAGGACTCCGAGCGCCATCACCTGCGCCTCGAGACCACCAAACTCCGCCGCGCCGAGGGCGACTGGCTCCAGGTCCTCGTCCGCATCCTGGACAATGTCTACGCCCTCTACCTGGCCGGCGTGCGGTCCGGCCAGCCCAGGCTCATCCACGAGTTCACCCAGTTCCAGAACGCTTGCCGCGATGCCGCGCGGCGCGTCGGCATGGTGCCGATTGCGGCCGCCCCGGGCACGCCCTTCGACCCCGAGCGGCACCAGGTGTCCGATGCGAACGCGACGGTCCCCAAGGGCGCAACCGTGCTCGAGACCATGGCCATCGGACATCTGTTTCAGGGTCAGTTGCTCCGGCGCGCCCTCGTGACCCTTCAACCTCAGGCCGCAGCGCCGGCCTCAACGACATCGACCGAGGCCTTGCCCCAGCCACCGCCGCCTCCAAGCGCAGGCGACTTCCAGGATAAGCCCGCCTCCCCGGAAGACAGCGTCTCGTCCGGCGCGCCGCAGGCAATCGACGGCCCGGAGGAAACGCACCCGATCGAGCCGAACGCGCCCCGCGAGGCCGCGTCGGAAGACGTTGAGATTGCAGAAGCGGGGCCCGAGCCCAAAGCCGCAACAGCGCCAGAACAGGCTGCAGGCGGCTCGTTTCTGGGATTGGTCGAGTTCGCCCCCTCGTTCACGCCACGCCCCGGCATCAGCCACGTGCTGTTCGACTTCGACGGCACTCTGTCGCTGATCCGGCAGGGCTGGCCCGATGTGATGGTGCCGATGTTCGTCGAGATGCTGCCGGCCCAACCGGGCGAGACGCCCGAGGCGCTGCGGCGGCTGGCGTTCGAGGACATCATGCGGCTCAACGGCAAGCAAACAATCTACCAGATGATCCAACTGGTCGAACGCATCCGCGAGCGCGGAGGCGAGCCGCGCGAACCGCTCTGGTACAAACACGAGTACTTGCGCCGGCTCGATGCCCGCATCCGCCATCGCATCGACGCCCTCGCCAGCGGAACGCTCGAGCCGGACGATCTGCTCGTGTTCGAAGCCCGCCCGTTTCTCGACGAACTGCGGCGGCGCGGGTTCTCGCTCTACCTGGCCAGCGGGACGGACGAGGTGTTCGTGAAACAGGAGGCCGCGGCCCTGGGGCTCACCCAGTACTTTGGCCCCCGCATCTATGGGGCCCTTGATGACTACAAACAGTTCTCGAAGAAGATGGTGATCGACCGCATCCTGCGGGAGAACCAGATCGACGGCGCCCGGTTGCTCTCGTTTGGCGACGGCTACGTCGAGATCCAGAACACGAAGGAGGTCGGCGGCCTGGCCGTCGCCGTGGCCAGCGACGAGGCCAACAACGGGTCGGGACAGTGCGACGAGTGGAAGCGCCAGCGGCTGCTCGGTGTAGGCGCGGACGTGGTCATTCCGGACTTCCGGGACGCCCTGACACTGCTTCCGATTCTCCTCGGCGAGCCCGAGTCTTAGGATCTGCATTTCTCACCACTCTTGAACAACGTGAAGTCGGAGTACACAGGAGAAACTCAAATGCAGGCCCGGATGTCAGACTCCACAGAGGTTTGTGGAACATCCGGGCTTAATCTGCGCCGCGTGCGCGTGCTCCCGCTCGAACAGCGCCAAAGCCTGAGCCGGCTCGAGGAGATTCTCGTTGAACCCTCGAACGATCCGCCGCCCCTTTCGGACGCCAATGCGCGGCTGGTGCGGGAGTGCGCCGCGCGCATCCGCGAGGCCCGGCAACGCGGGGCGAGCGTGATGCTCATTTACGGCGCCCACCTCATCAAGAATGGCGGGCAGTTGCTCCTGGTGCGGTTGCTCGATCATGGTTATCTCACCCACCTGGCCACCAACGGCGCAGGAACCATTCATGACTGGGAATTCTCGTTCCTCGGACGCTCGACCGAAAGCGTCCGCGCCAATGTCGCCACCGGCACGTTCGGCACTTGGGACGAGACAGGCCGCTTCATCCATCTGGCGCTGCTGCTGGGCGGGCTCAGGGGCGAGGGGTACGGACAAGCGCTGGGCCGGTTCATTTACCAGGATGGCGGGCAGGTGCCCAAGGCCGACGATCTCGAGGCGCAGGTGCGCGCTGACCCGCACCATCCGCTCACGCCAGCCCGGGTCGAATTACTGCACGCAATCCGTCAATTCGGGATTGCGTCTGGCCCCCTCATGATCCAGCACCGTTGGCGAAACGCCTCGGTGCTGGCCAATGCTTTCCGACACCAGATTCCTCTGACCGTCCATCCCGGAATCGGCTACGACATCATCGCCACTCATCCCATGTTCAATGGGGCGGCGATCGGGAGGGCGGGCGGCATCGATTTTGCCCGGTTCGCCACGTCCGTCGAGGGACTCGATGGCGGCGTGGCGATGTCGATCGGGTCGGCGATCATGGGGCCGCAGGTTTTCGAGAAGACATTGAGTTGCGTGAACAATCTCCGCATCCAGGCCGGACGCCCCATTGTCCAGGGACACACGCTTTACGTGGTCGATCTGCAGGATGGCGGGCGCTGGGACTGGACCCGGGGCGAGCCGCCGCGCGACAACCCCGCCTACTACCTCCGCTTCTGCAAGAGCTACGCGCGCATGGGCGGCACCATGCATTACGCCCAGTGCGACAACGTCGCCTTCCTGCATCATCTCTACCGCACGCTCGCCGACAAACCGAATACGAAAACACCATGACCCCCGAACGGTTCTCGACACTCACCGGACGCTACTCCGGGCTCCGCGTCGCGGTCGCCGGCGATTTCTGCCTCGACCGCTACCTCGAGATTGACCCGGGGCGAACGGAGACATCGCTCGAAACCGGCCTGCCGGTGCACAACGTCGTCCGCGTGCGCGGCCAACCGGGAGCCGCCGGCACCATCCTCAACAACCTTGTCGCCCTCGGCCTCGGAACGCTCTATCCGGTCGGGTTCTGCGGAGACGACGGCGAGGGATTCGAACTGCGGCGCGCCCTGGCCGGGATGCCCGGTGTGCGGATGGATTTCTTCGTGACGACAGGCGCGCGCCGCACGTTCACCTACTGCAAACCCATCGCGATCGAACCCGGACGCCCGCCGGTCGAATTCAACCGTCTCGACAGCAAGAACTGGACGCCGACGCCGCGCGACATCGAGCGGCGGCTGGCCGAGGGCGTCGAAACCCTGGCGCCACAAATCGATGCGTTGGTCCTGCTCGACCAGGTCGACCTGGCCGACACCGGAGTCGTCACGCGCGGCGTGCTGGCATCGGTAAACCGATTGGTTGCGGACCACCCCCGGTTGCCCATCCTGGCCGACAGCCGGCGCGGCCTCCGGGGCTTCCCGCCCGTCATCTTCAAGATGAATGCGCACGAGCTTGCCGCCCTGACCGGCGGAGCCGCGGATGTCGCGGACGCTGCGTCGGTCCGCCAGGCGGCGTTGACCCTCGCTCGATCTCATGGGCGCCCGGTGTTTGTCACGCTTGCCGAGCACGGCATGATTGGCGCCTGCCCGGACGGCGCGTCCTACCATGTGCCCGCGCTGCCGTTGCGAGGCGACATCGACATTGTGGGCGCGGGCGACGCCGTCACGGCGAATCTCGCGGCGGCGCTCGCGGCGGGGGCGTCGGTGCGCGAGGCGCTCGAACTGGCCAGCCTCGCGGCGTCGATTGTCATTCACCAACTGGGCACCACCGGCACCGCCTCCGTGGCCCAACTCCGCGACCTCCATACACGAAGCGTCCAGGGGTCACATCTTCACAGTTGACAATTCCGGGGAAGCGTCCAGGGGTCACATCTTCACAGTTGACAATTCCGGGAAAGACCCAGCCGGAGTGAGGCCCGGCCATGCAGAACCCGTCGCCTGGCCTGATCCAGGCGGCTCTCCGAAGTCAGTGAGACTCCCATCCGGAACCCGCCCGTTCGTCATTCTCTGGCGGAGCCGGTCGCCCTTCACAATCGCGGCCAAAGCTCGTAGCCGGCCAGCGCGAAATGGCGATCGAAGCCGAAGACCGACGGGATGCCTTCGCGTCGCATCAGACTGAACGACAGGCAATCGGTGAAACTCAATTTCTGGTCGGAAAACTTCTCGAGCCAGCGCAACGCATCGTGCCAGTCTTCGCGGCTCGTGTTCAACCAAACGATCTCTTCGGACGCCAGATGGTCACGCGCCCACCGGGCGGCGTACTCGGCTCCGGCCTGCCGGATCAGCAGGGACACCGCTTCGTCGAGCACGTGCTCGCTGGAGTAGAGCCTGACATCCACATGCTCGAGTGTCTCCCATCCGCGACGGCTGGCTGCGTGATGCTGGTCGCGCGGCAGGACGCGCGCCACGAACGCACCGGTATCCACAAACACCGTGTTCATTGCTGGGCGTGTTTGGGTGTCTGGCCATAGAGGTAGTCGTCATGGCTGCCGGCGACATCCGTGGCGGTGACGCCGCTCGCCACGGGGAGGCGGTCGCACAGCCGGAACAAGGGATCCTGCCGTCGGCGTTTGAGACGATCGACGCCTTTGCCCTGATGCGGCAGTTTCTCAGCGATCGCCTGGCGCACGAAGTCGGCAAAGGAAACTCCCAACTTCCGCGCCTCGGCCATCGCCCGCCGTTTGACCTCTTCTGACAGCATGATGCTTGTGCGTGTCATAATGGCATAACGTGGAGTAGCGGTCGAAACAGGTCAAGGCCGATCGTCGGTCAACGACACGGTTGCTGGTCGCCTTTCCAGGCTTCTCTTGCTTCACACCTGGGCGCGGTGTTGAAGGTGATGCCGCACCTCTGCAAGGCGCGGCTTTACCGGTGCCAGGCTCGGCGGCTCGCATAACCATGATCCTGAACGAAAATGAACAACGAACAGTGGACACGAGGCGAGAGTGGTTCAGACTGCTCGACGAAAAAAGTCCGAGACCAATCCCGGCCCCATGGTTAGCAATTCCATCGCGAAGAGCGCAAAGGACACGAAAAGAGAGGGTGAGACCGGATGAGAATCTGCCATACCGTCCTTGGTGTCACCGGCCAGGGCGCCGGCGGGCCACGGCGCTCGAGCCGCTGCAGCCTCGACACTCTTGATCACCCAGGAGTGCGCGGACCGCGTCACATGCCACGCTGCCTCGCTGCTTCGTGTCCTTCGTGCCCTTCGTGGTGAAGACAAAGACAGGCCCGATCGACATCGAGAGCCGCAACATGATTCGAGGAATCAGTCGGCAGGGGGCGCTGAGGGCGGGGTCGAGTTGTCCTCGACGGCGTCTTCCTTATCTTCGCTGATCACGGGCGCGATGCCTTGCAGGCGGTCACTTTCGTCGAGGTCAATCAGTTTGACTCCCTGCGCATTGCGTCCGGTCTCACGGATGTCCCTGGCGGCGATCCGCACCATCTGACCGCCGGCGGTGATCAGCATGACCTCGTCGACTTCGCGGACGGTGAGTGCGCCCAGGACGCCGCCGGTGCGTTCGGTGGTCTTCATGGTGATGATGCCCTTGCCGCCGCGCGACTGGATGCGGTACTCCTCGAAGCGGGTGCGCTTGCCAAGGCCGTTCTCGCCCGCGACGAGCAAGGTCGCTTCCGGATCCACCACGGCGGCCGCCACAACGCGGTCCTCGGGATCGAGGGAGATGCCGCGGACGCCGGTCGCGGGCCGGCCCATCGAGCGGACGTCCTCCTCGGAGAAACGGATGCTCATGCCGCCGCGGGTGATCAGCACGACCTCGTCGGTGCCGCGGGTGTAGCGGACATCGATGAGCGTGTCGCCGGGCTCGATGCCGATGGCGATGATGCCGCCGCGACGCACGTTGGCGAACTCGGCCAGGGCGGTCTTCTTGACGGTGCCCGATTGGGTGGCGAAGAAGATGTAACCGGGCTGCTGCCACGTGACATCCTCCTTGGCCGATCCGGTCTTGCTCTCGATGCGGATGAGCGCGGTCACCTTCTCGCCCGCCTGGAGTTCGAGGAGGTTGGCGATGCTGCGTCCTTTGGCGGCGCGGCCCATGTCGGGGATTTCGTGCACGCGCTCGACGTAGACCCGCCCCATGTTGGTGAAGAACATGAGGTAGTCGTGCGTGCTGGCGGTGAAGAGCCGCTCGATGAAATCGGGCGCGTCGCCCTCGACGGCCGAGTTCTCGCGCGCCGTCATGCCGATCACCCCCTTGCCCCCGCGGCGCTGGGCGCGGTAGGAGGAGACAGCGGTGCGCTTGATGAGGCTGTTGTGGGTCATCGTGATGATGACACCCTCGTTGGCGATCAGATCCTCGATGGCAATCTCGCCCTCGTCGGGCACCAGATCCGTCAGGCGAGGCGTGGCATTCTTCCCCTTCACAGCCTGCAACTCGGCCTTGATGATGGCGAACACGCGAGATTCCTTGGCCAGGATGTCGAGCAGATCGTGGATGGTTTCGAGCAACGCCTTGTACTCGGCCGCTACCCTGTCGATCTCGAGTCCGGTCAGTTGATAGAGGCGCAGGTTGAGAATCTCGTCCACCTGGCGCTCCGTGAGGCTGTATCGGCCGTTGACCAGCAGGGCTTCCTGGCGAATCCGGATTCCCCAGCTTTCGACCTGGAGCCGGGTCCACTCGAAGGCGAGCAGTTTGACCTTGGCCTCGTCGCGGGTTCTCGAGGTGCGGATGATCCGGATGAACTCGTCGAGATTGGCGATTGCGGCCAGGTAACCTTCGAGCACCTCGGCCCGCTCCTCGGCCTTGCCGAGGAGGTACCGAGTCCGGCGCAGGATCACCTCGCGACGATGCTCGATGTAGCAATTGATCAGTTCCTTGAGATTGAGCGTCTTGGGCCGGCCATGGTCGATGGCGAGGGCATTGACCGCGAAACTCGTTTCGAGCGCCGTGTGGCGGTAGAGGTTGTTGATCACCACCTTCGCCACGGCATCCCGCTTCAACTCGATCACCACCCGCGTGTTCTCGTCCGACTCGTCGCGGACGGCCGTGATGTCTTTGAACTCCTTGAGTTCGCCTTCGTTAACAAGCGTCGCGATCCGCTCGACCAGTTGGGCCCGATTGACGTTGTATGGGATTTCCGTGACGATAATCTGCTCGCGTCCGCCCTTGAGCTGCTCGACCCCGACCCGCCCGCGAATCTTGACGCTGCCCCGGCCGGTGCCGAAGTACTGGCGGATGCCTTCGAGCCCGCACACCATGCAGCCGGTCGGGAAGTCCGGGCCCTTGATGTGCTTCATCAACTGGGGAATGGTGATGCCCGGGTTATCGATCTGGGCGCAAATTGCATCGACCACTTCGCCCAGGTTGTGCGGGGCCATGTTGGTCGCCATGCCCACGGCGATGCCAGTGCCGCCGTTGACCAGCAGGTTCGGGAATGCCGCGGGCAGCACCAACGGTTCCTCGTGTTCCTCGTCGTAGGTCGGCGCGAAATCCACCGTCTGCTTGTCGATATCCTCCATCAACACCGCGCCGAGGTGCGTCATGCGGGCCTCCGTGTAACGCATTGCCGCCGGCGGGTCGTTTTCGACGGACCCGAAGTTCCCCTGTCCATCGACCAGCGTGTCCCGCATCGACCACGGCTGCGCCATGTGCACGAGCGTCGGGTAGATGGCCTGATCGCCGTGCGGATGGTATTTGCCCATCGTTTCGCCGACGATGCGGGCGCATTTGAGGTGGCGGCGCGTGGGCAGCAGGCCCAAGTCGTGGAACATCGCGAAGAGGATGCGGCGCTGGGACGGCTTGAGTCCGTCGCGCACGTCGGGCAGGGCGCGCGAGACGATCACCGACATCGAGTAATCGAGGAACGAGTTCTTGATCTCCTCGGCGACGTTGATCTTCTCGACCTTTTCGTTCGCGGCGTAGAGCGGCGTGGGGCTCTCGGGCGGAGGGGGGGGGGGCGGCGTTTGGTTCTCTTCGGGCATAGGAGACGAGGGGGGCGGAACGCTTCAGACGTCGAGGTTGCGCACATTGAGCGCGTTGTCTTCGATGAACTGGCGGCGGGGCTCGACTTCGTCGCCCATCAATTTGGTGAACATCTCCTCCGCCTCGACGGCGTCGGTCAGGTCGATGCGCAGCAGCTTCCGGCGCGCCGGGTTCATGGTCGTTTCGAAGAGTTCCTTCGGGTTCATCTCGCCCAGGCCCTTGAACCGCTTGATCTGGAGACCCCGTTTCCCGACCTCCTTGACCCCGAGCAGAATCTCCGGGATGGAGAAGATCGGCTTGACTTGGGTCCGCTCGCCCTCGCCTTCCACCAGTTCGAAGAGCGGTTTGTCCTGGGCGGCGAAGTGCTCGACGTTGAGCCCTTTGCGGGCCAGCTTCGCGAGCAGGTCTTCGACGGCCTTGGTTTCGTGCAACTCCACGTGGCGCGCCCGGCGTGTTGGGCCGTTGTGGCCGTTTTTCCTGTCGGCGCCGGCCGCGGTCTCTTCTTCGCCG
The DNA here is from genome assembly GCA_002071485.1 of Verrucomicrobia bacterium ADurb.Bin006. Lineage (GTDB taxonomy): Bacteria > Verrucomicrobiota > Verrucomicrobiia > Limisphaerales > J093 > MWFF01. The sequence goes on along the minus strand of MWFF01000061.1, from coordinate 11,291 downwards.
AAGAGCCCGAGATCGGGGTTGGCCTCGCCGAACTCGCGCAACTCCTCCTCGGTGTGGAAGTAGTGCACCGCCTCGTCGTTCCCATGCCGCACTTTCACCAGGTGGCGCGGCAGTTCGTGGGTGTCCAAACGCCGTTTCTCGACATACTCGGCGAAGTCGCCTCCGTGGCGCCGCAACGCGCGCACGTACTTCTCGAGGACCACAAGCAATTCGAGAATCTCGGACAACTGCCGTTCGTTGAACTCCCGCCCATCGGCCACGTTGCGCAGCCGCACGTCTTCGGAGCCCAACTGGATGAGGATGCGATTGAGTTGCGGGTCGTCCTCGACGTATTCCACCCGCTTCTTGCGCGCGATCTGGTAGAGCGGCGGCTGGGCGATGTAGACGAACCCGCGCCGGATCAACTCGGGCATCTGCCGGTAGAAGAACGTCAGCAGCAGCGTGCGGATATGCGCGCCGTCGACGTCGGCGTCGGTCATGATGATGATCTTGTGGTAGCGCAGCTTCTCGAGGTTGAAGGCCCCTTCGCCTTCGCTGTCGCCGATGCCGGTCCCCACCGCTGTGATCATTGTTCGGATCTCGAGGTTCTGGAGCACCTTGTCCAATCGCGCCTTCTCGACATTGATCAGCTTGCCCCGGATCGGCAGGATGGCCTGGAACTTCCGATCCCGGCCCTGCTTGGCCGAGCCGCCGGCGGAATCGCCCTCGACAATGTAAAGCTCGGTGTTCGCCGGGTCGCGGTCGGAGCAATCGGCCAGTTTGCCCGGCAGGCCGCCCCCGGTCAGCGCGGTCTTGCGCACCGCTTCCCGCGCCTTGCGCGCCGCCTCGCGCGCCCGGGCCGCCATCAGGCACTTCTCGATGATTCTTTTGGCCACCGACGGATTGGCGTCGAAGTAGGTCATCAAGCCGTCATACACGATCGAGGAGACGACGCCGTCGATCTCGGTGTTGACCAGCTTGACCTTGGTCTGGGACTCGAAGCGGGGGTTGGGCAGTTTGACGCTCAGCACGCAGACCAGTCCTTCCCGCACATCGTCGCCGCTGATCGAGGCGTCTTTCTCCTTCAGCAATTCATTCGTCTTGGCGTACTGGTTGATGGCACGGGTCAATGCGCTCCGGAATCCCGTCAGGTGCGTCCCGCCATCGGGATTGGCGATCGAGTTGGCGAAGCAGAGAATCTGTTCGTTGTAACTGTCGGTGTACTGCAGCACGCAGTCCACAAACGCATCCTCCTCGCGAGTCTCGACCTTGATGACGCGCTTGCCCGACAGGCAGACCGGCTTGGGATGGATCGTCTGCTTGCTCTTGCCCAACTGCTTCACGAACTCCTCGATCCCGTCCCGGTAAAAGAATCGCTCCGACTTGTTCTCCGTCCGCTCGTCGGTCAGGAGGATCTCAACGCCCGGGTTGAGGAATGCCAACTCGCGCAGCCGGAGCGCCAGGTGCTCGAACTTGAACTCCGTGGTCAGGGTGAAAATGACCGGGTCGGGCTTGAAGGTGATCAGCGTGCCGGTGTGCTTGGACTTGCCGATGACTTCGAGTTTGCGCACGGTAACACCGCGGGCGAACTCCATGTAGTAGACCTTCCCGTCGCGCGAGACCTCGACCTTGAACCATTCGGACAGGGCGTTGACACACTTGGCCCCGACGCCGTGCAGACCTCCCGAGTACTTGTAAGCCCCCTGACCGAACTTGCCCCCGGCGTGCAGGTTGGTCAGCACCAACTCGACCGCCGGCATGTTCCACTTCGGGTGGGTATCGACCGGGATGCCCCGGCCATCGTCGCGAATCGAGCACGATCCGTCCACGTGCATCGTCACCTCGATGCGTTGGCAGAAGCCAGCCAGGTGCTCGTCAATCGAGTTGTCCAACACCTCGAACACACAGTGATGAAGCCCGCGCTCGTCGGGGTCGCCAATGTACATGCCGGGGCGCTTCCGGACCGCCTCGAGCCCCTCGAGTTTGTCGATTTTGGAGGCGTCGTACTTGTCAGTCGTCGGGACGTTGTCAGCCATATTTGAACCTGCTCGGACTCGAAGAACCAGACCGCGAAAAACCGGATGTTCAAGCAACCTGTCTTCAGGGATACCAGACGGTGTCGAGTGTATGAAAACCGCCTCCAAAAACAACACCAAATCTCGCGAATCTACAATCCGTTGTGGACGCGTCCGAACTCCGTCCTAATTAGTTGTGGTCCTCGATCCCATCAGAATCGTTGCGTATCCCCGCCCGAGGGCGTCAGAAGCCGGGCCAACGCCTCGAATCTCTCCAGACCCAGAGACTCGGCTCGGCATGTCTGGCTCAGGTCCAAGGTCTCGAAGGCGCCGCGCAACGCCTCTTCATCCCAGCCGGATCTGAGCAGCTTGAACATCATCTTCCTGCGCTGGGAGAAAGCGCTCCGAACCAACCTTGCGAATGTGCGCCGTTCGAACGCGGAGAAACCAGGTCCCGATCTCCGATCCAGAGCCAGGCAGGTGGTGGCGATCTTGGGAGGGGGGAAGAAACAACTGGCCGGGATGCTGAAGGAAGCGGCCGGCGCATACCTGTGTCGGACGATCAAGGTCAGGATGCCATAGTCCGGCGATCCGGGTCCGACGGACAGGCGTTGGGCGACCTCCTGTTGCAGGGTGATGACGAGCCGCTCCGGACATGTCGGGGCCAGGGCGAGGGTCATCAGGATTTCCGACGCGGCCGAGTACGGAAGGGCAGCGACAAGCTTCCACGAGGCCCAATCCTCGGCATGCCCGGCGAGGAAATCAACGGCATCCGCATGCACCAGGCGCAGTCTCCGGTCTCCGGCAAACCGTTCATCGAGACAACGGACCAGACGCGCATCCTTCTCGATGGTCAGCACCTCACGCGCCCCGGCCAGGAGCAGCTCGGTCAATGGCCCGAGGCCCGGGCCGATCTCGATCACCTGGTCGTTCGGTCGCAGGCCGGCCAGGCCCACCATCCGGCGGAGCTGGTTGCCGTCGTGCAGGAAGTTCTGACCGAGCGATTTGGTGAGGCGAATGCGCCGGGCGGTCAGAATCTGGCGCATTTCGGAGAGAGTCATGCCGACCCGAGTTGTGCCAGGGCGTCCTCGAGCGCTCCGACGGCCCGTTCGAGATCGATTTGGCTGATGACGAGCGGCGGCGTGAATGCAAGGACGTTCCCATGTTCTCCTTCGGGCAAAATGAGGACCCCCCGATCGAGCATGACCCTGACAATCTCGCACACAGCGTCGCAGGCCGGGCGACCGTCGCGATGGCACAGCTCGAAGCCGACCATCAAACCGAGCCCGCGGACATCGCCGACCAGGCCGGCGGGCACCGCCATCCGGCTCAACCGGGTGCGCAGGACCGCCCCCAGACGCTCGCTTCGCCGCGGAAGGCGTCTGGATCGAATCTCGCCGATCTGGCTCAGGGCCATGGCGCATCCGACCGGGTGTCCCAGGAACGTGCTTGTGTGGATGGCTTCGCCCGTCGCCTCCGGCCATGCGCGGTCCATCACATCCGCCCGACCGACACACGCCGACAGGGGAAAGCCGCCGGTCAATGCCTTCCCCAAACAGACCAGGTCCGGAACAACGCCGCCCCGCTCGCAGGCGAACCAGCGCCCGGTGCGTCCGAATCCTGTGTAGATTTCGTCCACGATCAGGAGCGCACCGAACTGGTCGCATAACGCTCGCACGCGCGACAGGAAGTCCGAGGGCGGCACGCGGATGCCCGACCGTCCCTGCACAGGCTCGATCAGGACGGCTCCAATCCGGCCCGAACCCAGGTGATGGCGCACGGCGGCACAGGCGCGCGCAGCGGCGTCGTCGGAAACAGGGAAAGGCGCAAACCGCACAAACGGATTGAGCTGGGACCGAAACGGCAGCCGGAAATGCGCGCGCTCCGTGGCCGTGAGCGCGCCGTACCCGAGCCCGTGGTAGGCGCCTTGAAAGGCGACGACGCCCGCCCTGCCAGTGGCGAGCAGCGCTGTCTTCAGTGCGGCCTCGACAGCCTCGAAGCCGGAATTCCCGAAGATCACTTTGCCGGTCCGGGGCGGTTGACGAGTCGCGCCGATCATCGTGCGTCCGCGATCCGAAATCCGCGATTCCCCTGCACCGCCCGTCCAACGCTCGAACGTGAGGCGGCTCAACTCGCGAGCCAGCGTGGCCTTGAGACGATGCGGATACACATCGCCCATGGCGTGCAAGAGATGTGACATTTGCCGCCGGGCGGTCGCGACGACCCGCGGGTTGGCGTGGCCGGCGGCCGCCACGCCGAACGCCGCGGTGAGATCGAGGTATCGGCGGCCTTCGAGATCCCAGACGTGCGCCCCGCGGGCGCGCTCCCAGACGATCGGCCCGGAGAGGTCCGGAGCGATGAGCGTCACGTTGCGCGATTCGTAGGCGCGCAACAGATCGAGAATCCGACGGGTGGCCTTCACTCAAACGCCTCGTTGATCGGCGGGCCAGATGACCTTGTGCAATTGCACCTGGAAACGGACCGGCAGCGCGTCCGCAATCACCCGCTCGGCCAGGGCGCGCCGCGAGATCGGATTCTGGCCGGGAGGGATGGACTTGAGAGATGGATCGCGCTGCCGGGGCTCGACCGGCGAAACCCAGGAGAACAGGATCGGGCACATCTCATCGAGGCGGCGCTCGAAGACGACCTCCCGCGCCCAGCGATAGTCTTGTTCGGTTCCGATCACGAACTTCACTTCGTCGGTCGCCCGCAGGTGCGTCAGGTTCTCCCATCGATTTTGGGCGCTCTCGCCGCTGCTCGGGCACTTGATATCCATAACGCGCCGCACGCGCGGGTCGACCGGCGCGATGTCGAGCGCGCCGCTGGTTTCCAGCAGCACGGTGTAACCGTCGTCGCACAACGCTTCGAGCAGCGGCAGCGATCCCGGCTGCAGAAGCGGTTCGCCGCCCGTTAACTCGACCAAGGGAATCGAGACCGGCCGGCGAACGGCGCGATAGGGCGCCGCCAAACGGCGGACCTCGGCCCGGATGTCCTCGAGCGTCCGACGGCGTCCTTGCCTGAACGCATAGGCGGTGTCGCAATACGAGCAGCGCAGATTGCATCCCGTGAGCCGGATCAGGACGCACGGCAGACCGGCGAATGTGCTTTCGCCCTGTACGCTGAGGTAGATCTCGTTGACGGTCAGATGATCGGGCATGCGGGCCAGCATGGTTGTTTCACAAAGCTCTGCGGAGTCCGACACCCGGGCTCTGGCGCCTCAGACAAATCCAGTCCTCCCCTTCCGATGAGGTGTCCCCGTGTCTGTCCGCCTTTCTCTCCCGCGCCTCGCTCATTAGAATCCCTGACCCGTTCAACGCAGCACGGAAACTCGACTTGTCTGCAACATGTTTCACCGGTCAAGGATTCTAGGCGGTTGGAGCCGGTTTCTGATCGGCCACGGCGCCGGCTTCGAGGAGTCGCGGGCCTCGTTCGCGCAAGGGAAACCAGAGGCGAAACACGGTGCCCTTGCCCGGATGGCTTTCGACATCGATGCGCCCGCCGTGCTCGCGCACGATGCGGTAGACGATCATCATGCCGAGGCCGGTGCCCTTTTTCTTCGTCGTGAAGAACGGCTCGAACAGCCGGCTGAGCCGCTCCTGCGAAATGCCCGTCCCGGTATCGCCCACGCTGATCCAGACGCCCTCGGACGCGGTGCCTGTCCGAATGGTAAGAACACCGCCCCGGGTCATGGCGTGCATCGAGTTCTTGATGAGGTTCACCAGGGCCTGTTTGATCTGCGCGGCGTCAAATCGTGCCTCGGGCAGATCGCGCGCCAGGTGCGTCTCGACGGCGAGACCGCGGTTGTCGAGTTCCGGGCGGAGCAAGTCGAGTGTCGCCTTGGCCACCTCGTTCAGCAACGCGGGCCGCATCTGGGGAACCGTCGGGCGAATCGCATCGAGAAACTGCGTGACGATGTAGTCCAGACGCACGATCTCGCCCTGGGCCACCGTGAGGTACTTGCGCATCCGGTCGGCAATTTCCTTCGCCTCGTCCCCGGAGGGCGAGGCGGACGATGCGGCGCGCCGCCGTCCCGGGCGCGAGGGGGCTGAGGCGTCGGTCATCACCCCCCACTTCTTCAGTTCGCGCTCCATCAACTGAAGGTGGATGTGGAGGGCGTTGAGCGGATTGCCGATCTCGTGGGCGACACCGGCGGCCAGAAGGGTCAGGGCCTGCAGTCGTTCACTCTCGATCGCCTCGAAGGTCTGTTGGCGGGCCTCGGTCGCGTCGTGCAGGACGAGGGCGACGCCGGCGCTGCCCTCCGCAGCCGTGTCGATCGGAGCCGCCAAGACCCGCAGGAAGCGCGGCCGCGGAAAGCTGACTTCGAGTTCGTGCCGGGTGGCGTGCGGGCCGCCGCGGCGATCGAGCGCGGCGATCTTCTCCCAATCGAGTTCGGGGAAAAGCCTCGCGATGGGCTGTCCTTCGGCGCTCTCGGGGACCAAACCGAGCAGGCGGGTGACCGCCTGATTGCAGTAGGCCACACGCCCCTCGGCATCGACGACCAGCACGCCGTCCTCGATGGTGTTGAAGAGCGTCTCGAGGAAGTTGCGCTCTCGCGCCAATCGCTCGACCACCTTCTGCAGGTCCGCCGTGTCGAGGCGTCCGAGGCGTCCGAGGACCTTGTCGAGAAAACTGGATTTGGGAGGCGGCATGGCCCGGGGGACGCCGCTAGAATCCTTGACCGGTCATACTCGTTGTAGACAAGTCAGTTTTCTGAGCTGCGTTGAAGGGGTCAAGGATTCCAGCCCGCACAGCAGCCCTCTTGCGAAGTCCCAGTGCCCCATGCACAGACGGGGTGTGAAATATGCGGGCTAGAACCATTTGCGCTTTTTGAAATACCAGCAGGTGGCGACCGTGCTTGCGAGCATGACACCCAGAACGATCCAGTAACCGCCCTCGAGTTCGGGCATATTCTTGAAATTCATCCCATACCACGTGCCGATCATCATCAGGGGCATGGTCACGATCGTGAACAGGGTGAGCAGTTTGATGACCTCGCCGGTCTGGTTGGACGACATGTTCAGGTAGACCTGCAGAATGCCAGTGAGCGAATCGGTGTAGCTCTGGGCCAGTTCGGAGATGTGGTGGAGGGCGTCGTAGACGTTACGGTAATAGGGCACCAGATGGGCGCGGATCAGTTTGAACTCGCCGCTGGCAAAGCGAGCCAGCACTTCGCGCTGCGGGCCGATGATTTGGCGGAGATGCAGCACTTCCTTCTTGATCTGGATAATATGATCGAGCGTTTCCGCGTCGGGGCGATGCAGCACCTGATCTTCGAGGTCGCCGATCTCGATCGAAAGTTCTTCGAGGGCCGGCCTGTAGTTGTCCACCAACGTGTCCAGGAGCGTGTGCGCCACCCGATCGGGGGCGCGGGCGATGTGGACATTGCTGCGCAGGCAGCGTTCGGAGGTGACGGAGACGCTCTTGAGCGGAACGACGTGGTAGGTGACCAGGAAATTCTTGCCGAGGAAGAAATTCAACTCGCTGGTGGCGAACACGCCGTCTTTCCGGCTGTAGTCGACCGCGTGAATCACTATGAACAGATAGGGCGTGAAGCGGTCGCCCTCCTTGGGCAGGTACTCCTCGACTTTGGGCGACGAGCTCTCGGTGACGCAGTCCTCGATCGAGAGCGGATGGAAATGAAACACCCCATCCAGATAGAACGTGCTCTCCTCGGGCGTCGGATCCTCGAGATCCACCCACAAGAACAGGTTCGTGTCGGCAAGCAGCGTCGGCATCAGGAAGGCGTCAATGTCCTTCGTGTGCAGGCGCCCCTGCGTGGTGAATGCAAATGACCGGACCATGCGCGCAAGCTCGTTGACGCGCCCGCGCGAGCCGCTCGAGTTGATTCCCTTAGCTCGTCCCGCCCGGGCTGTCGTCGGTGGATGTTAAGTCCGCCGGCGGCGCTGGCAAGCGTTTGCTGGACCGCCGGCCGGGGCGCCGGGTCTTGAACAGTTCCATTTGAGCCTCCCGGAAGAGATCGTACTGTTTAAGAACCCGAATGGTCTGGAGCAAATCCGACTTCTGATAGTTCCGGTTCGGCTCGGTGTGGGCGATCAAATCCGCCAGCATCGTTCGAAAGGAAATGACGGCGTCCACCCCCTTGGCTTTGAGCAGCGCCAGACTCCGCGCGCGCGCCCCCTCCTCCTGCGGCAACGCAGGCAAAATCAGCACCTTGTCGATCTTCCCCGCATCGCCGAAAAACGCGCGCGCCTGCTTCTCGATGTCCGCGTCCGCAAATCGAAAAAGACTCGGCGTCCGTTCGAGCCGCCCGCGACCGAACGTCTCGGTATGCCACCCTTTGACGACGACGATCGCGCGCGCGACACGCCTCAGATGGTCCGGTTCCAGAACCGCCGGCAGCGCGCCCGGGGCCTCCACAGGCCGGGGATTCAGGATCAGAAAATCGATCTCCTCTTCGTCGCGCACGGAAGGTTTCAAAAATTTCCGCCGCTGATGCACCAGAAACCCGTGCAACTCGAAGAACTCACGAACTATGGTTTCGCTGACGGACACAGGCCAGACAGACAGTCGCTACTTGATTCTGTGCCGCGCATTCCTCGCACCGATCAACTCGATGCGACACGGCAATCCCCCCGGGAGCCATCGCCATCCTGTTTTCGCTCGACTCCCGACGGCTTGCAGGCCAGAAGATCAAAAACCTCGCGCATCACGGATGCCGGCACCGCACGCCCCCAAATCACCCGTCCAATGCGCTCGGCCAGGACGAACCGTATCTCCCCGGCGCTCGTCTTTTTGTCAAGCCGCATCGCCCTGGACACATCCTCCCATTGGCGCCGGCTCAGGCAGACACTCGTCGGCAGACCCGCGCGTTCGAAAAGGGATCGGATGCGATCGACGTCGTCTTCGGGCAACCCGAGGAGTCGGGCTGACAGGCGGGCGGCAAACACCTGTCCAATCGCTATGGCCTCTCCGTGAAGGTACTTGCCGTACCCGAAGACGGCTTCGAGCGCGTGCCCCACGGTGTGTCCAAAGTTGAGAATAGCCCGCCGCCCCTGCTCGGTCTCGTCCTGGCAGACAACAGCCGCCTTGATGGCGCAGCAGCGCGCCACCACCGCGGCGAGCGCATCCCCATCCCTTCGCAGAAGACGATCGACATCCCGCTCGAGCCGCCGGAACAACCGGCTGTCAGCGATGATCCCGTATTTGATGACCTCCGCGAAACCGGCCCGCAACTCGCGCGGCGGCAAAGTCTCGAGCGTCGCCAAATCACAAATCACCAGACGCGGCTGGTGGAAGGCGCCCACCAGGTTCTTGCCCGCCTTGAGGTTCACTCCCACTTTGCCCCCCACCGAGCTGTCCACCTGGGCCAGCAGAGTGGTCGGGACCTGCACCAAGGGCAAACCACGCAGGTAGGTTGCGGCGACAAAGCCCGCCAGGTCGCCCACGACTCCCCCGCCCAGCGCGACAATGAACGAATCCCGCCCAACCCGATGCCGCGCCAACTCGTGGTAACAATCCGAAACGCGGGCGAGGCACTTGGCGGTTTCACCGGCGGGGATTGTGATTTCGCGGGGCTCGAACCCCACCCTCTCGAGACTCCGAGCCGCCAATCGGGCATACAGGGGAGCCACGTTGCTGTCGGAGATGATGGTGCAGCGCCTGCCCAGCCCCAGGCGTTCACAGTCCTGACCCAGACCGGAGAGCAGGCCCTCTCCGATGCGGATCGAGTAGGCTCGTTCGCCCAGCGGCACTCGCACAACTCGCATCTGGTCCAGTGTAGGGCCTCACCCGGTGATGTCAAAGGTTTGCCCGGCCCAGCCAGCAGTTCGGCGGCGATGCCGGGCGGTTCGGCGACCGAATCCCCCGTCACCGGGTCGTTGTAGCTGTATTTGCAGCGTCGTCATACCGTCATTCGTCCGAACCGCATCCGCACCGCAGCGTCCATGGCTGTGCGGCAGGCGCCTGCCTGTGCGTGCCGCACGCAGACAGGCGGATGGCCGACCTTCCATCGAGCCGGCCAGGCGAGCCAGATTCCTTACACCGTTTGTGCGGAACAGCCGTTCATTTGGGCATTGGCAACTTGGCGTCCGGATGTTCGGCAGCAAACGTTTTGAGCCATTGCGCATTCGCGTCCCACTCAATTGAACCATCTGCCATCAGAATGTTGATTCCACGCCCGTCGTGATTACTCAGGCGTCGGTCATACATTAGCGGCCGTTTGCTCGGCAGTTTTTCAAGAGGCTCAGATTGCTTGGACCAATCCACGAAAAAGTAGTCCTTGTTGTCATCAGTTCCCAAGGTTGCCATCCCTTCGCTTTGCTTCCACTGCTCTCGTAGAACCGCATGGCAACGACTTCGTTCAAGCTGAAACTTTTCTTCTGCTCTTGCCGAAAGAACTCTCTCAACGATCCCGTAGGCAAGGAAACCGACCAGCAATGCCACTATTAACTGGAGTGCCCTTTTCATTCTGATCCGGAGTAAAACTCCACCCACTCGCCAACAAACGTAATGGGTAGTGAACCGACGCCTTTCCTCCCCCCAATTCCAAGCGTCGGAATCAGTTCATCAAATTTGTCACGGAAAGAACCGTGGATAACGATTTCCCATTTCCCAAATTTTTGGGCTCTGTAGCAGAATTTGTGGGTGAGAGAGGGAACGTTCGCGGATCTCGGTAGGGCCGGCGGCATCCCCCGATGGGGCCCCAATCGCACGCTGCGGGCCGCGACCGAGGTTGCGCTGCGCTCCGGCCCGCAGCGGCTCTACCCCCATCGGGGAGTGCCGCCTCGCCGCTCTGAACCAAGGGGCAGCCGCGGCGTGGGGTGTGGGAGGAGGGTCATCACGACAGGGTTGTGTGTGGCGTCGGATCAACGGCTTCCGTGCGAGCCAACTGGGGCGCTGCCCCAGACCCCGCCCCACCTCCACCTCCTTGAGCGTCTGGGGTAGCGTTTCTTCACGGGTTTCCCCAAGCCCTGGAGCCGGCTTCTCATGCACAACACCTTCGTTACGAGGATACTTGAGTGGATGGTCAGCCATGGGCCACACGGGCGGGCCCCGGGTGCTGCCAGGACGGCCACGTGCATGGCAGGAGGGACCGGAGCGCCAGATTTCGGACTGGTTCCTGCGCATTCCGGACCAACAACTTCCGCCAGCCCACACAAACTTCTCGGATGAGGCTGGGAGGAATGTTCGCTCGAGGATCGACGGGCGCAAAAGTGAATAGCTGATCTCTGAAGATTCGGGTAGTTTGCGGTTGTATAGAAACAACAAACCCCAAACCAGGAGACCAGCTATTCAACTGCACGTTAAGACCATCCTCAACCGGATTCAACGTTTCAC
>MWFF01000060.1 GCA_002071485.1 Verrucomicrobia bacterium ADurb.Bin006 | reverse complement strand
CGCGCCTCAATCTGCGCCCGCGCCTTCGCCAACGCCGCTTTGCGCTCCTGTCGCCGCACGATCTCATCGGGAATCCTCAACCCCTCCTCCAACGGCGTGGCGTCCGCACTCTCGGCTTTGGCCAGCAGTTGCTCCACCTCCAAGTCCAGTTGGGCCATCATCTCCCCGGCCCGCTGGTAACTCACCGCCGCATGCTTGCTGGCGTTGGCCGCCACCTTGCTCCCGTCCACGCTGATGGTCATTTGCCCGAACTGCACCACCTTCAGTTCCTGCGCCATCTCCAGCACCTTCACGAAGCACTCGCTCAACAAGGCGCGGTTCTCCCGCCGGAACCTACAGATCGTGTCATGGTCCGGATGCGTGTCGCCGGTGATCAACCGCACCGCCACGTTGTCGTAGGTCGACTGCTCGATGCGCCGCGAGCCGAAAGTGCCCGTCGCGTAGCTGTAGATCGCCAAAGCCAGCATCATCGCCGGCGGATACTGCGCGTCCCCGCTTCCCCGCACGTTGACCTTGATTCGGCGCAAATCCAAAGCCTCCACCGCGTCCAGGATGAAGTGCGCCAGGTGGTTAGCGGGCACCCAGTCGCGCAGGTCCACAGGCAGCAGCAGGGGGGTGTCACGGTCGACGTTCACGAAGCGTGGGCCCATAGTTATCTGCTGGACTCTAAACCTCGCCCTCTTGTTCAAACGCCGGGCAAAATTGTTGGGGAAAAGTCCGACAGGCTGCTAGCCATGTTTCATCGAGTTGTGACCACGGCGAAGCCGAAGATTCCAAGATGTGGATCGCTGCGGGCTCGAAAAGCGACACACGCATCCAATATGATCGACCGCCGCCAATTCCTCACCGGCAGTGCCCTGACGCTTGCGGCCTCGGCACTCGACATTCGTGGCTATCCGGCCGACGCGCGAGTCGCCCATCCTCTGCGCCTGGCGCCTTATCACCTTCAGGCGCGGAACGCTCCGGTCGAGGAGGCGATCCGCATTTGCGGGTCGCAGTTGTTGTTTTTCTACGCCTGGCAGAAGGCAGAGGGCATGGGCCAATTGCCCGGGCATGGACCCGCGGATTTCAAGCCGTGGCTCGTGGCCCTGGCCGAAGAGAAGTGCCGCTGGCACGTGAATCCGTTCATGCACGGACACGTCGAATCCGAAATCACGGATGCCGCCTTGGCCAAATCGCGCGATTATTTGCGTGGGTTGGCCCCGGCGGTGTGAGATCGAACAACACACAGAATCGATGACAATGAACCGCATCCACCGTCGCAGTTTCCTCCAACGCACCGGCGCCGCCGCGATCGGCGCAACCGCCCTGGGCCTGCCGCAAATCCTGCCGGCGCGTGTCCTGGGCGCAAGTTACACCCAGCCGAGCGCCAAGGATCGCCTCAACATCGCCCACATCGGCGTCGGAGGCATGGGCGGCGGCCACCTGGGTTACATGCTCGCCCGGCAGTCGCGCGGCGATGTCAATGTGGTGGCCGTGTGCGACGTGGATGAGAACCGCCTGGCTTCGGCGGTGAAAAGCACCGGCGGCAAGGCGACTCCGTACCGGGATTACCGCTACGTCCTCGAACGAAAGGACGTCGATGCCGTCGTGATCGCCACGCCGGACCATTGGCACGCCTGCCAGACGGTTCATGCCTGCGAAACAGGCAAGCACGTTTATGTCGAGAAACCCGCATGTTGCACCATCGAGGAGGGCAAGGCCATGGTCCGCGCCGCTCGAGGGAACAGAATCTGCGTGCAGGTTGGCTCCCAAGGCCGATCGCAGCGCGAGGCCTTTCTGGCCCACCAGTACATCGCCAACGGCATGATCGGGAAGGTCCACACCGTCAAGTGCTGGCACTACGCCACGCCCTCCGACGACAACCCGGTGCCCGACAGCGAGCCGCCGGCCGAGCTCGATTGGGACCTCTGGCTTGGCCCACTTCCGTGGCGCCCATACAACCGGCGCTACCTGCACGGTGTATTCCGTTGGCTGCTCGAGTCCGGCGGCGGTCAGATTCGCGACCGCGGTGCGCACGTCATGAGCAACGCCCTGCACTTCATGGACGCCGATCGCACCGGCCCGGTCTCGGTCGAAACCAAAGGCCGCATCCCGACGCGCGGTCTCTGGGACAGCGCGATCGACATGGAGGTGACCTACCAGTTCAAGGACCCGGACTGGACGCTTGTATGGGCGCAGCCGGGCGAGATGGTGCCTTACTTCGACCGCGACCGCGTCAAGCGGGAGGGCATTCGCGAAGGCTACGGCGCGGTGTATTACGGCGACAAAGACAAGCTTGTTGTCTGGGTGGGCGACGGCCAGGTCTATACCGAGAAGAAGGCCGTCGAGTTCCAGAAGCCGGCCGGCGGCGTCGATGTCCCCAAGAGCCCCCGATTCGATCACCACGAGGACTGGTTCGAGGGCATCAAGACCGGACGCAAGACCATCATGAACATCGAGGGGGGCGTCGCGACGGCCTTCCTGTGCGTGCTCGGTAACCTGTCCCTGATCGTCGGACGCAAGCTCGCCTGGGATCCGATGCGACAGGAAATCGTCGGAGACGAAGCCGCCCGACGCCTGATGAGCCGTCCGCAACGTTTCCCGTATGCGCTCTGACCCTCTGTTCCCGCTCTCTGAATCAATCACTCACACCATGAAGACAGAAACCACTCTCACCGCTGCCGCCGCTGTTCTCACCGGCGCGGCCTCCGCCGCAGCCGCCGATGCCGCGGCCGTCAACGACCTGATCGCAAAGATCAAGAGCGCCGATGATGCCGTTCGGGGTCCTGCCTGGCAGGGCGCCGGACCGGTGGGCGCGCCCGCCGTGGCGCCCCTGGCCGAGGTCATGTCCGATCCCCACTTCGAGATCGCCCGATCGGCCAAGCGCGCCATCGAGAAGATCGCGCGGCATGCCGGCCGCCCCGGGGCGAATCCGGAGCGAAAGGCTGTCGAGGCCGAGTTGATCAAGCTTCTGAGCCATTCCAACGCCAACGTGCGCCGGCACGCGGTCTGGATGCTGTCCGAAGTTGGCGACGCCGCCGCGGTCGGACCCATGGCCGCGCTCCTGGCCGACGCCGAGGTGCGCGAGGATGCGCGGTGCGCTCTGACGCGTGTTCCCGGCAGCCAGGCGACCGATGCCCTGCGGGGGGCGATGGACGGCGCGCCGGAGGAGTTCAAGTATGCGTTGGCGGAGTCGTTGCGCGCGCGCGGCGAGACGGTTGCCGGTTACCCCAGCAAGAAGCTCGTCCCCGTCAAGCAGACCAGTGTCAAAGCGGAGGCGTAGCCTCGCCATTTCGCAGCGGGGAGTCTGACATCCGAAATCTGCCAAAACCGCGCTCAGAAAGGGATTCAGGAACATTCTGTCGGTCCTGAGAGCAGTCTGCCAGGGGAGCAGCGTGCCGGTGTGCTGTATTCCTCTGTCTATCTCGAGCCTGGCGCGCCGCTGCGCTTTGGGGCGCAGGCAGGGCACGCGGCGTGGTGTGGTGTTCTGTTCGCGCACACGAAGGCGTTGGAGTGGAGACGGCCTCGTCCCTGGCGATGAGAGTTGCAGACCCTGTTCCGCGGGCGACGAGGGCCTGCCTATTCTGCCTGCCCTGCCTGCCTGCCGGCAGGCGGCAGGCAGGCGTGGCCCCTCCGGCAATCTCCATCCGTTGTCGGCCCGGTGCCCTCACCGGGCGACAGAATGCCAACAACTATCGGATGCACCGGGCGGTCATGGGACCTCTGTTGCGCGGTTGACAAAGACGCCAGCGCTCGATTGCATTTGCGGCATTGACGACACAATCCAAAACGGCATGGGTGACTGGCGCGGCGGGGTTCATTGGCAGTCACTTGGTGGACCGGCTTCTCGATCGCGGGTGGAGGGTCCTCGGCATGGACAACCTGCGGCTCGGTCGAACGTCCAACCTGCGCAAGGCCTTTGAGCACACTGAATTCAGCTTTTTTGAAGCCGACATCAACGATTACGAGACCAATCTGCGGCGCCTGCGGGATTTTCATGCGCGCCGGCCAATTGACATGGTGTGGCATCTGGCCGCCAATTCGGATATCCGGGCGGGAGCGCTCGACCCGCAGGTCGATTTCGAGCACACGTTTCTCACCACCTTCACCGTCCTCAGACTGATGCGCGCACTCGGCCTGCGCCGGCTTGCGTTTTCGTCGAGTTCGGCCATTTACGGCATGCGGCCGGGTCTCCTGGACGAAGACACCGGGCCGTGCTTCCCCGTCTCGAATTACGGCGCGATGAAGCTGGCGTCGGAAGGGGCGGTTTCTGCCGGTCTCGAGACGCATCTCGAGCGGGCGTGGATTCTGCGGTTTCCCAACGTGGTCGGGAGCCGGGGCACGCACGGGGTGATTTTCGATCTGCTTCAGAAACTGCGGGCCGACCCCTCCGTTCTCGAGGTTCTAGGCGATGGCCGACAGGAGAAACCGTATTTGCACGTGTCCGAGTTGGTCGACGCGATGCTGTTCGTCGTCGACCGGGCATGCGAGAGGCTCAATTGCTACAACATCGGGACCGACGGCACAGCGAGCATCGTGTCGTGGATTGCCCAGACTGTTATCCGCGCGGCGGCTCCCGGCGCGACCATCCGATACACGGGCGGTGCGCAGGGCTGGCCGGGCGATGTCCCGCGGTTTCAGTACTCGATAGAACGGCTGCGGCGGCTCGGCTGGGCGCCCGCCCTGACGTCGGACCAGGCGATCGAACGGGCTGTCGCGGAATTGTTGGCTGAGCGATGCGAACAAGGTTGACCGGGATGCTGTCAAGCGAGGCGCGCCTCAGACCAAATCCAATCCTCGTTCCCATGAGCGGTCCCCGTGTTTCCCCGCCCCTCTCAGCAAGAGCAAGAGCAGGGGCAGGAGCAGGGGGCTCACGGTCCTGCCGACACTTCCGCCCCCAGCATATAGAACCCGACCGGGTCCGGCCAGGCGTTGGTGTAGCTGATGGTCTCACCGGTCCCGACGAGACGGTCGAACAGTGACCACACGGTGGTTTGGTGTATCAGTGTCGACGAACCGCTCTGCCTTTCACGAGGTCCTGACAACCGAGCACAAGCTGGCCAGGAAGGTAGCTCTGATCGGACTGAGTCGAGGCGGCCTTTACTGCTACAACTGGGCCACGGCCAATCCGGACAAGGCGGCCTGCATTTACGCGGATGCGGCGGTGTGCGATCTCAAGAGCTGGCCTGGCGGAAAAGTTAACGATCCGACGCCGATCGTGGACTTCATTGTCGAGCACGCCGGGCGGCCGTGAACGGCGATCCGATCCGGTCAACGCCGGTTGCCACGGTTCTTGGACCGGCGATAGCTCACTCGGCCTGCCCTTCGGGCCGTCTCGACCGCTTTGCCCGGAGCGGCTTCGTATTGGCGCTTCAGTTCGCGAATCTGGTCCCGCAGGAGCGCGGCCTTCTCGAACTCGAGGTTGTTTGCCGCTTCGAGCATCTCGGTCTCGAGTTCGCGAATCGTCTCCGTCACGTCGAAATCGCCGCCCCCTTCGCGCAACAGCGCCATGGCCTGGTCGGCCTTTTCCCTGCGTGACGAGAGACTTTCCTCGACGGCCCGGCTGACGCTGCGGGGCGTGATGTTGTGTTCCCGGTTGTAGGCCTCCTGCTTCCCGCGGCGATACTCGGACACTTCGAGGAACTTCCCGATGCTCTCCGTTCGGACGTCCGCGTAGAGAATCACCTCGCCGTTCAGATGACGGGCGGCGCGGCCGGCGGTCTGGATCAGGCTGGTGGTCGAGCGCAGGTAGCCCTCCTTGTCGGCATCGAGGATCGCCACCAGCGAGACCTCGGGCAAGTCGAGCCCCTCGCGCAGGAGATTGATGCCCACAAGCACGTCGAACTCGCCCTTCCGCAGCGCCCGCAGAATCTCGACCCGCTCGATCGCGTCGATCTCGCTGTGCAGGTATCGCACCTGAATCCCGATGTCCCGCAGGTAATCGGTCAATTGTTCCGCGGTGCGTTTGGTCAGGGTGGTGACAAGCACACGTTCCTTGCGGTCCACCCGCTGGCGGGCTTCCTCGATCAGGTCGTCGATCTGTCCTTTGAGCGGCTTGAGCGTGATCTTCGGGTCGAGAAGCCCGGTGGGCCGGACAATGAGCTCGACCAGGCGCCCCTGCGACCATGTCAACTCCCGCGTTCCGGGCGTCGCGCTCACATAAATCGTCTGCCGTTGCAACGACTGGAACTCGCTGAAACTCAGCGGACGGTTGTCCAGGGCGCTCGGGAGGCGAAAGCCATGCTCGACCAGCACGCGCTTGCGGGACTGGTCCCCCGCGTGCATCCCGCCGATCTGGGGAATCGTGGCGTGCGATTCGTCAATCACCATCAAGAAATCCTCAGGCAAGAAATCGAGCAGCGTGCACGGACGCGATCCTGCGGGGCGCCCGGCGATGTGGCGCGAGTAATTCTCGATGCCCGAGCAGAATCCCATCTCCTCCATCATCTCGAGATCGTACTCCGTGCGCATCTTGATCCGCTGGGCCTCGAGAAGCTTTCCGCGCGCCTCGAACCACGCGATCCGGTCGGTCAGCTCCTCGCGGATGGACAGGATCGCCCGGCGTATGCTTTCCATGGGCGTGACGAATTGCCCCGCCGGGTAGATGGTGACGGCCTCGAGTTCCGCGATCTTGCGCCCGCTCAGCGGATCGAATCGGGTCAACCGCTCGATCTGATCGCCGAAGAACTCGATGCGCAGCGCGTCCTCCGCGTAGGCGGGACACACCTCGACGGTGTCGCCTCGGACGCGGAACTGACCGCGCTCGAAAGCGACGTCGTTGCGGGTGTAGAGAATCTCGACCAGGCGCCCGAGGAGCTTGTCGCGCGCGATCTCCTGTCCGACGCGCATCGGGATCACCATCGCCTCGTAGTCGTCCTTGCTCCCGATCCCGTAGATGCACGACACGCTGGCCACAACGATCACGTCGCGCCGAGCGAACAGCGAACTCATCGTCGAGAGCCGCAGCCGCTCGATTTCCTCGTTCCGGCTCGAGTCCTTCTCGATGAACGTGTCGGTGCGCGGGATATACGCCTCGGGCTGGTAATAATCGAAATAGCTGACGAAGTACTCGACTGCGTTTCGCGGAAAGAAGCTCTTGAATTCGGCGTAGAGCTGCGCCGCGAGGGTCTTGTTGTGGGAGATGACCAGGGTCGGGCGATTCACCTCCTGGATGACGTTCGCGATGGTGAAGGTCTTTCCCGAGCCCGTCACGCCCACGAGCGTCTGGTGCGGCACGCCCGCGCGCAGGGCCGCCACCAGGTGCGCGATGGCCTGCGGCTGGTCGCCGGCAGGGGCGAAGGGGGAGACGAGTTCGAACACAGGCCGGAGAATCAGTACGCCCGCATGGTCTCGAGCACCGCCTTGACCCGCGGCACCTCGTGCGTCCGCAGCAGATCGGTGCGTCCGAGCAGCGCCAGGACCGCGAAGAACGCCTCGGCCGACCGCACTTCCTCGGCGAAGTACTCGAAGGCGTGCGGCAGGGCGTGGCAGGTCGGGAAGCCCAGCGCGCGCAACCGAAAGGTGTTGAGGAAGACGCGCATCTGATGTTGCACCCGCAGCGCGCTGTCCTGGAGGTTGCGGTAGTAGAACCCGAGGCCCGGATCGATGAAGATTTTCTCGACGCCGTTGCGCCTCGCAATCTCGGTCTGCCGGGCGAAGAACTCGTACATCTGATCCACCGGATTCCGGCTGAAATCGAAGTCCTCCACCTCGCGCACGTTGGGCCCCTGCACGTAGCAGATGATCACAGCCGCGTCGTGAGCCGCAACCATCTGGTATATCTCCTCCGTCCGCGCGGTCCCGGTCAGGTTCAGCACGCACGCGCCGGCGTCCAGACAGGCCCGCGCCACATCGGGTTGGTAGGTCTCGACCGAGACGGGGATGCCGCCGGCGTTCAGGGCTCTCACCACGGGCAGCAATCGGCTGTTCTGCAGCGCGTCGTCCACACGCGCGGCGTGTGACAGGGTCGATTCCGCTCCCACATCCACCAGGTCGGCCCCCTGGGCGTGCATCACCTGGCCACGATGAATCGCGCGCGCGGGGTCGAGGCAGACGCTTTCGCGATACCAGGATTCGGCCGACAAATTGATGACTCCCATGATCGCCGGGCGCGTGTTGAAGAACAGGGGTTTTCCCCGCACTTTGAACTCCCGGACCCGGGCCGTGGTTGCCGCCCGATGCCCTTCTACCAGTTCGGCCAGATGCTCGAGAGTCAACATAACTCAACTGAAGAGTGGCACCCCCGGCGCGACTCGAACGCGCGACCCTCTGCTTAGAAGGCAGATGCTCTATCCAACTGAGCTACGGGGGCAGAGCCATCAACATCCAGTCCGCGTTCAGGGGCATGTTACGCGGGTCGAGGTGGCGGGGCAAGCCCGCTTAGGGTCTGTGCAAAAATTAATTCCGGTTTTGGCGGGAGCGCCACCGGGCCAGATGAGAGGCCCGAGGGAGGGAGTGTATCCCCTGAGATACTCGACCGACCGAGGAACGACGCAGATGGCCCGGTGCCGCCC
>MWFF01000059.1 GCA_002071485.1 Verrucomicrobia bacterium ADurb.Bin006 | reverse complement strand
CCAGCAGATTCATCGGCGCGAGCCGCCGCCGGAAAAGAGACCGCCACGGTGAGAGTTCCAGCACACATGGTCCAACAAACCGGCTCCACCGAACGCCGGGATCGCGCTTCAGCTGGCAATCGACCATCATTGGCCCGGCGTCGGTGAGCCGGAGCGTTGGCCGAAAGGACAAGTGCTATGAACTGGCCATTACTGATTTCACTATTGACCACTGCGGGTGTGGCAATTCTTGGCTGGTACATTGTCCACGCGCTCAATGCACGTCGAGATCGCAACAACAAACGTAGAGAAGTGCGAGTGCAGTATTTAATTGAGGCGTATCGACGGTTGGAAGCCGGAGTGGGCCGCGGCTCAATCGACTCCTCCAGAGAGTTCGCCAGAGGGTTCGAGTCAGCAATTGCTGACATACAGCTCTTCGGCACAGATGATCAGGTCCAAATCGCAAAGAATATGGCGACAACGATTAGCACGCGAAGGGAAGGCGCCAGTGTGGAACCGTTGCTTCTATCACTCAGAGATGCGTTGCGCGCCGAGTTGGGTTTGGGGAAGATCAAGGGAAACCCATTCCATTTTCGATTTAACTCAGAAGGCCAACCAAGCGGTGCATCTAACGGGAGCCAGCCGATTGGCTCAGGGATAAATCCAACCTCATCGGCGGCTGGCTCCCGTCGCTGACCTCTGTGGGCTATGGAGAACGCAGCATGAACGCCATCTCCGACTACTGCATCTACACGATCGTCCATGGCGACCGATTGCTCTTGGGAGCCCGCAATGCTGGCCCAGCAGTATTCCACCAGACCAAGGCGTGGATTACAGGATACAGACTCTGGCTCAACGCCGAAGCGGATGGACTCCTCATGCCCGTATTGCTGGCGGATTCAACTGACTGCAGCAAGCTGTTGTACTGGGGGGTATTGACCAGTGTGTCACTGGCAGATGGAGGCACGACATTTACTGTGGACCGACTGCGGAGACTACGCCACGACCACAGGCCGCAGGAGTTGACGTTACGCAGCTCGGGACGGCACATTGCGCCGCAATTCATCCGGCCGTACGCCATCTGTCGGACACCAGGAGTCATTCGCGAGCAAAGCCGAACCACTCGCTCCACCGCCCGCCGCTTCGGTTTCGTCGCCCATGGGTCGTTCCGACGCGCGCTCCCCTGGGAGAACGATTTCCCGGCGGCGGTCGGTGATCTGAGGCGTTCGGCCTACAATAGTGAGCACCTACGACACTAATCTCGCGGCTGAGTTCTACGTACTGTCCGCGCTTCATCGCCTCGGGTTGTCGGCTACGCTTACACTTGGCAACAAGAAGTCCGTCGATATCGTGATCGCGCGCGATGCTGGTGATGCGCTCACCCTTGATCTGACATTTTAGTAACGTGACTTAGGGTCTGTGCAAAATTACTTCCGATTTTGCACAGACCCTTAGAATGCGCCCTGGCTGTCGCGTTTTGGCGGGCGGCGAAGAGCATCCTCGCGATCGAGAAAGCTGACTGCTTCGGCCAAAACGGCGTTGACGGTCGGGAGGTCCAAGTCGCGCGTCTTGCCCAAGTGATCCCCGTCGTACCATTGGATGGTCTTGGGTTCGCGGATCGCCTCCTGGAGGGCGCGCGCGCAATCGGGCGGAATCACCGTGTCCGCCTTGCCGTTCTGGATCAGGACCGGTCTGGGGGCGATGGCGCCGGCGTATCTGACCGGGTCCCAGACGCTGGTGAAGTACCAGGCCGGCAGCCACAGCAGATGGCGCCACTTCCCCGCGGTCTCGATTACGGTGGGCGAGGAGAGCAAGCAGACCATGTGTCCGCCCCCATAGACCAGCACGGCGGCGCGGATGCGCTCGTCAAAGGCGGTAGCGGTGCTCCCCGTCATGGCGCCGTAGCTCGCCCCGCAGAGGTAGATGCGGTTGGTCGCGATGTCCGGCCGGGTGACCAGGTAATCGATCAGGCGCCGGGTGTCGTTGACGGTTCGCGAAGCCCGGACGCGAAAGGCTTCGAGCCCGGCGAGCCCGCCCTTCACTTTCCGCTCGCCCCGCATCAATTGGTCGAAACAGACGAACGCGAATCCGGCCTGGACGAACGGCACATCGAGCTTGTGTCGCGCCATGAACTCCTTGTCGTTGCCGATCCCGTGCAGGAACACCACGCAAGGCAACGGACCGGAGGCATTCTTTGGGGTCGCCATCACAGCCGGAACGCGATCGCCGCGTGCGCCTGCGTAGTAGAATTTCGTCCACGTGTAAGCTTGTCTTTCCTCGACCAGGGCCAGCTCGAGGTTCAAGGGTGCGTTTGGGTCGTAGCCGTCGAAGTAAGAAGCATCCAGCCACACTTTGAGTACGGCAAGACCGGCCACGCACACCAGCGCGGCAATGGCGAGGAACCTGGCGAGCCGCTTGCTTCTTCTCTTCCACATAACTCACATCGTGTTGTGGCGCCTGCCGGGCGCCTCGGCGGGCCGACGCCGGCCAAGCCGGGAAGTGGCATGAGGGGACGAGGACACCGATTTCCGGCGCGCCATCCCCGGCACCGGCCAGCATAGGCCGTCGACTCGGCTCCTGGCGACAGTGAAATACTGTTGTCAGCCTGGATCAATGGGCGTATGGCCAGATGCAGATTGACCATGAAGAACACCGTTTTCCTCATTGCCTGGGCGGGCGCCGTGTCGGTGCTCGACACCGCGTGTCTCGGCCAGAACCTCTTGCCCAACCCGAGCTTCGAGCGATCGCAGGAACGCGTCGAGGGATGGACTCTTTCGGGCGGCAAGGGCCGTGTCGTGCGCGCTGAGGGCAACGCTGCCGCCGGCCAGGTCTGCATTGGTCTCGAAGGCGACGGCAAGGAACCCAACTGGTGGCGGACGGCGGATTTGGCGCTGCAGCCCGGGGGCCTATACTGCTTTGGCTTCATGGGACGACGCGCGGCCGAGGCGCACGGGGGGACTGCGATGTCCGGGCCGAGCCGGGTTAACCGGGATTTCCCCCTCGACCATCGTTGGGGACGCGAGGAGTTCATCTTCATGAACCCGCACAACAACCCGCGCGATTTCGTGCGACTCGGGCAATGGGAGGTTGACGGGCGATTGGATTTCGACTGCGTCGAACTGGTTCCGGTGTTTGCGGCGCACGCCGAGACGGCTGAGGGCATCGAATTGGGCGAGGCCGAGAGCGTTCGCGCCGGGGTGTATCGGTTCGAGCCGAACCTGAACTGGCGCGGGGCCAATTATCACCGTCCGCTGGTGACGAATCAGGCCGGCTTCAACTCGAACCGCTGGTTGTTCTGGCCGGGCGCCGAGGTGGTCTATCGGTTCGCCGTGTCCGGCAGTCCCCAAATCTCCGCAAGCCTGCGCGCCGGCATCAATTATCACACGGGCGGGGTGCTGCGAATCGATGCGAGCCGGGATGGACAGGCCTGGGTGGCTGTTGCCGAGTTCGACGGCCAGAAGCGGGGCGGGCGGGCTGAACTTCCAATGTCGCTGTTCCCGGCCGACCAGGTCCTCGTCCGTCTGAGCCAATCGGGCCAGGAAGCCGGATTCCAGGTGGACACCTTCGAGTACGAGGCGGCGTTGGAGAACCCGCCGCCCGACGCCGACGGCGAGACGCTGTTTATCGAGTCGCGTGAAGCGAGTCCGGAGGTCGGTATTGCGCTGGCCGGTTGGACGTGTCGGGCCGCGGACGGGGACTTTTGCATCGCGATTGTCGCCACGAATCGCGCGCCGCGCGCCGTCGCCTTCACTGCATCGGCGACGTGTCTCGGCATCGGGCAGGAAGCGGGCCCAGCAGTCCGCTCGATGACGGCTTCGGTGCCGCCTGGTGAGACAGGCCGCTTCGATCTGCGCCTTGGGTTTCCCGGGGCCGGGGAGAATCGGATCGCGTTGACGATCACGAACGACGCGGGCCAGGGCGTCTTTCGGGGCACGTCGATGCTCCGGGTGGGGCTGCTCGAGGACGCCAGCTACGGATTCTGGCTGGCGGACGAGGGCGGCGTGACAGCCTGGTGGTGCGAAAGCGGCTGGAAGGTGGGACGCGACCGGGTTGCGCCGGTTCCGGCGCGGATGGGAGAGCGGCGGGCGATCGAGATCGCCGCGGCCCGGAACGAATTCGAGGCCGTGCAACTGGTGTTGCGGCCGGATCGCGAGACGACCCTGCTCGAAACTCCCGCCGTGACCCTGCGTGACGAGCGCGGGGATTCGAGTCCCATTGAAGTTCGTTTCGACGAAGTGGCGTACGTGCATGTGACCCAGCCGACGGACGCCTCGTGTGTTCGGGGTTGGTATCCCGATCCGTTGCCGCCGCTCAAGACCCCGCTGAAACTGGCGGCTCACCGCAACCAGCCGCTCTGGATCACCATCCGGGTGCCGGAGTCCGCCCGGGCCGGACGCCACCGCGGCGAGATCGAGGTCAGGACGTCGGCGGGGACACTGCGGGCGGGGCTCGAGGTCGATGTGTACGATTTCGCCCTGCCTGCGGAGACGCATCTGCGCAGCGCGTTGGGCTTGGGAACGCACGAAATCAACCGGTATCACCGCCTGAGCCATGGGGTAGACAAGGAGGCGGTGTTCGCCAAATACCTGCGAAATTTTGCCGAGCATCGGATCAGCCCGTATTCGTTTTTCGAGTATGCACCGTTTCGTGTCCGGTTCGAGGGTGAGGGGGCGAACAAGCGGGCGCGGGTGGATTTCGCCCAGTTCGATGTGGCAGCGCGGACATGGCTCGATCAGCATCATTTCAGCACGTTCCAGCTTCCGTTGCGGGGCATGGGCGGGGGCACCTTTCACAGCCGGCATCTCGGGGAACTCGAAGGATTCCAGGAGGGCACGCCCGAGCATGCGGCGCTATTCAGGGATTACCTGGGGCAGGTCGAGCGGCATCTGCGCGAGAACGGTTGGCTGGGCAAAGCGTTCACCTATTGGTTCGATGAGCCGGATCCGAAGGACTACGCGTTCGTTGTGGCGGGCCAGCAGCGGATCAAGGAAGCCGCCCCTGGCCTGCGCCGGATGCTGACCGAGCAGCCGGAGAAGGAGTTGATAGGCCATGTGGACATCTGGTGCGGCCTGACTCCGGAATGGACACGCGAGAGGGTGCGGGCGCGCAAGGAGGCCGGCGAGGAGGTCTGGTGGTATATTTGCACCGGGCCCAAGGCACCCTACGTGACCGAGTTCATCGATCATCCCGGCACCGAACTGCGGCTCTGGCCCTGGCAATCGTGGCAGTACGGCGTCTCGGGCATCCTGGTCTGGGCCACGGTGTACTGGAGCAGTCCGTTGGCCTATCCCGAGCCCAACGTGCAGAATCCCTGGGCCGATCCCATGAGCTGGGTCTCCGGTTACGGCAACCCGGTCGGCTACCGCAGGCCCTGGGGCAACGGCGACGGCCGCTTCCTGTACCCGCCGCGGCGCGATCCCAACGCCTCGACCGCGCCGAACCTCGATGCCCCGATCAACTCGCTTCGGTGGGACAACCTGCGGGACGGCATGGAGGACTACGAGTACCTCTGGCTGCTCGAACGGGAGGTCGAGCGCGTCGGCGATCGCGAGGCATCGAGCGCGTTGGTCCGAGAGGCTCGGAGTCTGCTCGAGGTTCCGGAGAGCGTTTCCAAGGACCTGACGCACTTCACGACCGATCCGCGGCCCATTCTTGCGCATCGCGACAAGGTCGCGCGCATGATCGAGCGTTTGCGTCTGATCGAATGACGCCGTCCGATTGCGTCGTCTGTCACTTCGAGCGGAGGCGGTAGAATCGAGCCGGAAAATCCGTCCACTTCGGGTCGTTGAAAGACGAAAGGCCCGTGGCGAGTGTGTTCGTGCTCACGGGCACCCAGATCGGATTGGCCGGATCAGAGCAGGCTTCGACGACCACAATGCTCTTGGGGGTCCATGTGATGTCGAATCCGAAGCGGTTCGCGTGGACGCCGAAGTCGGCGTCGGCGGCCTCGATCCGGGGCACCCACACGGCGGTCGGACGCCCGCTGAATGTCGGCTCCCAACCGGTGGTCTCCGGCAGGTAATAGACCGTTGCGGGGCAATCGTCGAATGCGGTGGACGTGGCGGGGGCGTTTCCGAGGAAGCAGACGCTGGCCAGTCCGGTGCAGCCCGCGAACGCGTGCTCTCCGATGCTGGTGACTTTAGGCGGGAGCGTGATCCGCGTCAGGTCGGTGCACCCGAAGAACGCCCCATCCGCAATGCGGGTCACGGTGTCGGGGATCGTGACGCTTGTCAGGCCGGCGCAATCGGAAAACAACCACGCATCGATGCTGGTCACCCCTTTGGGGATCGTGACGCTTGTCAGGCCGGTGCAGCTTCCGAACGCATACGGTCCAATGCTCGTGACGCTGGGCCCGATCGCGACGTCCGCCAGGCCGGTGCAGGCAAAGAATGCATACCGCCCAATGCTGGTGACACGGTTCGGGATGGCGATGGCGGTGAGGCTGGCGCAGCGGCAGAACGCGTACGGCCCGATGCTCGTGACGCGGCTGGGGATGGTGATGCTCGGCAGACTGCTGCAACCGTAGAATGCATACGCCCCGATGCGGGTGACACTCTCGGGGATCGTGACGCTCGTCAGACTCGTGCAGCGGTAGAAGACCGCGACTCCGATGGTGGTGATGCTGCTGGGGATCGTGACGCTCGTCAGGCTCGTGCAGCTCTCGAACGCCTCGTCTCCGATGGTTGTGACCGTGTTGGGGATCGTGACGTTGGCCAGGTTGGTGCAAGCCCAAAACGCCCACGCCTGGATGCTGGTGACGCTCCTGGGGATCGTGATGCTCGTCAGGCTCGTGCAGCGGCAAAACGCGTATCGCCCGATGCTGGCGACCTTGGTTCCCAGTGTGACGCTGGCCAGGTTGACGCAATCTGCAAACACCTCGTTCCCCAGACTTGTGACCGTGTTGGGGATCGTGATGCCCGTCAGGCTGGTGCAGCGCGCAAACGCGGCTCGTCCGATGGTGGCGACCTTTGTCCCGAGTGTGACGCCGGCCAGGTTGACGCAATCTGCGAACACCTCGTTCCCCAGGCTTGTGACCGTGTTGGGGATCGTGATGGCGGTCAGGCTGGTGCAGCCCGCAAACGCGGCCCGTCCGATGGTGGCGACCTTTGTCCCGAGCGTGACGCCGGCCAGGTTGGCGCAATCTTCGAATGCCCCATCGCCGATCTTCGTGACGGCGTTGGGGATCGTGATGGCGGTCAGGCCCGCGCAGCGCGCAAACGCGGAAGATCCGATGCTGGCGACCTTTGTCCCGAGCGTGACGCCGGCCAGGTTGGCGCAATCCTCGAATGCCCCATCGCCGATCTTCGTGACGGCGTTGGGGATCGTGATGGCGGTCAGGCTGGTGCAGCGCGCAAACGCGGAAGACCCGATGCTGGCGACCTTTGTCCCGAGCGTGACGCCGGCCAGGCCGGCGCAATCCTCGAATGCCCCGTCCTCGATCTTCGTGACGGCGTTGGGGATCGTGATGGCGGTCAGGCCCGTGCAGGCTCGGAACGCGCCGCTCCCGACAAGGGTGACCGTGGTGGGAATCGCGACGCTGGTCAGGTTGACGCAACCTTCGAACAGCCCGGCCTCGATCTTCGTCAGGCGCTCCGGGAGCGCGACGCTCGTCAGGCCAGTGCAGCCCCCGAATGCCCCGGCCCGGATGGCGGTGACATTCCTGGGAATCGTCAGGCTGGTCAGGCGAGCGCAGCCGTGGAATGCCCCTGTCTCGATGCTGGTGACGGATCCAGGGACGGCGTAGGCGCCTTCCCGCGCTCCCGGACAGGCCAGAAGTTTCGTCTGCATCTTGTTGAACAGCACGCCTTCGATGCTGCGGAAAGCCGTGTTCGATGTGCGCACCTCGATGGCGGCCAGGCTCGTGCATCCCTTGAACACCCAGGCGCCAATGGTCGTCACCGAGGCGGGGATCGTGACGCTGGTCATGTCGACGCTCCCCTCGAACGCCTTGTCCGCGATGCCGACCACAGGCAGGCCGTTTATGGTCTCGGGAATGGTCACGGCACCGCCCGGGCCGGTGTACCGGGTGATCGTGATTCGGTTCCGATCGGTCGTGTAAAGGAACTGAGCCTGGACGGCATCGGGCAGGATCGTCAGCACCGCGAGCAGAGTGAGTCCCGCCAGATGTCTCCCAACGCGGCGTCCAACGATGCCGAGCCTGGCTGGCGTGTCTGAGGTCGTGATCGGTTTTTCGATGTTCATGGATTCCACTGTTTTCTTTCGCGCATGGTAATGGCGGCGAGCGGGTGCGCATAGCGCGAAATGCCGCGAAATGGACCGGCGATGCCGACGCATGGGCCGGTCATCGCGCTGCGTTGGCGGGGGCTAAGAAACCGCCATTTCATGAACACGATCACGTATTGCAGAATGGACTCACTCCCTGTCATTGGTGTGGCATGTGCCATCCAAAATGCGCGTTTCCAATGACCGCTGCCTCGCTGTAGCAGGGGTGATGCATGCCCCATGCAGTCCGAGGGCGCGCGGCCTGCAGGATTGATAATCCACAGTCAATGGTGCAGCCTGGCGTTGACGGGAACGACGACTCGAGTGCATCCCTTTCGCGCTACGGGGTGTCGCCGCTCTGTCGGGCGGCTTGGAGATCCTCGATCTTTTTTTCGAGGCGGGGTCTGAGGATCGGAAGGTCGGTGATCAGGCGGCGGGTGAGTCCGAGGGCCACATCCCACTTCTTGAGGCTCTCGGCCAGTTCGGCGGCGCTGAGGCCAGCGCGTTTGAGCCAGTACGGATCGGGCTGCTCGTCGGGCCGGAGGTTCTTGGCATAGAGGACGCGGAGGTAATGATCGAGCGCCTGCTCGGACAGGGCGGCGCGCTCGGGGGGGGGCTTGAGCTGGGCCTGCTTTTCGAGGACCACGCCGAGTTTCCACTCGGCCTGGCTCCGCAGGGAGGCGTCGGCCGGCGATTCGAGCACCCGTCGAAAGGCATTGGCGGCGCTGTCGTACCGTTTGGGGTCCAGAGTGGCGAGTTGGAAGTGGCACTCGCCGATCCGGCCCCAGGCGAGGGGAGCGAACTCGTTGGTCGGGAACCGCTCCGTGATTTTGGAGAAGGCGTTGATGGCTTCGCCAAAGCGCGCCAGACTGTTGGTCTCGGCTTCAGTCGGTTCCAGGACGAAGGTGTCGCCGCGGAACAAATAGGCCTCCGCCACGATTGGAATGGGGACGGGCGAGTTGGCCACGTGGAGCGGCCCGTTGGTGATCAGCCAATCGAAGTGGTCCCGAGCGCTGCGGTAGCTCTGGCGGGCGACGGCGGCGCGTCCGGCCATCAACCGGGCGCGATAGGTGAGTTCGCCCCAGAGGAGGTTCGTGTTCTGGGTGAGCGATCGATCCAGGAAATACAACTCCGCTCCCGCGTAATCGCCCTGCCCGAAGGCATATTCGCCGACCAGATACTGCGCGAGCGGGGCGTTGGTGTGATACGGATAGAGGCGGACGAAATTCGTCAGAAGCGCCAAGGCGTTGGTGTCGGGCTGGGCGCGGTAGGCGACGCGCGCCAGGTCGAACGTGGCCTGGGCGATCATGTTGGTGGAGACCGCGGGGTTGTTGCTGTAGGCGCCCAACCAGGCTGCATACGCTCGGTGAGCGGCCTCCCATCCGCGCTCCAGTTCGAATGTCTCGGCGAGGGCCAGACGGATTTCCGGGAGGCGCGCCGAGTTTGTGTAACGTCGCAGGAATTCATCGTAGAGCGTCCGAGCGGCCTGGGGCTGGCCGAACTGTGCGAGGGCCTGGCCCACCAACAAAGTCGGGCGATCGGCGAGTTGTCCGGTCGGGTCCGCGCGCAACAGGTGGTTCAGGGCGGTCGAGGCGTTGGCCAGATCGCCAGCCTCGACGCCTGCGCGGACGATTTGGGCCAGGGCCTCCGTCGCCAAATCGTTGGTAGCGCCTGCGGTTGCCGGAGCATTGGTGGCAACGATCCAGTAGTTGGATATCGCTCCTGGGATGTCCGACAGCCGAAGCTGACAGTCGGCCCACTTGAACCGCGCAATATTCTGGTCAGCCGGCGAAGACAAGTGCGCCGCGGCGTCCCGGAACGCCCTGAGGCCTTCAGCCAGGCTCTGCGGACCTTCTTCCCAATGACACCATCCCCGATTGAGCTGGGCGCGGCCGAACAACGGGCCTGCGGGACGATTAGTCGCCACCCAATCGAACTGGGCAAGGGCCTGTCCCAAGAGGTTCGTGGCAAGCGCCAGGTTCGCCGGAGCCCCAGGCGCCGCGGCCGTCCTGGACGCGTAATACTGCTTGAGTTTGAGTTCGCCCAGCGTCAGGCGGACCGGGGCGAGGGCTGCATTGTTGGGGTGCGCCGCGAGCACAGCCTCGAACCGCTGAACCGGGGTCGCCATGTCCGGCGCCCGCAGGCTCAGTGCGATGTAGCGCGCGATGGCCTGTTCGAGTAGCGGGCCGGCCGGGCTTTCGGCCAGAATGCGCTCGTAGGCCTGCAGCGCCGAATCTGCCTGTCCCATCCGGTCGAGCAGGTCGGCCTCGATGAGCAGCGCCGCGGCGCGCCGCTCGAGTGGAATGGATGCGGGGATCGAGGCCGTGAGGTTGGTCGAGAGGGGGTAGGCCTCCTGGATTTTGCCCATTTCAACCTTGAGTCGCGCCATGAGAAACCCGCGCTCCCAGCCGAGTTCGGGCGGCAGGGGGCGGTCGCCGATGGCCGCGAGCGCTTCCTCGGCCCCCTGAAGATCGGCACGGCTGCTGAGAATCTCGGCGAGCAGCAGCCGCCCCCGCACGGCGAATTCGTCCTCGGGATGCGCATTGGCGGTCCGCACGAAGGCGCCAGTCGGGTCCCGCAGCAAGGCCACCGCTCGATCGGTTTCGCCCAAAGTGGAACGGAAATAAGCCTCGCGGTAGGCGGCGTTCAGGGAACGCGGCGATTGAGGGAATGTCGCCGTCAGATGTGCGAAGGCGTCGGCCGCGGGGCCGAGCTGTCCTTTTTGCACGAGAATCTCAGCGCGCCAGAACGCGAATTCATCCGCCCGCGGCCCGGCGGCCGGGGCGCGCTCGGTCAGGAGGGCGAGGGCGTCGTCGAACTGGTTAAGTTTGATTTTAGCCTGGACCTGGACAACGACGACATCCGCGAGTCGTTCCGAATTCGGGTAGGCGGCTGCGAACTTGGCGCATTCCCGATCCGCGAATTCGAAGAGGCCGTCCTGGAACATCTTGATCGCCACTTCGTATGCCCGATCCTCATCCGAACTCGCGGCGCGCCCGCGCAACCCTCCCAGCGCCAAGCCTGCGATCAGCGCAATGCCCAGAATGATCCGGAACGTATGGCCAGTGGCGAGCATGACTCGATTTCTTGAAACCCCCGGCTTACCGGGGGCAGGTTCGCCCTCATTGTCGGCGCTCGATGCGGCATTTCAAGGATTCTATGCACTGCGCCCTTTCAAGCGCGCATAGAGTTCATCCTGTGAAGCCTGAGTGCCCTATCTACCATCGGGGTGTGCAAGTCTCTGTACATTTCTTCCTTTCTTGAAAGAAGAGACTTCGGCTGCGGCTTTGCTGCGCTACGAAAAGCGCGGGCGAGCCGCCCCGCTCAGCGCGCGAGGGCCCGGCGCAGGTAGCGTCCGGTATGGCTCGCCGGATTGGCGCTGATTTGATCCGGCGTGCCGGCGGCGACCACCCGGCCCCCGTCAGCCCCGCCCTCGGGCCCGAGATCGATGATCCAGTCCGCGCACTTGATGACGTCGAGATGATGCTCGATGACGATCAGGGTATTGCCGGCGTCGCGCAGCCTGACCAGGACCTCGAGCAACTTGGCGATGTCGTGGAAGTGGAGGCCGGTGGTCGGTTCGTCGAGCAGGTAGAGGGTATGCCCCAACGACCGCCTGCTCAACTCGGTCGCCAACTTGAGCCGTTGCGCTTCGCCGCCGCTGAGGGTGGTGGCGGACTGGCCCAGGCGCAGGTAACCCAGACCGACCTCAGCCAGCGTGACACAGGCATCGGCGATGTCGGGCAGCGCGCGGAAAAACGGAATCGCTTCATCGACCGTCAGATCGAGCACGTCCGCGATGTTGAGTCCTTTGTACGTGATCTCGAGAGTCTCGCGATTGTACCGCCGCCCGCCGCACGCTTCGCATGGGACATAGACCGGCGGCAGGAAGTTCATCTCGATCTTGAGGACGCCGTCTCCACGGCATTTCTCGCAACGCCCCCCCCGGACGTTGAAGCTGAATCGCCCCGAGGAGTAGCCGCGGACCTTGGCCGCCGGCAGGCGCGCGAACAGGTCGCGAATCTGGTTGAAGACGCCTGTGTAGGTGGCGGGGTTGCTCCGCGGGGTGCGCCCGATCGGTGTCTGGTCGATCACGACCATCTTGCTCAGGTTCTCGATGCCTTCGATGCCGGTGTGCAGGCCCGGCCGCTCGCTGGCACCGGTCAAACGCCTGGCCAGGGCACGCCGCAGGATGTCGTCCACCAGGGTGCTTTTGCCCGACCCGCTCACGCCCGTCACGCATGTGAGCGTCCCGAGCGGGAATCGGACGTCGATGCTCTTCAGATTGTTCTCCCGCGCCCCCACAACCGTGAGCCAGCCTTTGTCGCCCACCGGCTTTCCGCGCCGACGTGGGATCGGGATCGCCAGATCGCCCTTGAGATAACGTCCGGTCAACGACTGTGGATTGGCCATCACCTCGGCCACCGTACCGCAAGCGACCAGTTCACCGCCCCGCACCCCGGCCCCGGGCCCCAGATCGATCAGGTAATCGGCGCGGCGGATGGTCTCCTCGTCGTGCTCGACCACGAGGACGGAATTGCCCAGGTCGCGCAGGCCTTCGAGTGTGTGCAGCAGACGGTCGTTGTCGCGCTGGTGCAGCCCGATGCTCGGCTCATCCAGGATGTAGAGCACGCCGACCAGGCCCGCGCCGATCTGCGTGGCCAAACGGATTCGCTGGGCCTCTCCGCCGCTGAGGCTGCCGCTCTCGCGGTCGAGAGTGAGGTACCCCAGACCGACGTTTCTGAGGAAACCCAGGCGCGCCCGCAACTCCTTGACGATCTCGCCGGCCACCTTCTGCTGGAATTCCGTCAGCTTCACATCCCTCAGGAATCGATCCGCCTGCTCGACCGAGAGTCGACACACATCCATGATCGAAAGACCGGGAATCGACGGGCCAGTCCCCGGGCCGGAGATCGCCGATCGAGTCGCCTCGGGCGCTCGGGGCGCCGTCGCACCCGCCTGGCCGGCGCCGTCCGCCGCTTCCAACGTCACGGCGAGAATCTCGGGCTTGAGGCGCCGCCCGCCGCAGGCGTCGCACGTTTGCTGGCTCATGAAGGCTTTGAGCCGGTTGCGCGTGAATTCGCTCTCGCTCTCGCGGTAGAGGCGATCGAGATTCGGGAGGACCCCCTCGAAAGGCCGGCTCAACCTGCTCATCTTCCCAGCGCGCCAGAACGTGAACTCGATGGGGGTCTCGCCCGATCCGTGGAGCAGAACCCGCTTGAACGCCTCGGGCAGGTTCTCGAACGGAGTCTCCAGGCTGACGCCGTGATGGGCTGCCAGCCCCTTGAGCAGGCTCTTGTAGTACGCGACCATCCGCTTGCCGCCGTGCCGCCAGGCCGCCACTGCCCCCTGCGCGAGCGTTTTCCGGGAATCTGGAATCACCAGATGGTCGTCAAAGACGGGCTTCTTCCCCAGCCCGTGACAGACCGCGCACGCGCCAAACGGCGCGTTGAACGAGAAATGCTTCGCCGTCGGGGTGTCATAGCTCAGGCCCGTGGCGGGACTGTACATCCGGCTCGAATGCAAGGTCTCCGTCCAGCCCGCGGCCGCGTCGGCTCCCGGCGGTTGCTCGAGCGCCAGAACGCACCCCTCACCCCATTTCAAGGCGGTCTCGACGGAATCGGCCAGTCGGGTCCGGACCGCGGCGTCGATCACCAAGCGATCGACCACGACCTCGATTGTGTGTTTTCTCTTGGGATCGAGCCTGGCCCGCACGTTGCCGCCCAGCTCATACATCTCGCCATCGAGGCGCGCCCGGACGAACCCCTGGCGGGTCAGGCGTTCGAGGACATCGCGGAATTCGCCGCGCTGCTTGCGGACGACGGGAGCCAGGAGCATGACTCGGGTGCGAGGCGGCAACGCGGCGATTCTGTCCACGATCTCGGTCGCGGTCTGCGAGGCGATTGGGAGGCCGGTCAGGGGGCAGTGCGGCTGGCCGACGTGGGCGTAGAGGAGGCGGAGGTAGTCGTAGATCTCGGTCGTCGTCGCAATGAGCGAGCGCGGATTGGCCCCGGCGGTCCGCTGCTCGATGGCAATCGCGGGCGAAAGACCCTCGATGAAGTCCACGTCCGGCTTCTCGATCAAATCTAGGAACTGGCGGGCGTACGCGGAAAGCGACTCCATGTACTTGCGCTGTCCCTCGGCGAAGATGGTGTCGAAGGCGAGCGACGACTTGCCCGAGCCGCTCGGCCCCGTGATCACCACCAGCCGCTCGCGCGGAATTTCGAGCGAGAGGTTCTTGAGATTGTGGACGCGCGCGCCGCCGATCCGGATGAATTCCTTAGCCATACTGGCAAATCCTGCTCACCAAACGTCCGCCTGGAATCTTGAGCGCCGAGAACTCGGCGCGATCGACGCAACTGTCGCACCTCTCATTTGCGCCTTTCAAGGATTCTGTTGGCCGGCCCGGGAGCGTTGACATCGCGCCCCAAAAACCGGATAAGCATCCGTATGACAAATCCTTCGTCGATGCCCCGTCGGGCTTTCCTCAAACGCGCTGGGACTGCGTCGCTCGGCGCCGCCACGCTCGTCGCCACCCCCAGCCTTTTCCTCAATCGCACCCGCGCACAGACCGGGTCGCCGCCCAGCGAAGCCATCCGCGTCGGGATCATCGCCGTCGGCGGGCAAGGCCGCAGCAACATGATGGCGCCCACCATGGCCAAACACGTGGTCGCCGTCTGTGACGTCGACAAGAGTCACGTGGCGCAAGCCCAGAAACAACTCAAGGAAAAGACCGGCATCGAGGCCAAGGGATATGGAGACTACAGGGCCTTGCTCGAGAACAAGGAGATCGACGCGGTCCTCATCGCCACGCCCGATCACTGGCACGCCCTCCCCGCAATCCACGCCTGCCAGGCCGGCAAGGATGTGTATGTCGAGAAGCCGCTGACCCTGACCATCCACGAAGGCCGGGCCATGGTCAAAGCCGCCCGCTATTACAACCGGATCGTCCAAACCGGCAGCCAGCAGCGCTCCTGGCGAGACGAGAAATTCCGCCGCGCCTGCGAGTACGTCCGGTCAGGGCGTATCGGCGACATCAAAACCGTGCGCGTCGGTCTGCCGGGGGTGAATTGGACCAAGGAGCCGCCGGTGCCCGACAGCGCGCCGCCGGCCGAGCTCGACTACGACATGTGGCTGGGGCCGGCGCCGGAGCGTCCCTACAACAAGCACCGCGTCCATTACTATTTCCGCTTTTTCTGGGATTACTCGGGCGGGCAGATGACCAACTGGGGGGCGCATCACCTCGACATCACGCAGTGGGCCCTCAACATGGACGAGAGCGGCCCAGTCGAGATCAGCGCGCGCGCCGACTACGATCCGCAGAAGCGATACGAAGTGCCGGACTGGTTCGAAATCACCTACAAGTACGCCAACGGAGTCACAGTCCTCTGCGGCCAGAGCCACCGCATCGGCACCACGTTCGAAGGCCAGGACGGCATCATCTATGTCGACCGCGGCAAGCTCGAATCCTCGGTCAAAGGCGCCATCGAAGAACCGCTCGGGCAGGACGAAGTCCACCTCACCGTCAGCCGCGACCACCACCAGAACTGGTTCGACGCCATCAAGAGCCGCAAGCCGCCCATCTGCGATGTCGCCATCGGCCATCGCTCAGCCACCGTGTGTCACCTGGGCAACATCGCCGTCCAGACCGGCAAGCCCCTCAAGTGGGATCCGGCCAAAGAGCAGATCGTCGGCGACCCCGTCCAGGTCAAGCAATACAGCTACGAGTACCGCAAACCGTGGGCACTGCCCAAAATCGGATAACCCCGTCGGCTCGAGCGCGCTTTGGGAGCGGGGTGAGATGAGACGTAGAGCCCGGGTCTTAAACCGCGTCCGGCCGTGTTGACGAGCTATGAAGTCACGAGCCATTCCGCTCTGCTCGCTTGCCGCTGTCATCGGCTTCCTCGGCGTCGCCCCAGTCCGCGGACAGCCCCTGCTTCAGCAAACGGACGTCTTCGCCTCGGGGACGGAGGGGTACGTCGCATACCGCATCCCGGCCATCGAGACGGCCCCGGACGGCACGCTGCTCGCCTTCGCCGAAGCCCGCAAACACAACCTGGGCGACCCGGGCTACGACGACAACGACATCGATCTGGTCTGCCGGCGCAGCAGGGACGCCGGCGTAACCTGGTCGCCGATGAAGATCATCGAAGACCCCGGCGATCGCTGGTCAGCCGCCAATCCGGCGACTCTCGTCGACAGGCAGAAGAAACGAATCTGGCTCTTCTACCTCCGGTGCAAACCGGGCCGAAACACCTCGACGGCACGCCCCGGAACCGACGACAGCCAAATCCTGGCGCGCACCAGCGACGACAACGGCGCCTCCTGGTCCGAACCAATCGACCTCACAGGCGTGACGCGCGACCTGGCGGACCCCAAGTGGCGTTGCAGCGTCGTGGGGCCGGGCGGCGGCATTGAGACCCGCGATGGACGACTCGTCATACCGGTTTGGATGTTCGAGCCTTTCGCAGTTTTTGCCGTTTTCAGCACGGACCACGGCCGCACGTGGCAGCGAGGCCAAAGGGTGCCGGTCATCTCGGGCGACGAGTGCCAACTCGTCGAGCTGCACGACGGCCGGTTGATGATCGACATCCGACAGCAATCCGGCCCCCACCGCTGGCTCTCAACCAGCAGCGACGGAGGGCAGACTTGGTCTCCAGCCCGCCCGGGCGAGAAGGTCACACCGGTGTGTTGCGCCATCGAGCGTTACCCGGCCCCGGTCGATGGAGAGGGTGGCGACTGGATTCTGTGGACCGGCCCCAAAGGCCCCGACCGGGCGAATCTCGTCGTTCGGATCAGCCGGGACGAGGGGTTGACCTTTCCGTGGGAACGGGCGGTCGCACCCGGACTGGCGGCGTACTCCGACCTTGCGGTCCTCCGGGATGGGACCGTTGGCGTTCTGTGGGAACGGGGCGCCGAGCGGGGATACCAGTTCATCACCTTCACACGGTTCAATCGCGATTGGCTGGCTGGCCCGACGTCGGAGGAAGATCAGCGCCCATGAGCACCCCCGTCACGGAATTCCGACGCAACGCTCTGGCTGCGATGGTCGACCGGGCGGTCAACTCGACACCCGTCATCGATATCCACACGCATCTGTACGATCCCTTGTTGGGCGGGCTGCTCCTGTGGGGGATCGACGAGTTGCTCGTCTACCATTACCTGATGGCGGAAGTCAACCGCCGCCAGAAACTCCTGCCCGAGAGCTTCCTGACCCTGCGCAAAAGCCGCCAGGCCGAGATCATCTGGAACGTCCTCTTCATCCAACATTCGCCCCTCTCCGAAGCCTGCCGCGGCGTCCTGACGACGCTCCATCGGCTTGGATTGGATGTGAAGCGGCGCGACCTGCCCGCGCTGCGCGATTGGTTCGCGCAATGGAATGCCGAAACCTACGTCACGCGCTGCATGGAACTCGCCAATGTCAAATCGATCTACATGACCAACTCGCCCTTCGATGACGAAGAGCGAGCCGCTTGGCAGAAGGGTTTCCTGCGCGACGAACGGTTCGTCGCGGCGCTCCGGGTCGATCCCCTCCTGGTCGACTGGCCCCGAGCCGCGCGCCGCCTCGCCGAGTGGGGCTACGAGGTGGGCGAAGGCCTCTCGACTCACACGCTCAATGAAGTCCGCCGCTTTCTTGCGGATTGGACCCTGCGGATGGAGGCGCGCTACCTGATGGTTTCTCTGCCGCCGGAGTTCTCCTGCGACGACGACAACGAGTGCGCCCAATTGATGAAAGCGGCCGTCCTGCCCCACTGCCTCGAGTTCGGGCAGCCGTTCGCGCTGATGATGGGCGTGCGGCGCGCGGTCAATCCGCAACTCGGCCTTGCCGGAGACGGGCTCGGGCGCAGCGACCTCGGGACGTTGGCCCACCTGTGTGCCGCCTACCCGGAGAACCGGTTCCTCGTCACCGTGCTGTCCCGCGAAAACCAGCACGAGTTGTGTGTCCTGGCCCGCAAGTTCTCCAACTTGCATCCCTTCGGCTGCTGGTGGTTCAACAACGTCCCCTACCTGATCGACGAGACGCTGCGGCTCCGGCTCGAGTTGCTCGGGACAAGCTTCACAGCCCAGCACTCCGACGCGCGTGTGCTCGACCAGATCATCTACAAGTGGGACCATACGCGGCGCAGCCTGTCGAGTGCCCTGACCGACAAGTACGCCGACCTGGCCTTGACAGGCTGGGAACCGACAGCGGCGGAGGTCGAACGGGATGTTCAAGGCCTCCTGGGCGGCGCCTTCGAACAGTTCTGCAAGATGTAGTCCGAGGCGGATCACATGTCAGATACACGCCCTGTCATCCGTCTGTAGGAAAGCAGTCCTGATCTCCCTGGTCTGGGCGTTGTTGATGGCCCGGCAGTCCTCCAACGTGCCAAGGCCCAGGACCTGCCGATGAAGCAGGACGAGGAGGACGTGCTGCGCGTGTTCGATCCGAAGATCGGCGCCTTCGTCGCCTACAATCGGGATGCCGAGACCCAACTCCGCCGCCTCGCTTCACCCGGCTCGCGCCGATCCGCCCGCCGGCCGCGGCGCCGTTGAGCGACGGGGGGCGGGAGTCGGCGCAGATACTGGAGCCGACGGAATTCCGGCTCGGGCGCCGGCTTATGTTCTTATGTTCGAGTTCCTTTTTTCGTGCTGTTCATTGCCGAGCGTCCGTTCTACACTGCGCGCCAATCGACTGAGTGATCGCACATGAGGAACACATGACTATGGCCAATTCTCTCAACCGACGCCGCTTCATTCAGGTCTCCGCCCTCGGCGCCGCCGCGTTGCCCGCTGTGTCGCGGGCCCAACAAGATGCCGCCCCGGCGGCGTCCGCTTCCCAAGCCGGCCCTCTGGCGTCCCCGAAGAACACGCTGCCGACTGGGCGGATTGGCGACGTCGCTTACAGTAGGCTCATGCTCGGGGGGAACCTGCTCAGCGGCTATGCCCATTCCCGCGATCTCGCGTACGTGGCCGAGTTGATGCGGCGTTACAACACCGACGCCAAGATTCTCGAGACCCTCGAAACGGCCGAATTGCACGGAATCAACGTGATCAATAGCTGGGTGCGCGACGGCATCAGCCAGTTGCAGGCGCATTGGAAACGCGGCGGCAAGATGAAATGGATCGCCCAGGCGCGCGTGAACCCCAACGGCGATCTCGATCAGTTCAAACAAGCGGCCGACCAGGGCGCCTCGGCCATTCACATCACCGGCGACGGTGCCGATGCGCTCGTCCAGCAGGGGAAGATGGACACCCTGGTGCGGATTCTCGATCTGGTGCGCAGCTATAAGCTGAGCGCGGGCATCGGCGCGCATGGGTTGCGCACGATCGTCGAGTGCGAGAAGGCCAAGATCAACCCCGATTTCTATGTCAAGACCCTCCACACGCACGATTACCACACCGCACCCAAGCCGGGCGAGACGGACGATCTGGGACGCTACGACAACTCCTGGTGCAGCAATCCCGAGGAAGTCGGCGATGCCATGTTCAACGTGACCAAGCCCTGGATCGCCTTCAAAGTGCTGGCCGCCGGCGCCATCCCGCCCCAGCGCGGCTTCCGTTACGCCTTCGAGAACGGCGCCGATTTTATTCTCGTGGGCATGTTCGACTGGCAGATCGCGGAAGATGTGCAGATCACCAAACAGGTCCTCACCGGTCTGCAGCGCCTTCGCCCCTGGAGAAGTTAGCAAGAGGGCCGACTGCCACAACGAACGCCGGCCCAAGGGCTTGGACAACCACGACTGCGCTGCTCCCAGGAACAGCAGGGGCGATCTCTCGAGGTTGGCGCGCCTGCGCGGCCGCGGGAGCGCCCCTCCGAGTATGGTGTATGGACCCAATGCCTTCTTCAAAACAGGAACCTCCCAAAAAGGAACAGGCCGCCTCCCATGAACCGCCTGCGCAAGCCGTTGATAATCAACAAAAGGGGTAACCCGAACGTCCAACGCGCAACGTTCAACATCCAACTTTTAACGAACCGCTTCGTTGAACGTTGAGCGTTGGAAGTTGGGCGTTGAACGTTCCCCGGTTCATGGGTCCAATGCGTATTAAACCGTTGAATGTCAATGCTACCCATGAACCACGCCGGACTTTCCACACCGTTTTTCCTTCTCCTTGCCTGGCTGGCATGGACTGCCGCGGCCCCAGCCCTGAGTTCGGAGGTCATCCCCGCGCCGTCCGACCCAGCGGGTCTCCGGACGCGATTCGCGGCGCACGTCAATCAGGACCGCTTTCGCCACGCGCATTGGGGCGTGCGGATCGTCTCGATCGACTCCGGCCAACCGGTGTTCGAACATAACGCCGATGATCTGCTGATTCCGGCGTCGAACACCAAGCTGTTCACCGGCGCGTTGGCCCTGGATCGACTCGGACCCGAGTTCCGCATTCGCACTTCGGTCTGCAGCCAGGAGCGCCCGACGCGACGCGGAACGCTCAAGGGCGACTTGATCCTCTACGGTCGGGGCGATCCGACGTTCGCCGCCCGGTTTCATGAGGGTCGGCTCGATCGGGCGCTCGAGCCTCTGCTCGGGGTGGTCGCCGCGACCGGCATCAAGCGCGTAAGAGGCGACCTCGTCGTCGATGCCGGCTACTTCGCCAGCCCGGCGCTCGGGTCGGGATGGGACTGGGACGACCTCCAGTACGCCTACGGGGCCGAAGTGTCAGCCCTCTCGATCAATGACAACACGGTTGATGTCGTGGTCAAGCCGGCCCAGACGCCGGGACGACCGGCGACGGTCCAACTCGTGCCCCCGTCCGGTTTCATCGCCGTCGATAACCGATGTGTCACGGCGCCGACTGGCGTCCGGCGCGCCGTTCAGGTCGAGCGCCCCCTGAGCCACAACCTGATCGTCGTGACCGGCCGCATTCCCGTGGGCGACGCGGGAATCACCGAAACGGTCTCGGTGCATGCGCCCGCGGCGTGGTTCGGCCACTTGTTCAAGGCAGCCCTCGAAAAGCGCGGCATTCGCGTGGCCGGCAACGTCCGCATGACCGATCCAGCCGGCGCACCCGCCGATTCGGCGTCTGGAGCAAATCGAGTGGAATTGGCCGCTGTGGAATCGCCTCCCCTCCGCGACCTAGTGGCGCGAATGATGAAGCCGTCGCAGAACCTCTACGCCCAGTTGCTGCTGTTGCAAGTCGGCGCCGCGGAACTGGCGGCTTCGAGTCAGACCAACGCCACCCGGAGCGCCTGGCCGCCCGCGGGTGTGTTCCCGCACACGGCTGAAGCGGCTGGGATCAGGGCGCTCGAAACCTTCCTCGCCCGCGCGGGCATTCCCGCAGACGAGGTGCTGTTCGAGGAGGGCTCCGGCTTGAGCCGCCGCCATTTGGTCACGCCAGCCGCCATCGTCCAGTTGCTCCGTTTCATGGACCGGCATCCTCAGGCTGCGGTGTTCCGCGACGCGCTGCCCGTGGCGGGTATTGACGGCACATTGCGGAATCGGATGCTTGAGACGCCTGCGGCGGGCAATGCCCGGGCCAAAACCGGCACGTTGCGGTACGTCAATGCCCTGTCCGGTTACGTCACATCGAAGGCCGGCGAGCGATTCGCCTTCGCCCTGCTCCTCAACAATTTCCGCAACCCCGACTCGAGCCGATCCCCGCGCACCGATCTGGACGAATTCGTGACGACGCTGGCCGCTCTGGAATGGCGGACGGATCGCCAATGAGCAGGCTCAAGAGGCGATCATGCCCGTCTTGCGGGCGTAGTTGAACAGGCCGCCGGCGTCCACCACCGGACGTACATCGCCCAAGGCTTTGAGCCGGAAGACGCGCCCGCCCGCCGCGCAGGTCACCGTGCACGCATCGAGATCGACTGTCGCCATATCTCCGGTCTTGAGGACTTCGCACAGGCGCTCCGCGCATTCGCACGGATACAGCTCGCCCGTGGCCACCGAGTTGCGGAAGAAGATGCGGGCGAAGCTCTCCGCCACCACGATTCGGCACCCGGCGGACCCGAGGGCAATGGGCGCATGCTCGCGCGAGCTGCCGCAGCCGAAGTTGCGCCCCGCCACTATGATCGGATACTCCGCATCGAGCTGGCCGGAAGAGACGAATCGGATCGGATAAAGCGCGTCGGGAAGGCCGCACAGGGCGTACGAACCGAGCTTCTCGTACTCTTCGGCGATCGTCGGCACCAGATTCAAATACTGCGCCGGAATGATCTGGTCGGTGTCGATGTTGTCGCGCACCACATAGACGGGACCGGTGACACTTTGCATGGGCTGGACGATGCGAGATTCACGCGGCG
Organism: Verrucomicrobia bacterium ADurb.Bin006; assembly: GCA_002071485.1. Taxonomy (GTDB): domain Bacteria; phylum Verrucomicrobiota; class Verrucomicrobiia; order Limisphaerales; family J093; genus MWFF01. The sequence goes on along the minus strand of MWFF01000059.1, from coordinate 1,347 downwards.
GATTCAAGCTTGACGAGTCTCCGTCTCAGACGCGCGCGCCGTGTGCCGGCGACGGCGCACGGGCAAAAACCTCGCGAGCGAAAAGAGCGCGCGAAATAAGTTGTCTGGGGGCATGGCTTGCGGCATGAAGCGCCCCATGCTCTATCTCTATGCGGGTTTGATCGGACTGATCGGCGGCGTGACCAGCGGGCTGTTCGGCGTGGGCGGCGGGATTGTGATGGTGCCCGCCATGATGCTCCTGCTCCAGCTCGATATCAAATCCGCAATCGGCACCTCCCTGGCGGTGATCGTGCCGACGGCGCTCATCGGGACTTTCAAGCATCACGGGCTGGGGCATGTCGACTGGCGCCTGGCGTTGGCCCTGGCGCCCACGGCCGTGCTGGGCGGATTCGTCGGGTCCTGGCTCACGAAATTCATCGCCTCGGCCGATCTCAAGCGCGCCTTCGGCGGTTTCCTCATCCTTGTCGGCGCCCGACTCCTCCTGTTCAAATGAATGAGCCGAGCGCTGAGGCTTGCCAACGGGCGTTCGCACTATTGCCGAGTCGGGGCGAAACCCGCGATGACTTTTGTTCCGCCAGTAACATTGGACGGACTTGGTCATCCGGTTCAGCGTGTTGCTTCGGCAGTAGTGCGTGAGCGGCAAATCGGCGGCGGCTACGGTTCGTGGCAGACAAGAGACAAACTCAAGCGCCAGGTGGCTGCGCCCGCTCGGGCAGTGCCCCTGGCGCCAGTGTCGTTTGTGGAAGTGCAGCCACGCGATCCAGACGCAAGGGCTGACAAGATCACTGGAGCGCCTAACAGCCGCCCCGCTTCGCCGTTCGAGGGTCGCGGGCTTCGGCCAGACGTTCCGGTTGTCGAGCGTCGCGGGCGTCACCAGGGCATCACCGGCGCCTCCACCCAGCACCACCCGGCTCCGTTCCCTTTGGAGTTGGCCACGCGCCTGGTCCGCATGTTCTCGTTCACGGAGGACACCGTAATGGACCCGTTCTGTGGCTCGGGCACCACCATGATTGCGGCGTTGCGGACGGGCCGCAATAGCATCGGGATTGAGATCGACCCCGAATACTGCCGGATGACCGCCCGCTACCTCAAAGCGGAGACATCTGACCTCTTCGCCACAGCAGAGCTTCGATTCGAGCAGGCACCGACGGAAACCGCCGGCCTGCTTAAAGAAAAGCCCGTCCTGTATGAAGTCCGCCCAGCCAAGCAGAAACTGGAATAGGCGAACCAGACGGTCCAGTGAACGGGAGCAAGCGGGTGAACCGTTTGTTGCAGATCATGGGGATCGAAGCGATCTATCCGCGCCCCTTTTCGAGCCGACCTCAAGCGGGGCATCGGATCTGTCCG
>MWFF01000058.1 GCA_002071485.1 Verrucomicrobia bacterium ADurb.Bin006 | reverse complement strand
CGGCCAGCCAAGCGAGGGCGGCGGATTCGATTTCTGATTCGGTCAGATTCGCCATGGTTTATTCCTTTGTACGGGTGTACGGGCACCATACGATATTTAGATTTTCACGGTCCAACGCCCATTGCATCTTGTTGTTCACGATGTATTCACGGATTTTGTTCAACGATCCATCATCGGGTATGATGTGTTCATAATAATTGCGTTGCCAGACAGATGTTCCTGGCGTGCCGCGCATGATGTTAATCCGTTTGTTAGTAGCTGCTTTGAACAAGCGAATGATGCTTGGAACTGAATCCGACGCCGGTTTGCCAAATTGTTCGAATGTAGGGGCACGTTGCATTGTGCACCTACTGTCGATGTACCCCGTCGGTTGCCGTCCGCCATGGTGATGATGCCATGGATATGGTTGGGCATCACCACAAATTCATCCACCGTGACGCGTGGTTGCAATGTTGCTGATTTCATCCATTCACCCCCTATAATTTCTACAATTTTGCCATATTTGTTCATTCGCACCTGGCCATCCACCACCTCGCAGAATAGACAGGCACGATCCTGGGTGAAAATGGTGACGAAATAAGCCCAAGGCTGAGAGTAATCGTACCCTTTCAGGCTGATGGAGCGCCGATGATGGCGTTCTGGCTAGTATTTCTTATCATCCCCTCGTGCAAAAGCCTTTCCGCACTCTTCACCCGAGTCTCCCTGCAGATGAACTTTGGCAAAACCGCGCCGCACGCAGGGGTGTGCATGACCGCCCAGCCGAGGGATTCTAGGCAGCCGAGGGCAGCGGATTCAATCGTCGATTCTGCGAATGTGCTCATGGTTCTGCCAAGGCCTCAAATCCGCGGCCAATGATTGCCGCCATCCTTTTACGACGTTCGGCCAAGAAGTCCCCATACTGCATATTTTCCCATCCTTCGGGGAGGGCATGGAGCTCATGCATGACTCGCCACTGGCTCTGGCTAAAGCGCTGGTGTAGCTTTGGCACATACTCGGAGGGAGACGCATCGCCGATATCGATGTTATCAGGCCATTCCAAGAGCGCTAGGTTGGCCTGTTGGTTAATCAGTCGCCGGTCGGTGATACCTTGCTGCTCCAGCCAGGCACGAGGGAACAGGTGGTGACGGTCGAGTGATTTCTTTTGTGGTCTTAGAGAGGGGTCAAGTAGGTTGGTGATCAACTTATCGGAAAACAACACCGGAGCGCCCAGCCGTACCTGTGCCGAGATGTAAGCGAACAGTCCAGGATTGCGAGCTGAGGAGGTCTCCAACGCCGCAGGAAGGGTTATTGTCCAGTAGTCGTCGGTCAGCTCATTAGCCATGAGGCCGTTGAGCACCGAGATAAAACCCTCGTCATCGGTGGCATCCCTCAGGCGGTTGAGATCGCCGTCCATCACCGTTTCAGGCGACCCTGTGTAGCGCCCGGTGAGGCTCGTGAAGAAGAACCAACGGCCTATCAGCCGTTCCAAATTGTGTTCCGGCACATCGAACTGGTCGCGCCCAAGCAGATAGAAGGCATAGGCGTAAAGGAGAGTATTTTGCGAGGAGATAAGCTCCGCGCTGCGGAAGCCGGCGCTGCTAATGGCACCTAGGAACAGATGCCAGTGAGTGAGGTCAAGCACACGGGCTTGAGCTTTTTCTAAGATCGCGAACTGCTGCTCACGTCGCTCGACCGAGACCTCGCCGGTGTCAACATCCTTCCCACGCAACACGTTGTACACGGCTTTCAGTCGCCCCCGATGGAAGCTCACGGCAACTGACACCCGGAGAAGCTGGTCGGGGTCAGGCTGAATGAGGTGATTAAATGGCGAGGGTTTCCCGCCTAGTTTGGGAGGCTGACGGGACTCGCGGCAAAATCGCTCCAACTCGGCGCGCCCATCGTCCCAAAACACCGACATCAATGTGAGGATGAAGTCGGCCTGGTTTAGCTTTACTCCCTCGCTGTTGATGCGGACAAAAATATCTGCGACCTCCTTCTCGTCCACGGTGGGAGCGATCTCCAGGGCGGTAAAGGGGTACTTCTGGAGGTCAAATAGGCAGTCGAGGTTGTGGCTGATACGCTCCTCCTCTTCTTCGGATAGAGGACCCTTGGCTCTCTGGAGCGACTGGAGAAAGCTCTTGACGATCTGATAGCTAGATTTGCCCGAAGCCCATAGTTCAGAGATATTCGGGATCCATTCAGGGTCCTTACGGATAGCAGCGTCGCACACCTCAAACATGCCATCTCTTGGGCGGAAGGCGATTTCAATGCTCCGTTCCCGGTAATCATCATCCAGAATCTTGCGTCCACGGAAGACGGCGTAGAGTGAAGTCAAACGTTGTTGACCGTCTACAATAAGTCGTAAGGGAATCGGATGAGCCTTGGAGTCAAGACCAATCTGCCGCGCTTCATTTGCTTGTCCATTCTCCCAGAACAACAAGTAACCCACGGGGAAACCCCGGTACATGGAATCGAAGAGGTCACGCACCTTAATGTTGGACCACACGAAAGGCCGCTGGATATCTGGGAGACCGATGTCACCGATGTCGATATAGTGCAGAAGTGCCGAGAGGTCATAGTCTACTCGTTTGAAACACGTCTTCAGTTCGTTCATTATTCCCCCTTTTTCGAAAACTGCTCCACACCCTTTACCCTTGTCTTCCAATTAGGGCCCCGCTTCACCGCCCAGCCCAAGGATTCGAGCCAGGCCAGAGCGGCGGGTTCGGCGGTGGATTCGGTGAAGGCATTGCTAGCCATTCAGCCTGGTCCTGCTGGCAGCCTTGAAACGCTCAGGCTGCCCCTTCACGAGTTCGAGTTCGTATCTCCTACGATCCAGCACTTCGAGGAAGCCCATCTCATGACCGGCTGAAACGGCGATCTTCCCCTTCGACTCGCTCACCTCGACCCCGGTGCTCTTGCAGAGTTCCTTGAGTGCAGTCTTGTCGATGTTCGTGGTCTCTGCCTGACCGCGGATAGAAGCCAAGTAGCGCGCAGCACGCGGATGATTGGCAGCGTACGCCTCGATGCCAGCGAACTCCACGAAGGCAATGTCCTCCCGGAGCGCTTTAATGTTGTCGCTGACTGCGTCGAGGATCGCCTGCTGAAGTTTGCCGGCGAACTCGAATCCGCTCGGTCGGAGGATGTGTATGTTTGTCGAATCGATGAGCAGGTCGAAGTCGTTGTCCAGCTTGAACACCTCGTCCTTGATGATCTGCAATGTGTTGTCGAGCATACGAACAAGGCGATTCTTGCTTTTCAGCACGCCCTTGAACTGGGTCGCGCGGCGCATGGCCGTTAGGCGTCGATTCTCCTTATCTGTGAAACGGGCGAAGTAGCAGAACACGTGGGAGGGATCGGCCAGTGCTGCCGTATTAATGTCCAGACTGGCTGCATTGTGCAATTCTCGGACCGACGCTGCCAGGTTGTCGTCAAGCGGCAGGTAGAGGTACTCCGTGTCCCCGTGCTTCTCGGAGGGCTGGTACTTCGCCGGACCGTCATTGTCGTTCTGCATGGCGTCCCAGGATGCGTGCACCATCTCGCGCAGCGCGGCCTGCACGTCTGTGTCCACGGGCACGACCACGAAAGTCTGACCGTTGCCCTCGTCCCGGCCGAGGCCGAACTCCGTGACGCCCACGTTTCCGAGATTGAACTCCAGCTTCATGCGTTGACCTCCAGATAGACCGTGTCGCTCAAGCGGTACGCTACCAATTGCTCGCCCGTCGCGAGGCTCACCCGTCGAGTGATGAGGGCTTGCCGTGTCTTGGCGGTCAAGGGATTGCCGTCTGAAGGCGGATACACGGTAAAGATTCGAAGACCGCGGAGCGCAAACACAAGGTTCATGTAGTGCAGATTGAGATGCCAGAACAGGAAGACGATGAACGCGAGCGCCGCGAGAGTGGCTCCGAGGTCGCGCCACGTACTGATGTCTTCCGAGTAGAACGGCAGCAGCATCGCGAAGAGGTAGACGAGGATGTGATCCCGGTGGTCGTCAGCAATGCCTACGGTGAGTGTGCGCTTGTCGTTCTGCTTCCGTGCGATGCGAATGCGCATCCACAGGAATGCATTCGGAGCGATCACCATCAGTGCGCAGCCCCCCACGAAGTAGCAGTCGGGAATCAGGCTGTTTCCCCGAATCGCCCAGAGGATAAAGAGCGGCGAGATGCTACTGAACACCATCATCAGCCGAGCTGCCTTGAGCCCTTCGCTGTGTGTGTTGGCTGAACCCCCGGTCATATGGCCACCCTCTCCACGAACTTCTCCGCGTCCTTGACCCGCAGCTCGCCGGAGATCAGCTTCGGCAGGAGCGCGTCGCGAAGTGCGGCGAGGATTCGAGATTCTCTTGTAGCGGCACCTGCTCTGGCGAAAAGTGGCTGGACCAGTCGGCCGAACAACTCTGTAACCGACCTGTCCGCATCGACCAACCGGAAGTGGGCGAGCAACTCCGCAGGCACCCGCTGCCGTCCACTGGACCCCGTCATTCTCTGGATTGCGAAGTCTCGGAACCCATCGCTGCGCGCGAGGCAGTACGCAAACTCCACAGGCAGGGGCGGCTTCGGACGCAAGACGATATACTCGGTGGATCCCCAGCCGACTTGGCCGTCCGTCAAGAAGTCCACGAAGGCCGTCTTACCATTTTCCAAGCATGGTGTGATACGCGCGACGAGTGTGTCGCCATTCACAAAGCGCATTCCCGAGCCAAAGGGGCGCTCCGTGACCGTATCCGGCGAGTGACCTCGTGTCGGCATGTTTGCCATGTCGAGGTAAGGTGCAAACTCGCCCTTCCGAAGTGTGCGAGTTGGATTGACTTCTATGAGTTCAGGCAACGGCTTCACCTCCCACCCCTTCGGAATCTCGCCGAGTTCGGAGTCTTCGAAGGCGTCCGGGAACAGTTCAGCGATTTCGGGCTTGAGCTTGGGGCAGGCGGTGCGGCTGACCTGTTCGTTGGTCCAGTTTGGGTGCTCACGGCGGACGGCGGCCTTGGCGCGGACGGGGTCGAAGTCTACGAACCAGCTCTTGAAGATCGCCCGCGCCATCTCCTCCAGCGTCTGGTTCATTTTTCGGTTCAACTCGATCTTGTCGTCCAGCGAGCCGAGAACGCAGGCGATGGCCTGCTGTTCTTTCAGAGGAGGAAGAGCAACGTTAATGTTTTCTATGCCATAGAGTGGCAACTTTGACTGCGTCGATCCAACTGTGTTAATAGTAATTTCATGTTGACCGAGTGACGATTTCAAATAATAAGCCACATAAGATGCGTCGACATCCTCCTCAGTAAAATAGAGTTTTGCAGCATTCTCAGTGAGATTTGCACCGTGTAATTCTTGGGGCACTTGAGCTATCGCTCCAATCGTACCAACGATTGAAATAATAACATCATTCGCTGCAACTCTATATCGTTGGATGGCACTAATAGCGTCGTTTGGGACATAGAGCAAAGAATCTTGATGAATCTTTCCATCCGTAAAGTCCACAACTCTGATATATGGGTGATTATTTTTTTCTGTCTGCAAAGCAATACTTTTAGGAAGCCGTTTGCCACCCTTTGCTTTAGCGAAAGTCCCGATTTTCCTGACGCGCCACTCACCCCCCATACCCAATCTCCTCCTGTCTGTGTGCGGATCTGCCTGCGCCGAGTCTCCGGCAGGCAGGCACGCA
>MWFF01000057.1 GCA_002071485.1 Verrucomicrobia bacterium ADurb.Bin006 | reverse complement strand
CGCCGTGGCCACCACGCGGAAGCGGTCCTGGACTTGATTGGTCACCGTGGAGGTGAGCCACAACCCTTCCGGCGTCGCTTCTCCTTCCAACCGCTGAAACACGCAGTTCAGTTTCATGTAGTCGTCCTGCGCCGTTACCCGCAGACCATCGCCGCGGTAATCCGCCCCGGCCTTCGCCCCGATCTGATCCCACGGAATCGGCGCGTGGGTGAGCGCTGGCGCCGCGTCCGGCACCCCCGCCGGGGAACTGTGGATGAATGAAGACATGCCAGCCAAGATGGCGGTCCAGGAGAATGATGAGGTTTTGTTCATGTGGTTTGAATGTAAGGGGTTAAAAACCAGGGTAGAGAGAGAAAACGGGAAGCGACCGGGAAAACCGCCGCCGCACAAACGGCACCGCATGGCCCGGCGGGAACGCCTAGCGCGTTCCGCCGCTGCAAGGGCCGGCAAACCCGCCGGCATCCACCGCAGACGACTTCAAATGGTTATTGGGGTCCATACAGACCGGTCGCTTGTGCGCATTCATCTGAACATCTGATAACGTGAAGTAGAATTACTACACTCCGGATTTTTGTCAACGTACTTTGGGGGGAGGAAAGGCGGGGGGGAATCAGGCCGCCGGCGGTGAAAAGAGGGCTTGAACCTCCGTCGCCAGGAGGGGCGGCGGCGGCTCAAAATACAAACAGAAACAGAAACAGAAACGCCGCGAGCGCCAGCACGGCGACCACCCACCAGAACGTAAAGGGGTCCATAGTTCTCACAAGCGACAATCAAGAGTCCAATCGGTCGCTGGCCGTTGCGGTCGAGCCGCGCCTGGCGACCTTGTTGGCCCGTGGAGTTCTCCCGGCTTGCCTGGCTGCTTCCGGTCGACCAGGATTGCGCGGTGGACTTCGTTCGCTCGATTCTTCTGGTGGCGGCCGGGGTGGCGGTCGTGTCTGCCCACGCCGCCGACGGCTCCAGCCTGGCGGAGCGGCTCGGGCACGGCGCCACGGCCCGTGTGCTGATTGTCAATTGCGACGATGTCGGGATGTGCCATGCGGCAAACCAGGCGGTGCTCGAGGCGATGGAGCGGGGGCTGGTGACTTCCGGGACGATCATGGTGCCGTGCCCCTGGTTCAACGAGATCGCCGACCATGCGCGCGCGCACCCGGACAAGTCTTTTGGCGTCCACCTGTGCCACACGTCCGAGTGGAAGCATTACCGCTGGGGGCCGGTCTGCTCGAAGGATCAGGTGCCGGGTTTGGTGGATGACGAAGGCTGTTTGTGGCGCTCGATCGAGCAGCTCTACGCGCATGCGAGTCCGGACCAGGCATTGATCGAGGGGCGGGCCCAGGTTCGCAAGGCGCTGGCGGCGGGTATCGACGTGACCCATCTGGACTCTCACATGGGCGCGCTCCAGTACGATCCGCGGTACATGGAGTCGTACTTGAAACTGGCGGTCGAGTATGATCTGCCGGTGCGGATGGCCTCCCAGTCGACGCTCGAGAAATTCGGCCAGCCTGGTTTGCGCGCCCGGTTCTCGGAGAAGGGGATTCTGTTCCCCGACTACTTGATTCACGAGGAGTTGAAAGATGAGTCCAAGGATGTGAAAGGGTTCTGGATGCGGGTGTTGGGGGGGCTGCGTCCGGGCGTAACGGAGCTTTACATTCACGCTGCAAGGCCGACTGAGGAACTCCAGGCGATCACTGGGAGCTGGCGCACTCGGGCTCAGGAATTCGAGACGTTTACGAACGATCCGGAGGTACGGCAACTGATCGAGCGGCAGGGCATCGTGCGGATCAGTTACCGTCCGATCCGCGATCTGCAGCGGCGACTGCGCGCGCCAGGGAGGTAGCCGATCCGCGATCTGTGCGGCACGGTCTGCAGGATTCGTGTGTGTTGTTCGCCGGCACATTTCGTCTGCTCCGTCGGTGCGCCGGCAGAAGAGTGTGAAGGGTGGGAGGAGTGTGAAGGAGGCTATCGGCGGACTTCGGCCATTGCGCCCTGGCTGGTGTTGGTGAACGCCCCGCACCCCGTGGTCAGGAGTTGACAGGCACGCACCTGGTAAAGCAGCGGGCCTGAGGGGGCGTTGAGGTCGGCGAATGCGTTGCCCGCTACGGGCGAGGCGCTCACTCGAAGGAACGGCCCGCTCAACCCGTTCCCAGACCTGTACACCAAATACCCTTGAGCGGCGTCGGGTGACGGTGTCCAGGCCAGATTGACGCCATTCCCGGCACGCGATGCGGTCAGACGGCGGGGGGGCGCGGTGACAAAAAGGCGGAGAGTTGGGTCGCCCAACAAGCTGCAGTTGCGGACGGTGATGTCTCCGCGCGCGGTGGCCAGGAGCGTCGGAACGAGCGGATCGCCCAATCCGGTGAGTTCGACTGCCCAGTGCGTAAACCGGGTCCACACGGCGGCTAATCCGGAGTCGGGCAGGGCGAGCACGGCGCGCATGAAGTTGTCCTCGGTGTAGTTCCAATCTCCGAAGTAAGACCCCTTGAGCACGTAGAATCCGGCTTTGGGGGTGGCGCTGGATTGCGCGAGATCGGCGGTGGCCACGCGCTTGACGCCGAGGGCCGGGTTCATGCTGACGCTGTTGTGGATGGCGGTGGGATGGCCATACCCACCTTGAACAGCCCAGACGGCGCTGGCATCCGCGGCCAGCGCGTCCCCGTCGAGCACGGTTTCGAGGACCGGGCGATAGAGGCGATAGGCCAGGAGGTTCCCGATGTCGTAGAGCACCCTGCTTTCGTTGTGGTATGGGTTTCCGAAATAGCCCCCAATCAACGCGCTTTGCCGGAAGGTCAGTTCCTTGTGACGATAGCGGTGGTTTTTCGTCAGGTACTGCCGCAACAAGTTTCTCTCAGACGTTCCCCGAAATGCGGGCAGCCGGGCGAAGTCGATTCGTCCGACCGCCAGGTCGAGGCCGGGGACCGCGCGAGAGGCGTTGGGTCGTTTTGGCTTGGGGAACATGTGTTGATCGAACTTCCCGTCATCCGGAATGTTGCGGAGCAGCGGGTTCTGGACCGAGGGGGCCGTTCGGACGGTCTCGTCCGTCCAATCGCCTTGGATGTCGCCGTAATAGGCATCGGCTGGCCAGGCGCCGTTGTGGTCGATGTGGCCGTCTTCGGCGGCGAGGCCCGAGTAGGGGATGGTGACGTGGCCGATGAGGAGGAGGGCGCACGTTTGGTCCGGAGCGGCTCGATAGTCGGCGGCAACGAGCGACTTGATGCGGGCGACGTCGGCCCGATAGGCGGCATTGACCGGACCCGTCTTCCAGGCGTCATCGTCGTGGCGCGGTACGTCATGGCGTGACACAGTCCAGCCGTCACCTGCCAGGTCGGCCAGGAACTGATCCAGCTCCGACCTCAGACCGGAAGCCAGGGTGCGATCGACCAGGACAATGACGCGTCCGCGCTGATCGGTTGGCGGCTGGTTGAGGCCGACGATGAGTTGCTGGTCGCCCAGGCGATACATGTAGACACCGCCGAGCCTGAGGCCTCGAGTGTCGGTGTATGACATGCCTGTGAGGTTCGTGGCCAGCACCAGCGGGTTGGGATTGCCCGGTTCGATCCGTTCGAGGGATTGGCGGTCGTTGCCCAGAGTGAACCAGGACAATTCGACGCTGGGCGGCGAGGCTGTGACTTTGGCGTGGAGGCCGGTTCGGGCGAGGTAGGCGTAGTTGCGCAACGGTGAGAGCGGGCGGTCGAAGGTCTCGACCTCATCGAACAGTCCCTCGGCTGGAAGCTCGCCGGTCAGTGTGCTTCCGATCGAGAAGACCTGCTCGCTTGCAGAGGAACCGGCCAGCGGGGGCAGGCCCTGACCGGCCAGGCCGCGTGTCAACCAATCCTGCTGGACGACCCCGTTGACGACCAGGGCGCAGGTTTGGGGTCCGTAGTTGAGGATGATCTCGCGCCATTGGACCGGCTCGCTGCGGTTCGTGTCGCGCGGCGCAACCGCTGCGGCCGTCCAGCTTATCGGGACCTGGAGGTTGGTGCGCACCGCCCCGGCGGCGTCCCGGGTGTGAACGATGAGGTTAGTGCCGACCGGATCGATCGACACCATCCACTGAGCGAAGGGACCCTGGGGTCCCTGGACCCCGGCCTCGAACAGGCGAAGCCATCGTCCTGGAGTGCGCGGCCAGGCGCGGGGAAGGCGCGGCACGGTGTCCGGACTCGCCCACAGTGGTTTGTACAGGAAACGAATCGCGCCCTGCGCGGGGGCCAGGATGCGGGCACCCGTCGTGTCGGCGCAGCCGATCAGCAGGCAGGCCGGGCTGTTGGTTGACGATTGACACAGAGCCGCGCCATCGAAGCTGGGGGCTGCAGTCAGGTTTGCGGCAGCAAGGGGGCACCGCCCCTGAACGTCCTCCCATGCGGAACCTTCAAACCGCCAATAGGCCAGTCGGCCCGCGGGGTCGGAATCAGCCGCGCGCGCGCTCGGCCAAATCAGAAACATCACTACAAGGAGCGTCGGGGCCGCACAGCCCGCCCATCGGAGGGATGAAGAGAGCGGACCGGAGCGCCTCGAATGGGCAGGCCGATCAGAGTGTCGCACGGCGCCAGGGCGCGCCGAATCAGTGCGCAGACAGGGTTGGATTGGGCTTCGGCAGTCGATGACGTGCTGCATTGGTGCAGGTTAGAGCAGAACTGGGCCTTTGCCTACCCCGACAATCGCCCGAACGTGCCCCGAAACGCACACCTGAAACGCAACTTCCCGATCCTTCCGGTTATACATACGACGTGAATGAGTCGGAGTACCAGGACCTCTGGGCGACTGTCGTTCAGCGTGAGTTGAACGGATTGGAGAAGGCCCGACTTGAGGCGTGGTTGGCCGCCCACCCGGACGCCCGTGCGGATTGGGTATTGGACGAGCGGTTGTCCCGCTGTTTGCGTCGTCTGCCGGACATTCCACCATCCACGAACTTTACGGCGCAGGTGTTGCATGAGGTCGGACGGTCTTCCAAGCGGCGTCGCGCGCAGAGCGCGCCAGTTTGGAGGCGATGGGTCGGGGCGCTGACGTACGGTTGGCGGTCTGCGGTTGCGTGTGGGGTGCTGGCCCTGCTCATCGGGGTTCCTTACTATCATGTGCGCCAGCGCGAGGCTTTGGCGCGCAGTCTCGAGGCCCTTCCGGCGATCAGCCTGGCCGAGGTCGAGCTGTGGCGCGATTTCGACTCCATCAACAGCCTCCCTGCCGGGCCTGTGCCGTCGGTGGACCTCCTGGCGGAGGCTTTCAAGTGACCGTGCGCTGTGAGGGTATGCATCGTTGGAGGCCTTGGGCAAACCGGGCGCGCCTTGGGACGATCGGCGGAGGGCTAATGAACCGACACGCCGCCTCGCTCGCCGTTTCGATAGGGGGTCGCTTGGTCTTGTTGCTGGCTTCGGGGCTTGCCGGCGCGATCATTGGATCGATCGCGCAAACCTCGCCCACACTCGTTTCGGGGGCTTCTGTTGCGGGGACGCAGATGGGTGAGCAGCGGGCCGTATTGCCGCCTCTCCCACCCCCGCCGGACAATCCGATCAGGAAATTCAGCGAATTGCTGGCTCTGGACGCGGCCGGTCGGGAGGCGGTCCTTGCGGGCAAGGGCGAGTGGCAGCAGCGGTATTTGCGCGAGCGTCTGGCGGAGTTCGATGCCCTATCCGACACCGAGCGAGCGGTGCGTTTGGGGCTGCTGCACTTGCGGTACCATCTGTTGACGCTGATGCGAACGCCTACAGCCCAGCGGGAGGCGCGGTTGCAGGACGTGCCGGAGGAATACCGCGACCTGATTGTCGAGCGTCTGTTGGCCTGGGAGAATCTGCCGGCCGAACAGCAGCAGGAGTTGCTTCAAAACGAAGCGGTCCTCAGCCAAATCTCGTGGTTCGAGACCGGCTCGGTCAAAAGGCAGGCCGCGACGCCCAATCCCCTTTCCATCCGAGCCCCCCGCGAGTTGCAGTCCGATCTTCAGCGGTGGCGGCAACTGCCCGAGAGCCAGCGCGCGCGGATGATGCGCAATTTCAGCCAGTTCTTCGAACTCAACGACCGGCAAAGACAGAGGACTCTCGAATGCGTGGCTGTGCCGGACCGGGCGCGAATCGAGCGCGCCGCGGCTGCACTCGAGCGGTTGCCGGCGGACGAGCGGATGCGGTGTCTCGATGCGCTGAATCGCTATGCCGAGATGAGCGCTGAGGAGCGGGCTCGGTTTCTTCAGAACGCGGCCCGTTGGCAGGCGATGTCCTTGGAAGAAAGACAAGCATGGCGATGGGTGGCCGTTCATCTCGCGCCCAGTCAGTCCTTCCTGCCACGTCCGCCCGTGCCGCCTCCGCCCATGCCGAGGGTTCAGGCGGGCAGCAGGGCGATTCCGGCGGTCACCAACGCCCAGGCGTCGCAGTGAGGCGTCAGCCGACGCGGAACGCGATTGTCTTGATGAGGGCGGTCCCGAAGGCCGAATGAAGGCGCTCGAGAATCTCGCGCTGCCGGTAACGAACGATCTCCGCCAGCCAGACGCTGCTATCGACGGACACGAACAAGGTGCCGCGGCGCAGTCCTGTGGGACGCGCATGTGCGGCGAGGGTGGGCTCGACAAGTGTTTTCCATGCCTTGAAAACCTCGGTTTCGGCGCGTCGCCGGTCGAGACTCAGAAGCTCGACAACGGCGGGGACCAATTCGGCAGTCGACCGGGCAGCGAGGCGATGAGCCATCTCGACTGGAGCCCAGTCGATTCCCCTCCATTCCGCGAGAACGGTGTCGCGGGCGGACCGCCGGGGTTCGGGTCGACGGAGCGGGGCAGGGGGTGGACCCGACCGGGCGGTGCGTCTAGGCTTTTGCAATCCGCTCATCGAGCACCAGGACGCCGTGCGGGGGGAGGTCGTAGTTGCCGGTGAATGTGTTGCCGGTGAGGTAGTCGTGCATCGGCTTGTAAAACGTGATGCGCACGGGGGTCGGCGCATGGTTCAGGAGAAAGTAGATTCTCGTGTCGTCTTTCTGGCGCATGCTGACTTCGACGCTGTCAGGCACCTTGAGGAGCGGGAACAGGCTGCACATCTGTCTGAGCCAGTCGACCAGGTCGTAGTAGAATGGTTGATGGCACATTGTGCCGATGTAGATCGCCTTGCCCAGGCCGAAGGTGTTGATGGTCACGGCCGGGCGGCCGGCATAGAAGTCCTTCGAGTACGTGGCCAGCACCTGGCATTCCTTGGGCTCGATCACATCGCACCAAACGCGGGCGGAGTGGAGGTGGCTCGCCGGGAACGCCCCTTTGAAGACCAGATGGTTTTCCTCGTCGGCGGGGATCGGATCGAACTCCTGCACCTCGAGGCCCAGGAGATCCGTCAAATCCGAGGGGAACCCTGTGTCCGGGGCGATGTCGTGTTCGTCGACGAGGCCGGTATTGAAGGTGGTGACCAGCGTGCCGCCGTTCTGGACGTAGAGCTTGAGGAGGTCGGCCTCGCCCCCGGCCAGCAGGTGGAGCGAGGGCGCGAACACGATCTTGTAGCGGGACAAGTCCTCCGTGGGGCGGGCGAAGTCGACCGGGATGTTGCGGTCGTGCAGGGCATTGTAGAACAGCATCACGTGGTCCCAGAGCCGGAAGAGTTTTGTGTGCTGCTGCGGTTGTTTGAGCTTCCACTCATTTGGGTGGCTGAAAAGGATGCATGTTTCGGCGACCACGCGTGTGCCGCGCAGGACGGGAGCGAGCAGTTTGACCTCCTCGCCGATCTGGCTGATCTCTCGATAGACCCGGTTGTCGCCCCGGCCATCGTGCGTGAGCATCCCGCCGTAAAACTTCTCTGAACCGATGCGCGGTGACCTCCAGAAAAAGTAGAAAACGCCGGTGGCGCCGCGCGAAATCAGTTGGTAGGTGAACAGGCGCACGACGCCCGGACGCAACAGGGAATTGACCTTCTGCCAGTTGACGTTGCCGGCCTTCTCCTCGACCACCCAGAAGCCGGTTTCTCCGTCAGGCGTCTTGATGTCGGCCTTCTTGAGCGAGCGCATGATATCGTGCTCGACGGCGTTCTCCGAAGGACGGCGGCTGAGCGTGGCAAAACTGTCGAGCGAGACGAAATCGAGCACTTCGGCCATGTCGAAGTGGTCGTAGTGGCGCGAGAGCGCCCGGAGGTTGGTGGTGGTGGGGATGCCGGGCGTGAGTTCGTGGAGAAGGTCGACCTGCATCTTCACGAAGGCAACGCAGGTGTCGCTGGAGAAGCGCATCCAGTCCAGGACCAGGGCTGGGTTGTGGACTGTGGGCGCGATGCGGGGCATCGGGACATCATCCCACTTGGTGGCCACCTGCCCCCAGAACCGCAGGCCGAGGCAGTCGTTGAGGCGTTCGATGGTCTCGTACTTGGCCTCGAGCCACGCATGCCAGTCGTGCCGGGACTCCTCGTTGAACGAGAACTCGGTGCGATGTCCGCCGATCCCGTTGTCGATCTGCCATGCTATCAGTTGGGGGTGCTTGCCCAGTTCATTCGCCAGGGCCGTGACGATCTTGCGCGCGTACTCCCAGTACACGTCGCTGTTCATGCAGTACGCGTGTCGCGTCCCTTCGTGCAGAGCCCGGCCCTCCTCGTCGATGGGCAGAATCTCCGGGTGTTTCTCGGCCAGCCAGAGGGGGGGGGCGGCCGTTGGCGTGCCGAGCATCACCTTGATGCCGTGCAGCTTCATGATGTCCATCACGCGCCACATCCACTTGAAATCGTACTCCCCTTCCTGGCGCTCGTAGAGCCCCCAACAGAATTCCCCCATGCGCACGACATTGACCCCGGCAGCCACCATCAACTGCGCATCGCGTTCCCATCGCGCCTCGGGATTGTCCGCCGTTCCAGCATAGGGATAAACCCAATGCTCCGGGTGATAGTCCACGCCAAAATACATAAATTGACTCGTGCCGGATTTGACTGGGAAGATAGGCCCCCCGCCACTTAAAGCAATCTCAAACTCATCTCGAAACCGTACCTCCGCGCCTCACGCCCTCTCATCGCATTGCACACCTTGGAGCCGGACCTGACCCGTGCCAGGCCTTCGAGGGATTTCGTGGACTCGGCCCGATTGTCAGGGCGACGAGACCACTCGCAGTCGGTAGAAGGCCGTTCCGGGACAGCAGGCGGACACAGTCAATTCGCGGGCCGTGGTTGGAGGCGCAACGGGGGTGAAATCGCTGGGATTGAGCGCTGTAGCCTTTTCGAGCACGTACCAGTGTGCCTTCCGGGCGACCTGTTTGATCTGATCAAAGAGTTCCGCGTCCGGTCCCTCCCAGTGAAGACTGATCTCGTCGCCTTTGATCTCGAAGCCCAGGATTCGAGGCAGCGGGTGAAAGGCAATCACGCCTCGGACAGGCAAAGGCGTCCAGGAGACCCAAGAAGCGCTGGTCCACCGATAGTATTGGTCGCCCAGGGCCCAGCTTGTGCGTGCCCGAACGAACTGGGTGCCGAGGTCGTCGATGTAGTACCCAGTTGCTAGCATCCCGTGAATCGACGGATTGGCTCGCGGGATCTCGTCGAATGACCGCCATTTCTCCGGGTAGTTCTGCAGGAAGATCAGCACCGGATAGCCAGCGTCGATCTCGGCCTTCAAGTCATCGTACCCGAACCCGTTTCCGGGAACCGGGATGTCCGGGTTGAAATCCGCGTACTGCGAGAAGGTGTCCGCGGCGTAGCCCCGATATCGGGCAAAGGCCCGAAGGCCCGATTGCAGATCGACCGCCGGTTCTCCGGCGGTGGTGTCGGGTGTGTAGTTCCAGCGCCGCGCTCCGGTCTTGTCCCAGTAGTTGTAGACGTAACCGTCGATGTTGCCGTCGCACTCGCCGTCCATGAGCGTCCACTTCTTCTGATTCATGCCGATGAAGTCGCCAATGCAGTCGGGGGCGTGCTCGGGGCGTCCGTGGGTGATGTACGGATCGTCACGGGTGCTCTCATAGTCAATGTAATAATCGTCCTCGTGCCCCATCATGTCGGCAGGGCGTCCATCGCGTCCGGCCATGGACATCCAGAGCGATCGAATGCCCGTGTTGGCCCCGTAGCTGTCGAGTGGCGCCACACCGCCTGCGGTCGGCCCAGTGTAGAAATTGGGGAGACCATGTCGATCCCAGAAGCCAATCAGGTTGCCGGTGGTCGTGCCGAAACAGGCCTGGTGCCACTCGTAATCGGGGACGCCGGTCAGGTACACGTTCTCCGCTGCCTGGACTCGAGTGCCAGGCAGAACCAGTAAGCCGAGCCATACGGTGCCCCACAGCCAGGTCCGCACTCGGCGCGCCGCAGTTTCTCTTCTCATGCTGAAGATCAGGGTAGTGTGTGTCGGCCCTCTTTCAAGCGGCATTGCGCATCGCGCACGCCGCGGGTGAGTGCGCGCAAAGAGAGGCGGGCCGCAAGCGGCCTGATATCGGCGCGTGTGAGGTCTTCGTGCAAGCGCGCAACGCTCAGCGCTTCTTCCGGTGGATCGAGGTCCGAGCGCGTGCGAAACGATAGCGAGGGGCGCGCCTGCCTGGACAAACCAGTTGACCATAGGGTCCGCTGAATCCAGGGTCCGGCGGTGCGGTGATCTCATGACGTACGCATCTGCCATCCAGTTTCTTTACGGTCTCCAGTGGTTTGGCCTGAAGCTGGGCCTCGAGAACACGCGGCGCCTGGCGGCATTGGCGGGCAACCCGCAGGACAGGCTCCGGTTCATTCACGTGGCCGGCACCAACGGCAAGGGGTCGACCTGCGCCATGATCGAGGCGATCTACTCCGCGACAGGCCTGCGCGTCGGCTTGTTCACGTCGCCGCATCTGATCAGCTTTCGCGAGCGCATCCAGGTGAACCGCGTTTCGATTTCCGAGGCGGATGTTGTCCGGCTCGTGCAGCAGGCTCAGCGGTTCCTGCGGGAATTTCCGCACGATCATTCACCGACGTTTTTCGAGGTGGTGACGGTGATGGCGTTGTGCTATTTCGCCGAGCAGGGGTGCGACCTGGTGGTGTGGGAGACTGGTCTGGGGGGGCGCCTGGATGCCACGAACATTGTCACGCCCGAGGTCAGCGTCATCACGAACATAGAGTTCGACCATGAGCGATGGCTTGGCAGCACGCTGGCGAAGATCGCCGCCGAGAAAGCCGGCATCATCAAGCCGGGCGTGCCGGTCGTGACCGCAGCCGATGCGCCGGAAGCACTGGGGGTGATTCGGGCCGCTGCGGGTCTGGCCCAGGCGCCCCTGGTGACGGTGGGGATCGAGGAGGCCCGGACACCGCCGCTCGATACGATCGCGCTGCCGCTTCCTGGCGAACATCAGAGGCTCAACGCCGCGCTGGCCCTAGCGACCGTGCGGGCGCTGACCTCGCGGTTCCCGGTGTCGGATGAGGCGGTGCATCGCGGCCTGACTGCTGTGCAATGGGCGGGGCGTCTGCAGACGATCCAGACCGCCCCGGATTGCGTCACTCTCCTGGATGGCGCGCACAATCCCGCCGGCGTCCACGCTCTGGAGGCTGCCCTCAACCTGTACTACCCGGATCGCCGCCCCGTCATGATCTTCGGCGTGCTCCGGGACAAGGACTGGTCGGCAATGTGTCATCGCCTCTCGCCTCTGGCGCAAGCCCTCTATCTGGTGCCCGTGGCGAGCGCGCGCAGCGCCCGCCCGGACGATTTGCGCCTGGCTTGCCAGGTCACCGCCACCCATGTGCCGATCCGGATTTGCGCATCGATCGAGGAAGCGCTGGAATTGACCCGCGACGCCCCGTTCCGGTTGATCACCGGCTCGCTCTACCTTGTCGGGGAAGCCCTCGAGAAGCTGTTTGGACAGTCCGCCTCGGCGGTGGTCGAACGGGCTCTGAACGAGTGGACTCCCGCCTCGCTCCGCGCCCGCAAGCCCGATGGCCAGCAGCAAAGTGTGTAGGCTATTTCCTGACGGCCCCTTACCGCGGCACGAGCTTTGTGAGATCGAAGTTGAAGATAAGCTGTACACCCGCAAGAAAGACCAGTGCGTAGATCACCTTGAAGAAGCCTTCCTCCGAGAACTTCCTGTTGAGCCACACGCCCAGCCAGACTCCGATCGGCACGACCGGCAGCAAGAGGGCGCTCAATCGGAGGGTGTCTCCGTTGATGATTCCCACGGAGGGCACCCATCCCCAGTCCACCCAGTTGCGGTCCAGGCAGTAGAAGGGGAGCTTGATCCAGTTGATCCAGGTGAACACGAGCACGGTGGTTCCGACGTACGTCACCTTGGGCAGGCGCTGCGGGATGAGAAACATGCTCACGACCGGCCCGGCGCCATGGGCGAAGGTCGATGTGATTCCCGAAGCGATCCCGCAAGGAATTCCAAATGCGTGACTGGGCTCGAAGGCCCCCTCCGCCCTGAACACGGCATCCTTGACCAGTTGAAAAGTCACAAAAGCGACAGCCAGGAGTCCGATGGCAAGATTGAGTTCTCGCGCCGAGAACCGCCCAATCAACTGCACGCCGATCACAACTCCCACCACGACGCCCGGCAACAGGTAGACCAGGTTCTTGCGTTCCCACTTGCCCCAGTAATGGTAGATCGAAAAAAGGTCGCCCGTGCACAACAACGGCAGGAGAATGCCAATCGCATCCTTGGGGCCAAAGGCGAGAACGCAAAGCGGCGTCGTCAACATGCCCAGGCCACCGCCAAAACCGGCCTTGGATAGACCGATAAACAGCGCGGCCAGTATGGCAACGGAAAGCCGGACATGTTCCTGCACGCCGCTCGTTTAGGGAGCGGTCGGTCCTCTGTCGAGTGTGGATTTCCGGACGCGCATGCGGGAAATCAGTATGTCTGGAGGTTGTCGCAGGGAATGGAGTTTGCGCCGCGCGGGGCCTGCCTGCCGCGCCTGCCTGTGCCGTGCCCGACACGGCAGACAGGCCGCTGCGCTTTGCGGCGCAGGCAGGGTACGCGGCCTGCAGCGGGAGTCTGCATCCGTTGTAGGCACCGTGTCCTCATCGGGCGACAAAACACCGACAACAACCAGCGAGCCAAAGCCCCCAGCCCTTTGGGGCAGGGCGGCACCGGGCCATCTGCGTCGTTCCTCGGTCGGTCGAGTATCTCAGGAGATACACTCCCTCCCTCGGGCCTCGCATCTGGCCCGGTGGCGCTCCCGACAAAACCGGAAGTAATCGATGAGAGGTCGATCGTGCTGTAGACTGGTCTTCGGGCGTTGACAGCCTCACGATCATTCGTAAGAATGGCGAACGCCAACAGATCAAAGGCGAACGCAGCGACGCAACCCGCGCCCATTGGAAGAACTTTCTCCACTGCGTCCGAACGCGCGAGAAACCGGTCCGCGACGTCGAGTTCGTTTTCCAGGTCCAGGTCGCGTTGAACATGGCCATGCTGGCGTTCCTCGAGAAGAAGGTGGCGCGATTCGACGTTGCGAAGGAGGAGATACTGATTGGATGAAGACCATAATTCATTGGCCCCGGCGGCGGAATGGCGTCGCCGGCGGCGGCTTCACGTTGATCGAGTTGCTGGTGGTCATTGCCATCATCGCGATACTGGCCGGCATGTTGTTGCCGGCCCTGTCGCGTGCCAAGGAGAAGGGCCGCTCGATCAGTTGCGTCAACAACCTGCGCCAAATGCTGGTGGCATCCAAGGTCTACGCCGACGACAACCAGTCGCGCTTCCCGTGGACCTTCTCGCTCATCGGCAACCAGTTGAATCGCAAGGCCTGGTTCAACTACCTCCAGCCCTATCAGCAGACCACGAACCTCCTCCGCTGTCCGACCCGGACCCAGAAGTTCAAGGAATTCCTGGCCGTGTATCCCACCGATCTCGCCGACCAGGCCGTCTCGAACTACGGCGCCAACTTTCGTCTCGGCGGCTGCGATTGGCCTGGCGTCTGGGACAAGGCCCAGTGGCCTGCAATCCGGGATACGGACGTCAAATGCCCCAGCGGCGTGGTGCAAATCACCGACAGCGCCACCCAACCGCTGCGCACCAGAGACCCTCTGCAATGTGTCACTCCGGCTTCCAAGGAGAAGCCGGGCGCCTGGATCGTGCACGACCCTGAGGCCGATGAACCGTGCACCGGTTGCGTCACTTCGCCCGGCGACCCGAATTGGGGCGGACCCCACCTCCGCCACAACGGACGCAGCAACGTCGCCTTCGTCGACGCCCACGCCGAGAGCCTCAAGGCTCAGACGTGGTACTGGGGCGGCACTCCGTGGCTCAAGCCAAACGAGGGCGGGAATTGACCCGCGAACGCGCCGGTTTACTTCTACTTCTTTGTTCAGAGGTATTTTTCTTTGACAAGCCGAGGGTTTCAGGTGTACACAGACAATGTCACATTAAGCCTATGAAAACTTCCTGCGTGTTTGTCTTGGCGGCGCTTTGCGGAGGCGTCGCAACCTCTTGTCTGGCCCAGACCGGTCCGTTCGATCCGGATCAGTGGCCTGCGACAGTGGATTCCAGCAAGGTTGTTCATTACGTGGTCACGGACGGCGGTCTCGAGCCGCCAGATGTTTATTGGGTGGAGAATCTGAACATTCTCACCGGGGGCGACCAGGTGACTGAGGACTTCTCGATTGGCGGCCACACGGGCAAGAAGGTCACCGGCAGCTTTCTCAACGTTGCCGACGCAGACTACTGGCAGTGGGCGGACGAGGAGTTCATCGACATCCTGGTGCAGGTTTACGGTGATGCCGCTCTGTTTAACGCTCAGGGCCAGCCCCGCGACTTCAATTTTCTGATCGGAACCCTGCCGCCCACCTATTTGAGCGCTCCCGTTGGCGGTCAAATCCCGATCGATGCAAAGAACAAGCGCTGGAACTGGGTGCTGTTCCGGATTCCCAATGGCATTCGCCCCGACGGCGAGCGTTTCTGCGGTTCGCTTTCGGCCGCGGCCCAGGGGAACACGGGCGCGGGCGGGGTGAACGGAGGGACGATCCGCATGGAGTCGGTGCCCGGACTGATCGTGCGAGTCATCGCGTTTGGCCAGGAGGGGGCGTTTGGCCCGCCGGAAGACATCAACAAGTTCCTGCCTGCCGAGACATGCGATCCTGAGCCAGAAACGAATCTCGCCGGAATCGACGTGGCGGCGGCGACCAGCAATCACATGCAGGTGCTCAACGACGGCGATCAGACCGTGACGTACGCCGAGGACGTGGGGCCTGCCGGCGACAAGCGTCGAGCGGTTGTGCCGGACGGCCTGTATTTGAATTTCGGCATTACGGACAACTACCTGGGCCTGCCGTGCAACGACCCGCGCACCGTGAAGGTCTGTGTAGATTTCTACGACGACCCGGCGTTTGCCGGCCTCGGGGTGGTATTCGGTCCGGAAGCCTATGCAACCGACGCAGCCGGAGGCATCGGTTTTGTTGCGGCGGCCAATCGTCACACGATGGAAGGGTCGGGCGTTTGGATACGGCGTTCCTGGACGGTGCCGGCCGTCAATCTCAAGGGCGTGAATGCGGGCGCGCTCACCGCCGGCCCGCGCTTCATATCCGAGAACGGTCAGGTGGCTGTTTCACGCTTTGAATTGGCCATATTGCGTGTGGGCGACCATCCGCTGGCGGGTCAGGACCCGCTCGAGACTTGCTACGAGGATCCGAATATCTGCACCGACAAGTACGGGAGCTTCGTCGAGTTGGACCTGGCACAAGGGATCAAGAACGGACTGGACGTTGGCAACAGCGGCGGCGACCAGGAGATGATTGTTGCCGAGGCCGGCCCGGCGGGCGACATTCGCATGGCCGTGCGGCCCGCGCGCGAGGACGGCAGTCCGGGCTTCACTCACCAGTATCTCAACTTCGCCATACTCGATCAAGCCCTCGGGCCCAATTCTCAGCCGCCGGCCCGACTGGCCATCTGCGTGACCTACTACGACGACCCGGCGCTCGTCGGTGCCAACTTCAAGCCGGATGTCTACCAAACCGTGCGCAACGGCGTTCTGACGCTTGCGTTCCCGGACAACAGTTATCTCGTGACCCTCGAAGGCACGGACACCTGGCGGACGGCGTATTGGGAAATCCCGGACATGAAGTTCAACGGGGTGAACCAGGGCCCGCAAGCGGCTGCCCGGTTTACAGTCTCGGACAAGGTCTTCTTCACGTCGGTGAAGTACGCCGTAATCCGGCCTTGCGGCCCGAACGCGGGGGTCAACCTGCTCGAAAGTTGCAAGCCTGTGCTCGAAGTCCCTCTGGCCATCGAACGGGTCGGGACCAATGTCACGCTTAGTTGGCCGGCCGCGGCGACAGGGTTCGCTGTGCAGGGCACATCGAGCCTGGCGGCTCCCGATTGGGCCGTGGTGAACGCCACGGTCGAGGTGAGCGGTGACCGCAACGTGGTGACGCTGCCGACCAGCGGGGCGACCATGTTCCTCCGGTTGGTCAAGTAAAGGCTTTGCATCCGGTTTTCGGGGGCTCAGCATTGCCGGATGAATTTGCCTTCGCTCGCGCAATTCCCGGTGTATCGCCCGCGTCGTCTGCGCCAGTCCGCTGCCTTGAGGCGGCTGGCGCAGGAAACGACTCTCGATGTCCAGCGTCTGGTTCTCCCGCTGTTCGTTCGGCCCGGTCGGAGGGTGCGAAATCCGATCGGGTCGATGCCCGGGGTGTTCCAGCTTTCGGCTGACGAGTTGGTGAAGGAGGCGGCGGCGGCGCACGAGTTGGGCGTGCCGGCGGTGCTTCTGTTTGGCATCCCGGCGCGCAAGGACGCCCGTGCTTCGGAGGCCTATGCGTCAAAGGGGATCGTGCAGTCGACCGTGCGTCTTCTCAAACGCGAACTGCCGTCGCTCCTGGTGATCACTGACGTCTGTCTGTGCGAGTACATGAGTCATGGGCATTGCGGTTTGGTGGAAACGGCCGGGCGCCATGCAGGCCGAATTCGGAACGATCCGACCCTGGCGCTTTTGGCACGGGCGGCGGTGAGCCATGCGGACGCCGGCGCCGATATTGTCGCTCCCAGCGACATGATGGACGGGCGCGTGCGGGCGATTCGGGCGGCGCTCGATGGTGCGGGATTTGCCGACACGCCGATCATGGCCTACGCGGCGAAATATGCCTCGGCTTTCTATGGCCCGTTTCGTGAGGCGGCGGAATCGGCTCCAAAGTTTGGCGACCGGCGCAGTTACCAGATGAACCCAGCCAACGGCCTCGAGGCATTGCGCGAGGTAGCTCTGGACATCCAGGAGGGTGCCGACATCGTGATGGTGAAGCCCGCGTTGGCGTATCTCGATGTGCTCTACCGCGTGAAGACGACCTTTGGATGCCCCACCGCGGCCTACGCCGTCAGCGGCGAGTACGCGATGATCAAAGCGGCGGCGGCCAATGGCTGGCTCGCGGAGAAGGCGGTGACGATCGAGAGCCTGCTCGCCCTGCGTCGCGCGGGCGCGGACATCCTGATCACCTACTCGGCGTCGGATTTGGCCCGGTGGCACCGGGACGGCGACATCTGATGCGGCCTAAAGCTGCACCACGAGGAACACGATGAAGCCGATGATCAGCACCACAAGGGCAATGCCCACGTAGAGGAACAGCGTGTTCGCCCCGGCGCTCTTTTTGGCGAAGGGCGAGCCGACCTGGCGTCCGCCCTGTTCGAGTTCGGTCAGTTTGACTCCGCCCGGGAGCAGTTGTGTATGGTCCTGCTGTCTCTTGGCGGGAGGCGGAGGGGTGCCGTCGTCCAGGCGGATATCGACCGCCCCGAGGCGCATGATCTGGCCGGGTTTGAGGACGGCCTCCTTGATGGGCTGGCCGTTGATGAATGTGCCGTTGGTCGAGTTGAGGTCCCTAACCACCACCTCATGGCCGCGCACAAGAATCTCGCAATGGTGGCTCGAGATGGATGGCTCGGCGATCTGAAAGGCGTTGTCCTCCATCCGCCCGACAGTGGTCCGTTCCCCTTTCAGCTCGAAAGAGGTGCCCGCGAACCCTTCTGTGAGGACGACAAGCTTGGCCATAGGTCGGAATGTCTGGACCGATTATTCCGACAAGGCGATCCAAGTCAAACGGTTTCTGTACGAGCTTCGATCGTTACGATCGTCGGCAAATGAAAAGAGGCCGGGGCGTGGGCCCCGGCCTCGATGCGATTGCGTCCAAGCGCAGTGAATGCTACTTCTTGACGCGCCCGAACATGTACGGCACGTCAGCCTGCGGCGTGAACGTGTACGGGCTTGTGTCGGTCACATCCTGCCACGGTCCGAGGATGCTCGTCGCGGCTTGGAGGGTTCCGCCGTTGGTCCACGAGATGGTGATCGTGCCGTCGGTGTTCTTGGTGACGGTAATCTCCGGCTTGCCGGCGCACGGGACGATCTCGAGCGGCCATGTGCCCACGGTTGCGGCGTTGGCCGAGAGGACGCTGCCAGGGAAGTGGACGTCGTTGGGTGCCGATCCGAACACCCAGTGATAAGCGCCGCCACCGCGCTCCCAGAAGAGGGTGCGGATGGTGTAGGTACCCTGGGCGAGGGTGATGGCTCCGACCGTATAGCTGTCACCCGTGTTGGCATCGAACTGAATGCGATCGCCATTGATGATGCCCAGGCTGGCGTTCGCGGTCGCCACGATGCGGTCCCAGGTCTGGCCGACGATCTGGAGATAACCGCCGTCGTCACCCTGGAATCCGAAGTAGTAGGTCCCGTCGGCCGGGATCACGAGCTGCGCCTCGCCAAGTATGGCGAAGTCGTTATCGTCGGCGGGCGTGTCGTTCGGGAACGGCAGGTAGCCGGCCTGGGTTCCGCCAGCGGCATCGGGGTCCGCGTATTGGATCTTGGGCACGCCGGTCACGGTGGGGGCACCCACCAGTTCGGCCTCGGCGTCTGCGATCGAGTTGAGGGCCGTTCCGCCCGGTTGCGAGTACGCAACGGTCCACCCGGCGTCCGACACGCCCGGTACAAGCAGGTTGTTGACGCCGACCAATTGCCACTTCTCGGCGTCCGCGTCATTGGCATACTCGCCCTTGGCTGCATACAGCTCAACGAACGCGCCACCGCCGTCTTCGAAGAACACGAAGTCGAGGTCGTATTCGCCCACCTCGAGGTCGATGACGCCGCGCGTATTCGAGTCACCGGTGCCAAACTGGTAGGTGATGGTGTCCGTGCCGCCCGGGGCGAATTGGCCGTTGCCGCTCACGCTCACCCAGTTCTTTCCCCGGATGCGCAGGGCGAAGCCGTCGTCCGAGTGCACGCCGAACGTGTACAGGCCAGCCTCGGTGATCCTGATCTTGGTCGTTGCCGAAATGACGAAGTCGTTGTCGTCCCCGTCACGATCGCCCGGGAAGGTGAGTTCAGCGCGGAAGATGCCGGGGCCGCCGGCGCCACCCGGGTCGTTGAAGTTCACGACGGGCGAGGTGGTGTCGACGATGGACGCGTTAGCGTTATACAAGGCGTTGAAGGCCGTCGCGATGTTCCCGACGTTGCCGACGTCACGAACCGCTCGGATGGCGAACGCGCCGCAGGAGGCTTCGGGTCCAGGAAGCGGGCCGTCAGGGAACAGGCCGGGCCTGATGTTTGCCAGTTTGGCCGATGCCCGGGTTTCGTACTCGACGACGTAGAACCGCGTGGTGCCGCTGCCTTCGGGCGGGATACCCGAGCTGTTGTCGTTGAAGAGGCCGCTGCCGATCAACTCGGCGGCGTCTTCGCCGGGTGGATAGTCGTTGGGCTCGCCCGCATTCCACTCGTACCAGGTGTATTCTTCACCCGTAACCCACACCCAGCCGACGCTGCCGTCTGTTCCAGACTCGAAACCGCCGTAGAGTTCGTTGTCGGTCAGGCCGATCCAGACGCTCTCGCCGGTTGCGATCATTCGGACGAAGTCGCGCTCCTCGGCGGAGTGGAGGGTGACAAGGTGACCGGGTTTTTTCTGCCCGGAGAAGGGCTCGACGGAGGCTTTGGCCGCCATTTCGGCCGCCACCCAATTCTTCGCGCCGCGTGTGACCAGGTAGACGTTCCATGTGCCACCCGCACCGTAAGGCGCCTGGTAGACCTGGTAATCGCCAACGGTGAACTGCCACTGGAAGGTGTAAGCCTTGGCCGGCGTCGCCGAGTCAGTCAGATCGATCGTCACGGTGTATGTGCCAGCAGGCAGGAAGTCAGCCGGGCGCGGAATCGTGACGGTCGTCTTGCCGCCGGCGCTCACAACATCGGCCGCGGTCTCGGCGCCGTTGAGCTTCACCTTGACGCTGCCATCGTTCACCGGCGATGCGCCGTGGGTGATCTCGGCCGTGATGACCGGGTCCGGGAGGACCGCCTCGCCGCGGAGTGGACGGATCTTCGAGATCCACGGGGCGGTGGCGCTGCTCTCGCGGTAGGCCTTGAGGCCGCCGTTCGCAACGTCATTGATCAGGGTCTTCACACCGTCCTTGACGCTGAAGAACTCGCAGTTCGCGCCGTTGCCGGGAAGCTCGCCCGCGCCGTTTTCCCAAACCAGGCGGATCGGGTAGATGCCGGGAGGATCGACCACGATCGTGAAGATCGTGTCCGAAGCCCCGCGCCCGCCGTCGTACTGGCCGAGGATGAGACCGGTCAGGTCGCCGGGGGCGGTTCCCACACTGACGCGGAAGCCGTCATCGCTATTGACGCCGAGCTGATACATGCCGGCAGTCGGGAACTCGATGTAGGCGAGCATCTCTTCAGTCGAGGAACCGGTAAGACCTGTGGTTCCGGGGATACCGGGGAACATCATATCCTCGAAACCGTTATCAACGTTGAAGTTGCCGACAGCGGCCGGGGCGGCCACGTTGAAATTGATGACCCCTTCGTGCGTGTAGAAGCCGCCGGTGGCGCCGGTCAGATCCGCGATGTTATCTCCACGCAGGCCGGCCAACTGTTCCTCCGTCCACCAGAGGGTGTTGGGCTGGAGGGCTTCGGTCTGATACGGGCGGATGAGGAAGCCCGGTTTGCCGGTGTCGACCGATTCGGTCGGCACCTGGTAGGCGGCGGGCAGGTGGTTGTACGCTGCGACAACCGCCGTGCGCGTGCCCGTGATGGTCCGATCCGAACTGTCCATGAACTCGACGTCAACGGTCACGGTCGAGCCCGAGGCCAGGTAGGTGGGCGAGGCCCACCGAGCCGTGGTCGTTGTGCCGGTCTTGGTGAATGTCAGTGGCGTTGCGTCAGCACCATTCACCTTCATTTTCACGGTGTCCTGTTTCACGGTGACAGCGCCGGCATCCTCGAGTTGGATCGAGACGCTGATGGCGTCAGCGCTGGCCGTGGTGATCAGCGGTTTGTCCGCTGGGATTGTGGTCAAGACAATGTCGTCGACATGCGTGTTCTGGTAGGCGTCGCCCGTGCGACCGCCGAAGACCAGACGGCCCGGGCTCGGATTGAAATCAACCGCCAGGTTGTCCACGACCGCGCGGCCCTTCCACCACACCGACAGGTGCTTGTCCTCGGTCAATTGAATCTTGAA
>MWFF01000056.1 GCA_002071485.1 Verrucomicrobia bacterium ADurb.Bin006 | reverse complement strand
TACCTCGTTCACGTAGTTCCGCGACCCCAGCACCACTCCGTCGCTGAAATACCTCACCCGCAGCCGCAACACCTGTCCCAGCTTCAACTGCCCCTTCCTCTTCAACTCACGCCGGATTCCCTCCGCATCCAGCACCACCTTGCCCGCACTCCCAGCACTCCCGCTGCTCACCAAAAGCACCTGCCGATATTCCCTCCCCACCCTCTCCCAATCCCCCCACCCATAGATGCTCCCCAACCCCTTGCGCGCCAATCCATTCCCCCCAACAGCCTCCGCGTACCCGCACCACCGGTACTCCTTGGGATCCTTCACCAGCCCTCCTCGCACACCATTCAAGTCCACGTACGCCGCCACAGCCTGCACCGCGCTGGGTTGATCCTGTCACTTTATTTCAGATGTCCCAGCAGGCGCGGCGGGCGGGCAGCAAGAAGGGGCGCAGGCGGGTGTTGCGGCAGATAAAGAAGCTGGTGGGAGATTAAGAACCTGTCACTTTATCTTTATCGGACTCGCCAAGATCGTGTAGACGTGCGACGGGTGTTAATGTCCGTGGTGATGAGGCTCGCGAGATCGGCCTGGTCGCTCACGCGCGCAACTGGCCCTGGCCGAATCCCAGCCACTTGTAGCTGGTCAACTCTTCGAGTCCCATCGGACCGCGCACCCCCACTTTGTCGGTGCTGATCCCGATCTCCGCACCCATGCCGAACTCGCCTCCGTCGGTGAAGCGCGTCGACGCGTTCCAGTAAACCGCGGCGGAATCCACTCCGGCCAGGAACCGCCGGGCCCGCGCTTCGTCGGCGGTCACGATGGCGTCCGAATGGGCTGAGCCGTAGCGATTGATGTGGGCGACGGCGGCGTCCACACCGTCGACCACGCGCACGTTGAGGACGAGGTCGTTGTACTCCGTGAACCAGTCCTGCTCGGTCGCGCCGCGCAATCCGGGAAGAAGCGACTGCAGGATCGCCAGGGCCGCTTCATCCACGCGCAATGCCACCCGCCGCTGCTGCAGATGTTTCCCGACGCCCGGCAGGAAGGCCGGGGCGATCGGGGCATCGACGAGCAGGGTTTCGATCGCGTTGCAGACAGCCGGGCGCTGGCACTTGGC
The DNA here is from genome assembly GCA_002071485.1 of Verrucomicrobia bacterium ADurb.Bin006. Taxonomy (GTDB): domain Bacteria; phylum Verrucomicrobiota; class Verrucomicrobiia; order Limisphaerales; family J093; genus MWFF01. Next base: position 22,719 of record MWFF01000056.1, on the reverse strand, counting down.
GTTGAGAACAATCTGCTCGGCCATCGCGAAGTCGGCCGCGCGGTCCACAAACACGTGGCAGACGCCTTTATAATGCTTGATCACCGGTACCTTCGAGCAGTCCGCCACCGCCCGGATCAACCCCTCGCCGCCCCGCGGCATGCAGAGGTCGATGTATTGACTGAGCGACAACAGCGCCGGGATGGCCTCGCGCTCGGGGGTCTGCACCAATTGGATCGAGTGTTCCGGAAACGTCGGCAGGGCTGCCTTGCCCGCGTCGACCATGATGGACGCGATCGCGCGGTTCGAGTGCAGGGCTTCCCTGCCCCCGCGCAGGATGGTTGCGTTGCCGGACTTGAAGCAGAGACCCGCGGCGTCGGCGGTCACATTGGGCCGGCTTTCATAGATGATCACGATCACGCCGATGGGTGTCGAGACCTTCTCGAGTCTCAGGCCATTGGGTCGCACCCGCTCCTCGAGCAATCGCCCGACCGGATCGGGCAGAGCCGCAACCTCGCGGAGTCCGCGGGCCATCGCTGCGATCCGTTTGTCGTCCAGGCGCAGCCGATCGAGCATGGCTCGGGACAACCCGGCTTGGGCCCCGTTCTCGAGGTCGCGCTGGTTCTCCGTTTCGAGTTGGAATGCGTGGGTTTCAATGGCTGCGGCCATCGACTCGAGGCAGCGGTTCTTGTCGGACGTCGACAAGCCGGCCAGTTCGCGCGAGGCGGCTTTGGCCCGCCGCGCGATTTGTATCATGGCATCTTGAAGTGTCATAAGCCGATCTGCACCGGAGCTTCGTTGGAATCCTCGATCGATGAAACGCGTTGCAGACGGGTCAAGTGTGTATGCTGCGTCTGAGGGGTCAAGGATTCTCTGGACCGGGGTGGCGTTCGAGAGCGGCGACGGACTCTCTGGCCGTCTGGTTTCCGGGATCCAACCGGAGCACCTCGCGAAACTGCGTCAGCGCCTCCTCGACGCACCCCTGTCGCACCAGGACGTTGCCAAGGTTCAAACGCGCCAGGAGATGGTGCGGCCGCAGGCGCACCACCTCAGACAGTTGGCTCCGCGCCTCGGCGATCTTGCCGTCCTTCGCCAGCTCGATACCCAAGAGGTAGCGGGCCTCCCAGAACGCGGGGTGCAACAGGGTGGCGTCGCGAAGAGAGTCGAGGGCCGGCTCCCGACGCCCGAGCGCCATCAACACGTCGGCTCGCCGCAGATGGACTTGAGCGCTTTTGGGGCGCCTTTGGATTGCGGCATCGAAATGCGCCAGCGCCTCCTCGAATTGCTTTTCGCGGGCGGCGATTTGGCCCAGCTCGACATGGGCTTCGGCGAGGTCCGGACGCCGGATCAAGGCGGCTTCGAGCGATTCCCTGGCCTCCTCGAATTGCTTCTGGCGGGCGAGCAGGCGTCCGAGATGCAGGTGAGCCGCGAAGTGATGTGGAATCAGGTCGCGCACCTGCCGCATTTGGGCGGCGGCCTGGGCCAGGTCGCCCGAGTTGTTGAGGTACTCGGCGTAGTTGTGGTGCAGCCAATGGTCGGCGGGGCGGTTGCGAATCGCTTCCTCGTAGCAAAGCCGCACTTCGGATGGCGTCTGGGCCTGCATCCGCGCGCGTGTCTCGGCAAGCTGTCGTCGGAAATGGTCAAGTTGGACGGCGTGGTTGATCTGGTTGGTGAATAGCGCGTCGAGGATGCGGCGCTGCATTTCCTCGAGTGCGGCGTGGCGATTCCATTCGGTGAGTCCGAGCCGCCGGGCGCAGGTCTCGAACTCCGGCCATGGCGCAGCCCGGTTTGTTTTCGCGCCTTCGAGCAGCGGCACGATCGCGTCGGCCCAGACGCGGGCGAGGCGATAGTTGCCCTCGGGATTCAGGTGAACATGTTCGTAGAACGACTCCTGGCCGGGGACGCCCGCGGGGTTCTCCCGGCCCAGAGCCCTCGCGGCATCCGTGAAGACAACGCGTTCGCCTGCATGATCGCGGGCAATCTCCTCGATGATTGCGTTGATCCTCGAGTCTGCGCGGAACGGAAGGGTGTCGAGATCGCGCGCCTGCTCGAAGCCTTCTGCCGCGGCGTTTGTGTCGCCCAAAGCGGCGAGGCTTTGGCCCAGTCGAAAGTGCAATTCAGCGGACCGCGGGTGGAGTCCGAGCGCCGATTCGAACTGAGTCGCCGCTTCGGACCAGCGTCCCGCGGCGGCCAGGCGGTCGCCCTCTTGGCACAGGGCATCCCATTGTGCCGCGTTACCCGCGATCGCGCTCGGCAATAGCGAGGAGGCGAAGGGCGCGCAATCTCTCAGGTTGCTGGCGGCAGTGCTCAGGAGGATGGGGGTGCGGGAGCGGATGCCGATTCGGACCAGATCGGAGAGGTTTTGCCGAAAGTGCCGGTAGACTCGTTCCCGGCCCGGGTGATCGAGAGGCAGGTGTCGGTCCTGAAACATCCCCAATCCGCCCCAGGTCTCGGGTGGGGAAGACGCGCGCCCTAGGCGGCGGATGAGAGCGGCCAGGAGTTGTCCCGCGCGAAAGCGTTGAGCGCCGAGGCTGGCGCGCACCACCCACCGTGGCGGCGTCTGCAGGCCGAACACCGTGTTGGCGCCGAACGGACCGGCCATTTCGTTGTGACCGGCGTAAACGATCCACAGATCGCCGTCGAGCCGCGCGCAGGAGCGGGCGATGGGGGGCATGGCGTGGGAGTTGATGGCGGTCATGGCAACGCACACCACCTCGATTTCGCGTCCCGGGAAGCGATCGCGGAGGAGGACTTCGAGCCAACGGCCTGCCCCGTAGGCCGGTCGCGGATCACCGAGCGCCGCGGATTCGCCAAACAGAAAGATGCGGTAGGTGTTAGCCGGCTTTTCGGCTGAGAACGATATGGGCGCGGGACTGCGCGCCAGGGCGGGCGGAAAGAAGCGGAGACCGAACCAGGTGTTTTCGATCAGGGTGTTGGTTCCATGGACAGCGGTTCGCAAGAAGAAGGAGGTGGGGTGGCCATAGTCGGCGAGGCGCAGCGCAACCTCGGCCAGAGACACAAGCAGCAGCGGCACAGCCAGGGCCGCCCCGATGCGAAAGAGGTGTCGCTTCACGCAAAAAAGAGGCCGGGGGACGACCCCGGCCTCGGTGTCACTGAAACCACGATGCTCTTATTTCTTGATCCGGCCAAACACGGTCGGCCCGATTTGCGACGGGTCGAACGTGAATGGGCTCACGCTCCCGGCGGGCGCATCCAACCACTTGACAGGAGGCGCGAGCGATGCGGTGTATTGGAGCGTTCCCCCGCCAGTCCACACGACAGTCACGGTCCCGTCGGGGTTGGCAGTGATGCTGACGAACTTGGGCGGGGCGACGCTGAAGTTCCCGTAGTCGCGGAACTTGGCGACGAAAACTCCTTTCAGAGCCTCATCGCTGATGTTGCCGTTTTCGGGCGAAAACTCCGGCCCGACGAAGAGCTTGTCCGGCATGGCCGGGTCAAACGTGCTGGCGCCAAGCTGCGTCCAGTTCATTCCGTCATCGCTCCGGAAGATGGTGAACGTCTGGCCAGTGCGTTGGAGTCGACACCACGCATTCGGATAGAGCGGCGTGCCGCCGCCGCCGGCGGATGTTGAGGTGCCTCCGGTCTCCAGGCGCCGGTTGCCTTCCCAAGCGTTGTTGCCCGGCGTGCCCATCGCGGTCAGCACCGGGTTGACATGCACCTTTTGATAGCGCCCGGCTGCGCCGCCGTCTTGCGTGGCCCGATCGACGCCGAAGTTCGTGACGTCGCGGGCGATGAGACCCGCGCGGGCCCATTGACTCGATGGGTCCTGGTACTCGACGCGAAGCACTTTGTCGAAGTCGCCAGTGACTTCCTCGTAGACGAATGTCGCTTCGTCGTACGTGCCCCATTCGCTGACGCCATCGCTGTAGACGTCGAATCCGTTCTCAGCGGTGGCGAGGACGCCGTTGCCGAGGGCGGCTTCGTTGGCGCCCACGACGCCCCATTTCATCGCCGACACCTTGAAGTCCTTCGACTCGCTGGTCATGGCGTTGCCGGCGAGGTCCTTCACGTTCCGCACCGTGACGGTATACGTGCTGCCCACGGTCAAGCCCGAGACTGTCAGGACAGCGCCCGGCGAACTTTCGTAGAACTTGATGCCGGTGATCGTACCCGCGGACAGGGTGTAGTTGGACTGGGTCCCGGCCGTGGCGGCATCGACCTTCTCGTTGAAGGTGACGCCGACATCGAATGTGGCTCCTGTCTGGCTGGGAAGCGCCCCGGCGCCCGCCAGCCTGGGCGCGGTGATGTCCGAAATCACCGTCAAGGTGGCTGTCGCGCTCGGCTGAGTGACGCCCGGCACCGAGCAGAGGACCTGGAACTTGGTTCCATTGTCGGCTAGCGTCACCAGCGGAATGGTGTACGAGGCCAGCGTGGCGCCGGCGATATCAGTCCACGTGCTCGTGCCCGGGGCCATCTTCTGCCACTGATATGAGAGGGCTGCGCCGTAGGTGGAAGTCCCCGTCGCAACCACGCTGAAGACGACGCTGCGGCCCATCTCCTGAGTCGCGTCGACCGGCTGTTGAGTAATCGTGACCGAGCTGCCGGTCGGATCCACATAGCAGCCGACGACATTGCCGGTCAGGGTCGGCGCCGAGCCATTCATGGGATCGGGGTCGAATTCTCTGATGTAAGTCGCGCTGAAGTCGTCGGCACCGCACCAACTGGGGTCATGATGGACTTCGAGCATGTAGTACCGCTTGTTCTTCTGGAGGGTGATGGTCGGGGCGGTCGGCCACTGGTTGAGCGTTGAATAATCCGAGCGGCGGTTATCGAGGTTGCCCGAATGGATCTGCGTCCAGCCGCGCGGATCGCTCCACCCGCCCGGCTCCCCGGCGATCATCACCATGTTCGCCGGATCGTCGTCGGTGCTCATGTAAAGCCACCAACGATCGGCCCCGGCGGTGAGGAAGACGTAGTTGCCGTCCTCGGGCGGGATGAAGTAACCCTCGAGCGTGTCGAAGTATTCCCGGGCCGGGTCGGCGGCGGCGTTGCGGCTCGCGCCATTGGCCGGGTACTCCCACATCGGCATGAGGTCCATCCGGTCGGGCTGGTTGGGATAGCGGGGATCATTAAACAGGCTTTGGGGGCTGCCACCGCTGTTGTCGTCGAAGCCGTTGTATTTCTTGTGGAGCACGCGGCCCAGCATGAACATGAAGGTCTTGAACTCCGCCTTGCTGTTCGCGGCAATCGTGTTGCCAGCAACCGAACGGTCTTTCACATTGTTCACGACCACGATGTAGGTGGCGCCCTCGTTCTGTTTGGTTGTCGCCAAAACGACGTTCGCACCCAGCGCTGTCGCCGAATTCACGGTCAGACCCGCGATGGTGTAATTGTCCTTATTGCCGCCGGTGACCTCATCGATCGGCTCGGAGAATGTCAGGACCACGCCCAGGAAATCGGTGCTGCCTTTGGCGGAAATCAACACCGGCGGTGTGTCATCCCGCACGACGGTCAAGGTCGCCTCGGTCGAGGTCGCTATTCCGGCGGTGTTGCTAACCTCGCATTTGATCTTGGCCTGGTTGTCGTTAAAGGACACCGCGGTCATGGTCAGCGTCGGGGCGGTGGCTCCGTCGATCGCCGTGTTGTTCTTGTACCACTGAAAGGCCAGGGGGGCGGAGCCGTCGAAGCCGACGCTGAAGGAGGCGTTGGCGCCTTCATCAACAGTCTGATCCCGAGGATTCGCCGTGATGGACGGCGGCGTCGCGGCGGCGGCCACGACCGTCTCAATGCTCAGGTCGTCCATCCAGTGAGCCGCATTCTCGCCGCCCGTGCGCGCGCCGAACGCGAACAGGCCCTCGATCGGCACGAATTCGGGCAGGAGGAGATTGGCGTAGAGGGGTTGGCCCTTGTAGTTCACGTTCAGGGTGCCGGATCGGGTGAGTTGAATGAACACATCCACGAACGAACTGGTCACCATGTCGGCCTTGGCGAACTTCGTGCTCGCGATCACGGCGTTGTTGTACTTGACATCGATGGCGGGCGCTTCGCCCCCGCCATTGTCATAGATGTCGAAGCAAACGCTTATGCCTGTGGCGGTGCCGCCCTCCTCGCCGAAGTTCGAGCCGGCAGTCACATCCGGTCCGAAGGAGAAACTGAAGCCGTCGGCTGGATTTCCCGAACCGGGTCCGATTTGCAGTTTGAAGGCGACGGTGAAGCTCTCGAGCGCCTGGTAGGAGTCGAGATCGTCCACAATCATCGTTCCCTGCAGACTGTTTTCCGCTGGAGTGAGGACCAGATGCCCATTCTCGATAACCGCACTGCCGGTGAACCAGAGCCCCAGTTGGAAGGGGTCGCTGAAGTTCGAGGTGAACGATCCGGCCAGCGCCGTTGCGCCAGCCAGAGCCGTCACCAGGAATCCTTGTATGAGTTTTAGGTGCATAGGCTCGTCTTCTCTCCATTATTCCGAGTCCGTCCGCGGGAGATTCTCGTGGGACCCGGGCCCTCGCCCGAGCCACATGCTTCCCGCACGGGAAACACCCGCAAACGCGCTTTCGCTGACGATTGGTGCCACGGAATATTTTGGAGTTGGGTGAAATGTAGGGACTCACCCCGGCCCTGGCAATAAAAAACAATCAAAAACTGGGTCCGCTGCCCCGCCTGCGCCTGCTATTGCATTGGCGGGCATTTCTTCGCACTGTGCGTCCGATGCGTATCGCTATTCTTGCGTGTTGCGCCGGGTTGGTGCTGCTGGTCGCAGGCGGCTGCGACGGGAAGTCGTCAGGGAGCGCGCCGGCGGCGCGCACGGCCTCCGTGCCATCCGCCAACGACCTTGCCCCGCTGGATCGTGCTCTGCCGAAGTTGCCGACCATCAAGCTGTGGCTGGGGGATCAGGAATTGGTGACGGAGGTAGCGCGGCGTCGGCACGAGATCATGACGGGCATGATGTACCGCACGAACATCGCCGAGGACGAAGCGATGCTGTTCCTGTTGCAGGTGCCCCAGAGGGCCTCGTTCTACATGCGCAACACCACCGTCCCGCTCAGCGCCGCCTATCTCGATCCTGAAGGCACGATTCTCGAAATTCACCCCCTGCAACCGCTCGATGAGAAGCCGGTCGAGGCCGCGGCTTCAAACGTCCTGTATGTGCTCGAAACGAGCCAGGGCTGGTTTGATCGCCACCAGATCAAACCAGGCGCCGTCGTTCGCACCCAGTACGGCCCGTTGCGGGCGATGGATTGGACCAGGCTGCGGCTGGGCGCAGCGCCCTGAGCGATGAAGGTCGGGCTGGCGCAAATCAACACCACCGTGGGCGATCTTGCCGGGAATGAGGCCCGGCTGCGAGCCGCCTACGAGCGCGGCGTGGCGGCCGGTGTCGACCTGGTCCTGGCGCCGGAACTGGCAACCACGGGATATCCGCCGCGCGATCTGCTGCTGCTGCGCGGTTTTGTTGATCGGAACCTCGAGGTGATCCGCCGCCTCGCCGCCGGCACGGGCCGCACCGGCTTTCTCGTGGGATACGTCGAGGCGAACCGGACGCGTCCCGGACGTGAGGCGGCCAACGCCATTGCGCTGTTGCAGCACGGGCAGGTGGCGGCGACGCGCGTGAAGACGCTGTTGCCGACATACGATGTTTTCGACGAAGACCGTTACTTCGAACCGGCCGCCGAGAACCACCCGGTCGAGTTCAACGGACTCCGGCTGGGCCTGACGATTTGCGAGGATCTCTGGAATGACGAGACGTTCTGGCCCGATCGCCGGTACCGGCGCGACCCGGCGGTGGAACTGGTGCAGGCGGGCGCCGACGCGCTCTTCAACATTTCGGCCTCGCCGTGGCACCTGGGCAAGAACCGGGTGCGGCACGCGATGCTCGCCCGGCTCGCCGCCGCGGCCAGGCGCCCGCTGGTCTACTGCAACCTCGTGGGCGGCAATGACGAACTGGTATTCGACGGCAGGAGCCTGGTTTTTAATCGCCACGGGGCGCCGATCGCCCGCGGTGCGGCCTTCGAGGAGGATTTTGTGGTGGCAAATCTCGAAAGCCAGACACCCCTGCCGCCAGAGACTTTGACGGACGAAGAGAAGCTCTATCGCGCGCTTGTCCTCGGCCTGGGCGACTACCTGCGCAAATGCGGGTTCACCCAGGCGGTCCTGGGACTGAGCGGCGGGATCGATTCGGCCGTGACGGCGTGTCTGGCGGCGGCGGCGCTCGGGCCGGAGAACGTGCACGGGGTTTCGCTGCCCTCGCAGTTCTCGTCGCCCGGCAGCCTCGAGGACGCGCGCGCCCTGGCCTCGAATCTTGGGATTCGCTACGACGTTATCCCGATCCAGCCGGCCTTCGAATCCGTCTTGCGCAGTCTGAATCCGGTTTTTGCGGGGCGTCCGGCCGACCTCGCCGAGGAGAATATCCAGGCGCGCCTGCGCGGCGTCGCGCTGATGGCGCTGTCGAACAAGTTCGGCGGCCTCCTGCTCACCACCGGCAACAAGAGCGAGATCGCGGTGGGCTACTGCACTCTGTATGGCGACATGTGCGGCGGGCTGGCTGTGCTCGGGGACGTTCCCAAGACGATGGTCTACCGCCTGGCCCGTTGGATCAACCGGGAACGGGACCTGATCCCAACGGCGTCCATCACCAAGGCCCCCTCGGCCGAGCTGCGGCCCAATCAGACCGATCAGGACTCGCTTCCGCCCTACGACGTCTTGGATGCCATCCTGGAAGCGTACGTGGTCGAGGGCAAGACGGCCGGCGAAATCGTCGGGGACGGCTTCGACGCGGACACGGTGAAGCGGATGACCGAGTTGATTGACCGCAGTGAACACAAGCGGCGCCAGGCCGCGCCGGGGTTGAAGGTCACGAGCAAGGCCTACGGCGTGGGGCGGCGAATGCCCATCGCGCAGCGGTATCGGGAAACGTCTTTCGGTTTGGGCGTGGGAGGCTCGATGTGAGGAAGAAAATGGAGGATTGATGTATGGGTGGTCTTGCGCGCAAGAAGTCGGATGCCCTGTTCGCCGAGGCGCTCGAACGCATCCCCGGCGGCGTCAACTCGCCTGTCCGGGCGTTTCGCGCCGTGGGCGGCAAGCCGTTTTTCGTCGATCGGGCTCGCGGATGCCGGGTGTGGGATGTGGACGGCAACGAGTACATCGATTACATCGGCACCTGGGGTCCTGCGATTCACGGCCACGCGCACCCGCGGATCATCGAGGCGATCCGGAGCGCGGCGGAGCGGGGAACCAGCTTCGGCATACCGAACCCGCTCGAGGTGAAGATGGCGTCGCTGATTTGCGAGGCGGTTCCGAGCGTTGAGAAGGTGCGGATGTGCAACTCGGGCACCGAGGCCTGCATGGCGGCCATCCGGGTGGCGCGCGGGCATACGAAGCGCAACAAGGTCATCAAGTTCGAAGGGTGTTACCACGGGCACGTCGATTCCCTGCTGGTCAACGCCGGCTCGGGGGCCCTGACGTTCGGGCATCCGGACAGCGCCGGTGTCCCGGCCGCATTCACCCAGCACACGGTGGTCGTCCGTTTCAATGACATCGAGGCGGTGAAGGCGGCGTTCCTGGCCAACTCGAACGACATTGCCGCCGTGATCCTCGAACCGGTGCCCGGCAACGCCGGCCTCTACCTGCCCAAGCCCGGTTTCCTCACCTTCCTGCGCGAGATCACACGGGAGGAAGGCGCGGTCCTGATCTTCGATGAGGTCATGACCGGCTTCCGGCTGGCCCGCGGCGGCGCTCAGGAGCGGTTCGGTGTCCAGCCGGATCTCACTTGCTTCGGCAAGATCATCGGAGGCGGACTCCCGGTGGGCGCATTCGGCGGACGGCGGGACATCATGAACTGCCTGGCGCCGCTGGGCCCGGTTTACCAGGCCGGCACGCTCAGCGGGAATCCGCTGGCCATGGCGGCGGGCATAGTTGCGCTCGAAATGCTCGGTCACGAAACCTACAACACACTCGAAAAACTGGGCGCTCAACTCGAAGAGGGAATGCTGGAAGCGGCCCGCGCCGCGGGCGTCCCGGTCCAGTTCCTCCGGTGCGGCTCGATGTTCTGCTGTTATTTCACCGACCTCCCGGTGCATGATCTGGCCGATGCCATGAAGAGCGACCGCGACCGCTTCGCCCGCTACTTTCACCGAATGCTCGATGGGGGGATAAGCCTTGCCCCTTCCCAATTCGAGGCGGGTTTCCTTTGCACCGCGCACACGCCGGCGGACATCGAGCGGACCGTTGAGGCCGCCGCCCGCGCGTTGCGGGGCTTGAACTGACCCTCTTATGCGCATCCTGGCCCTTGATCACGGCAGCAAACGAATCGGCGTGGCCGTCAGCGACGAACTCAAGGTGATTGCCCAGCCTCTCGAGTATATCCCAGCCAGCCCGTTCCCCGAGGTTCTCGCACGGCTCAGCGAGTTGATCCGACAATACGACGTCGAGTCGATTCTCATCGGCATGCCCCGGAACATGGACGGGAGTTACGGCCCGGCCGCCTCGACTGTGCGCGAGTTCGCCGCTGCGGTGGGCGACGCCGTCGCCATCCCCATCCGCACCTGGGATGAGCGCCTGACCTCGGTCCAAGCCAATCGCTTCCTCACCCAGGCCAACGTCCGCGGGCGGAAACGGAGGGAGAAAGTCGATCAGACCGCCGCGGCGCTCCTGTTGCAAAGCTATCTCGACAGTTGCGTCGACGCCGTTTGAAACGTAGGATTCGACGCTTGTTGGTCGGTCGAGCGATTCACACATGGAAACAGCGATCAAGTTCGCCTTGGTGGCCCTGTCCGTCGTACTCATGTTCGGCGCGTCGATTTTCGTGCACGAACTCGGGCACTTCTGGGTGGCGCTCCGGCGTCGCATGCGGGTCGAGGCGTTCGCAATCGGGTTCGGACCCAAGATCTGGAGCCGCGTCAGGAACGGCATCGAGTACTCGATTCGGTGGATCCCGGCCGGCGGGTTCGTTCGGCTCCCCCAGATGTTTACATCGGAAGCCCTGGAAGGGGGCGATTCCTCTCCCGGCGCCCCGGTGCCGCCCGCCCCCGCGGGCTCGAAGATTCTGGTCTCGCTCGCCGGCCCCTGCATGAACCTGGTGTTTGCGTTCCTGATCGCCACGGTCATCTACTTCGTCGGCCTCCCCGTCCTGGTGAACCCCTCGGTCATCGGACGGCTCGATTCCGATTCGCCCGAGGCGAAGATGGGAATCCGGGAGGGCGACCGGATTGTCGAGTTCGAGGGCAAGCCTGTTGCATCCTGGGAAGAGATCAATATGGCGGTCGCCCTGGCCCGCACCAACATCTTCAGCGCGGTTGTCGAGCGCGCCGGACAACGGCATACGTTCGAGCTGACCGCCAAGTTCAACCCGAGCATCGGCCTCAAATGGCTCAATCTCGATCCCCGCGAGCATCCGGTGGTTGGCGCCGTCGAGTCGGGCATGCCGGCCGAGAAGGCGGGCCTAAAGAAAGGCGATCGGTTTGTCTCCTTTGGGGATGTCCCGGTTGTCAGCCAGGAGCACCTGATTGCGTTAGTCGGCAAGAACGAAGGCAAAGCCAGCGCGGTGGTGGTCGAGCGCGCCGGGGAGCGGGTGACCCTCGAAGTCACGCCCCGCTATGACCCGCAAACCAAGCGTGGGCGGATGGGCATCGTGTTCGCCAGCGGCGTATATACGGTCATGAAACCGGGCCCGACCCCGTGGGTCCAGGTCTACTCGGTCTGGGATCGCACGATCTCGACTCTCGCGGCGCTGATCCACTCGAAGGAGACAGGCGTGAAAGCCAGCGATCTGAGCGGACCAGTCGGCATCCTGGCCAACATGGCGATCGAGGCGAACACCGACTATCGCCGCGCTTTGAACTTCCTGGTCCTGCTCAACGTCAGCCTGGCGATTCTCAACCTGCTGCCGATTCCGGTGCTCGATGGCGGCCATATTATCATGTCCATCATCGAGAAGCTGCGGCGCCGCCCGATCAGCATCCGGTTCGTCGAGTACACCTACACCGGGTTCGCGATCCTGCTGATCTCGTTCATGCTCTACATCACCTTCTTCGATGTCCGCCGATTGCCTCTCTTCAAGGCCCTGCTCCAGCGAGGCGCCCAGGTGGTCGAGTCGGTCGAACCCGCGGCGGCCGGGACGCCGACGCCGGCGCCCGGCCCGGCTCCGAAACCATGAGGCGACATGAGCCGCCCTGGTCAGAGGGACCGTTCCCGAGCGCCCGGCAGCGACGGCATGCGGACGGGAACGCGAAGGCACCGTATGCGACTGCGGCGGGAGACACTTTCGAATGCACTCGCACTTTTGTGATTCCCCTTTCCTTTACCGCCGAAGGCCGAGCCGCGAGGTGACCGTCGGCGACCCGGCTCGAAACGGCGTGGTCATCGGCGGGAGCCGTCCCGTGGTCAAGCAGTCGATGATCACGTGCGACACGATGGACACGGCGGAATGTATCCGGCAAACACTCGAACTGGTGGCTGCGGGCGCTCAACTGGTGCGCATCACGGCGCCGACGGTGTCCGCGGCAGCCAACCTCGAACATATCGCTGCCGGATTGCGCGCCCAAGGCTGCTGGGTGCCCCTGGTGGCTGACATCCATTTTAAGCCGGACGCCGCCCTCGAAGCCGCGCGCTGGGTCGAGAAGATCCGTGTCAATCCGGGCAACTACGCCGACTCGAAAAAGTTCGCCGTCAAGGAATACACCGGAGCGCAGTACGCCGCCGAACTCGCCCGCCTCGATGAGCGATTCGCTCCGCTGGTCCTCCTCTGCCGGCAGCTCGGGCGCGCCATCCGCCTGGGCGTCAACCACGGCTCGCTCAGCGACCGGATCATGAACCGGTTCGGCGACAGTCCGCTCGGGATGGTCGAAAGCGCCCTCGAGTTCGCCGGCATCGCCCGTCGCCACGGCTTCCACAACTTCCTGATCTCGCTGAAGGCGTCCAATCCCAAGGTGGTCATCGAATGCCATCGGCTGCTCGTCGCGCGCCTGGCCGCACTGGGTCCGGACTGGAATTACCCCATTCACCTCGGGGTCACGGAAGCGGGCGATGGCGAAGACGGTCGCATCAAGAGCGCCATCGGCATCGGCTCACTGCTCTGCGACGGCATTGGCGACACCATCCGTGTCTCGCTCACCGAGGACTCGCCGCGCGAAATCCCGGTCTGCACGGACCTCATCGCACAGGTCCCGGCCCTCACGCTGGCCGCATCGGACGCCGCGCGCCTGGAACCCGCGCCGCCCGTGGCGCCGCCAGCCCTCGAGCGCCTGCTTGCCGGCATCCCTATGCCCGCCGACCCCTACCGCTACGAACGACGCAGATCGACGCAAATCCCGCTCGCGGCCACGGTGAAATGCGGCGGCCAACAGACCGTGCGCGTCGTCGTTCCGCGCGCCGCGTGGAACGTCCTAGCACCCGGGCTCACACCGCGGAGCGACGCCGGTCCGGAGGCCGTGTACGAGGACCTCGACCTCTGTCAGATCGATCCGACAGCCGACTTCGTGCTGGACCGCGATGATCAACTGGTGACGGTCCAAGACGGAGGCGGTCTGCCCGCCATCGCCGCGTTTCGCCTCCTGGCCGCACGGCTTGCAGGCATGGGCCGGACCAACCCGATCCTGCTCAAGGATCGCCTCGATCGCCCCGCTGTTCCGGAACCGCCGCGCCTGGCGCTGTTGCGCGCCGCGGTGGTCCTTGGGTCTCTGCTGGCCGATGGGATTGGCGATGCCATTCTGGTCCGGGGCGACCCGCGCCCTGTCGAGTCGCTGCGCCTGTCCTACAATATCCTGCAGGCGGCCGGATGCCGCTCGTTCAAGACCGACTACGTCGTCTGCCCGTCGTGCGGGCGCACGCTGTTCGATCTTCAGGCGGTCACCGCGCGCGTCAAGGCGCGCACCGACCACCTGAAGGGTGTGAAGATCGCCATCATGGGCTGCATCGTGAACGGGCCGGGCGAGATGGCCGATGCCGACTTCGGGTATGTGGGGGGCGCCCCGGGCAAGGTCAACCTCTACGTCGGCAAGAATCCGGTGGAGTTCAACATCCCCGAAGCCGAAGCCGTCGACCGTCTGGTCGATCTCATCCGCAAATCCGGCAAGTGGCTTGATCCCTAGCCCGCATGTTTCACACCCCTATGGTGCACAGGGCACTCAGACTTCGCAAGAGGGCTGCCATGCGGGCTGGCGAGACGCGTTTCAGACCAAACCCAGTCCTCCTTTCCATGAGCAATACTCGTGTTTCGCCGCCCCTCCGTCCCGCGCCCTGTTCCTTGGAATCCTTAATCCCTTTGACGCAGCACAGACACTTGCCTTGTCTGCAACACTTCTCTCCGGTCGAGGACCCCAGCCCGGTCACGGTTCCTCACGAAGCGTTTGAAATACTGCCGAGTCGGCTGGATACCCTACACAGACCCCTTACCCCGGCCCTCTCCCATCCGACCTGCCTGCCGAAGCCTGGGCGCAGGCAGGTGGGAAAGGGTGTCCCGCTCTGCGGGACGGGTGAAGGTGACGGTGGAGTGCGTCTCGCCGATTTCTCGGTAACCGGCCGGCGCGGCGCGGTGTCAGCCTCTCTGTTGTCGTTCGCCCTCCTGCTGGCGGCGGCGGGCGGTCAGGCGGGCGGCGCCGGCGATACCAATCTCCCGCCCTGGATGATGCGCCCGCTCTCGCTCTCCGATTGCTTGAACACGGCCCTCGAACAGAGCGCCGCGGTGCTCAAGGGCAGGCAGGACCTCGAGGCCAATCACGGCTTGAGCGTGCAGACCAAGGCCATCGTCATCCCGAAGCTCGAGGCCAGTGGCGCCTATTCCCTGGTTGAAGATGCGTCTGTCGACCGGTTGACGATCGCTCCCAACCCCGCAATGCCTGGCGGTTTTCCCGTTATCGACCCGGGCGATCGGAGCTGGTCAACGGGCATTCGTCTGGTTCAGTCGATCTATGAGGGCGGGCGGATGGTGTCTTCGCTGCGCACCGCACGGTTGCTGCGCGAGCAGGCGCTGGCCCAATTCCACGCCGTCCTGGCGGATACGGCGGCGGAGGTCCGGATCGCGTATTATGATGCCCTGCTCGCGGAGAAGCAGATTGTCGTCAATGAGGAGTCCGTGGCCCTGCTCGAAAAGGAGTTCGAGGACAGCCGGCGGCGGTTCGATGCCGGCACGGTGCCCCGATTCAACGTGCTGCGCGCCGAGGTCGAACTCGCTAATGCGCGTCCGGGGCTTTCGCGCGCCCGAAACGCGTATCGCATCGCGAAAAACGTGCTGTTGGATCGCATCGGCGCCACAGTGCCGTCGGATGTTTGGGAGGACATTCCCCTGCGGCTGACAGGCACGCTGGACACGCCGCAACTCCGGCTCGACGTGCCCGAGGCGGTGCAGTTGGCGCTGGCCCGGCGGCCCGAGCTGGTTGTGCTGCGCAAGTCCGAGGACTTGCGCAGGGAAGGCGTCGTGCAGGCGCGCGCCGGATACCTGCCGCGCCTCGAGGGCTTCGCCGGATACGGGGCCCGCAAGTCGATGTTCAGCCCCGACGTGGCCGATGAAGTGCACGGCTGGGAGGTCGGCGTGCAGGCGGTCTGGAGTCTGTTCGACGGGGCGTTGACCCGGGGCAAAGTCATCGAGGCCCGCGCCCAACTCGAAAAGGCGCGCGTCGAGACCGAGGACGTCGTCCGCGGCATCCAACTCGAAGTCCGCAGCGCCTGTTCGACGCTGGTCGAGGCCTGGGAAGTCCTCGAGTCGCAGGGCAAGGTCCTCGAACAGGCGCACGAGGCCCTGCGCCTGGCGCGCGTGCGCGCCGAGGCGGGCAGCGGCACCCAACTGGACGTGCTCGGCGCTCAGACGGCTCTGACCCAGAGCGGCATCACGCAGAACCGGGCCAAGCGAGATTACGCCGTGGCGCGTACCCGGCTCGAACGGGCGATCGGGGCTTACGCACCCGAACTCGAAGCCAGGGTCGAACCGGCGCCCAACGATTCGGCGTTGCCTTGAGGGTCTGTGCAAAAGTCAATTCCGATTTTGCTGGAGCGGTTTTGGCTCGCTGGCGAGGCGCGACGAGGGAGCATACCCGCAGTGGTCTGTGACCGAGGAGCAATCCCGCGGCCGCGGGACCAGCGAGCCAAAGCCCCCCAGCCCTCCGGGGCGGGGCGGCACCGGGCATCTGCGTCGTTCCTCGGTCGGTCGAGTATCTCAGAGGATACACTCCCTCCCTCGGGCCTCGCATCTGGCCCGGTTGCGCTCCCGCCAGAATCGGAAGTAATTTTGCGCAGACCCTAAGGCGTCGGTGATCCATATCACAAAGGCAGCTCGGGACAGGGATTACGACTACGATTACAACAGATCAGGAAGGCTGAAGGCGTGAAACACACCTACGACGAGAGCAAGGTCAAGACGTTGTCGTCGCTCGAACATATCCGGCTGCGGACCGGCATGTATATCGGGCGGATCGGCAACGGCACCCATTACGACGACGGCTGCTACATCCTGCTCAAGGAGGTCATCGACAACGCGATCGACGAATACATCATGGGCTACGGGCGCGAGGTGCGGATCGACATAGAAGGGCAGCGTGTGCGGGTGCGGGATTACGGACGCGGCATTCCGCTGGGCAAGGTGGTCGACTGCGTGTCGAAGATCAACACGGGCGCCAAGTACAACGACGACGTCTTTCAATTCAGCGTCGGGCTCAACGGCGTCGGCACCAAGGCGGTCAACGCGCTCTCCAAGTCGTTCATCGTGCGGAGCCATCGGAACGGCGAGTTTGTCGAGGCCGCGTTTCGCCAGGGCCGGCTCAAGGCCGAAAAGAAGGGAAGGAATCCGAAGGAGCCCGACGGCACATACATCGAGTTCGAGCCGGACCCGGAGATTTTCAAGGAGACGGAGTACAGATCGGAGCATATCGAACGGCGGCTGCGGCACTACAGCTACCTGAACACCGGCCTGAAGCTGGTGTGCGGCGGCACGGTGTTCCAGTCGCGCCACGGCCTGCTGGATTTGGTGATGGAGGAACTGGGCCAGGACGGCAGCGAGCCTCTCTATCCGCCGCTGCATTATGCGTCCAAGACGCTCGAGTTCTGTTTCACCCACTGCAACAGCCGCTATGGAGAGACGTTCTACGCGTTCGTCAACGGCCAGTACACCAGCGACGGCGGCACGCACCTGAGCGCGTTTCGCGAGGGCCTGCTCAAGGCGATCAACGAGTTCGCCGGCGCCAAATACGAGGGCGACGACGTCCGCGAAGCGATGATCGGCGCGGTCTCGATTCGCCTGAAGGACCCGGTCTTCGAGTCCCAAACCAAGAACAAGCTGGGCAACACCGAGATTCGGACCGGCCTGGTCAATCAGGTGCGCGAGGAACTCCTCCACTTTTTCAGCCGCAACAAGGAGATCGCCCAGAAAATCCTCGACAAGGCCAAGGACACCCAGCAACTGCGCAAGGAACTCCTCGAAGTCAAGAAGCTGGCGCGCGAGCGGGCCAAGGCCATCAGCCTGCGCATCCCGCAACTGAAGGACTGCAAGTCGCACTTCGACCGCAAGCGCGGGAAGGGACAGGGCACCATGGTGTTCATCACCGAAGGCCAGTCAGCCGCCGGTTCGATCGTAAGCTGCCGCGACGTCAACACGCAGGCGATCTTCGTGCTTCGGGGCAAGCCGCTCAACGTCTGGGACCTCAAGCGCGATGTCGTCTACAGGAACGACGAGCTCTACAACCTCATGCAGAGCCTGGCCATCGAGGGCAGCATCGAGGGGCTGCGCTACGAGAAGGTGATCCTGGCGACCGACGCGGACGTCGACGGTCTGCACATTCGCAACCTGCTCATCACCTATTTCTACCGGTTCTTCGACCGCCTCGTGCACGACGGCCACCTCCATGTGCTCGAGACACCGCTGTTCCGCGTCCGAAACAAGGACCGCACGATCTACTGCTACAGCGAGGCGGAACGCGAAGCGGCCATCCAGTCCCTCGGCGGCAAGCCCGAGATCACCCGGTTCAAGGGTCTGGGCGAGATCAACCCCGCGGAGTTCAAGCAATTCATCGGCAAGGAAATGCGCCTCAGCCGCGTCGAGTACGCGCCACGCACCGAGGCGGGCGGCATCTTGACTTTCTATATGGGCAAGAACACCCCCGAACGGAAGGAGTACATTATGGAGCGCCTTGTCGTGCCGGTCGAGGAGTAGTTGGCGAGGCTCCGCCTCAAACCAGCGGGGCATTTCAACAGTTCGTTTGCGCTCGGCTTTGGCACTGACAATGAAACTGAGCGTTTCGTCGCGCAGGGTGGTGTCGAGAACTTTGATGCCGCCGGCGCTGATCAGGTCCTTCCCGTTAGGGTCTGTGCAAAAATTACTTCCGATTTTGCTGAAGGGGATTTGGCTCGCTGGCGAGGCGCGACGAAGGAGCATAGCCTTGACCTCTGTGAGTGAGGAGCAACGAAGTCAGCGAGCCAAAGCCCCTCCAGCAAACATCGCCACACGCGCCGGATCACGGCCCCTCTGACTGGCGAGTGAGGTGCGGCGGCTCTCGTGATGTCGTGTCCTCTGCGCGCTCTGCGTCTCTGCGGTTCATTCCGGGAGGGTGACTGTCATCGGATGGAATTCACCACAGAGACACAGAGATCACAGAGGGAACAGCACCTCATGAATTCGGGGCGGATCATGAAGCACGGATGACTTCCCGCGTTTCCTTTCTTGTGAGAAGAACCGGAGAGAACGAAGGTCGTGCAAAGCACGAAGGCAGTGCCGACAGGCGTTTCCGTGCCCGTCGCAACGTCCGGACTGGTCCGTCCGTCTCAGACCAATCTCGATCCCCAGCTCGTCGGGCCTGGAAATGCCGTGCCTTCCGATTGCACCGTGGTAGGTTTTGGGCAGTATGACACACAGATCCAAGCGCATCTCTGCAGCCCCCTCGAATCTCACACTCATCCGCATGACCGCGCTGGCAGCCTGGGCGCTCCTCGTCGTTCACACGACTTGGGCGGCGGACGCCGACACGCCACCCTCGGCATCCCCAGCCGCGGGTCTCCCCGGCGTGCAGGCGGACGGGACCGCGGATGA
The DNA here is from genome assembly GCA_002071485.1 of Verrucomicrobia bacterium ADurb.Bin006. Classification (GTDB taxonomy): domain Bacteria; phylum Verrucomicrobiota; class Verrucomicrobiia; order Limisphaerales; family J093; genus MWFF01. The sequence continues at coordinate 3,779 of MWFF01000056.1, read as the reverse complement.
CACCGCTGCGCTCCAGCGTGTCCTGGACCAGGCCGGCCAGGCCGGGGGCCAAGTGCTCCTGCCGGGCGCCCGGTACAAGATCGCCGGCAGTCTTCGGATCCCGCCCGGTGTGACGCTCCAGGGCGTGAGCGAATCCCCGGTCTGGAGCGAGCCGCTCAAGGGATCGATCATACTGGCCACCGGGGGACGCGATCAGGAGGATGGTCCGGCCCTGTTTGAACTGGGCCATTCGTCCGCCGTGCGCGGGCTCACGGTCTTCTACCCGGACCAGCACCCGACGAACATCCACCCCTACGCCTGGACCTTCCACCTGCAAGGCCACGACAACACGGTCGAGAATGTCACGTTGATCAACTCGTACAATGGCATCCGGATCGGTCCCGAAGGCAACGTGCGCCATCGCATCCGCAGTGTTTACGGCTGCGTGCTGCGCCGGGGCATTTTCGTCGACGCCTGCACCGACATCGGACGCATCGACAACGTCCAGTTCCACTGCCATTGGTGGTCGGCTGCCGCGGTCGGGGGGGACTGGAAGCCGGTGCACGAGTTCATGTGGAAGAACTGCGAAGCGTTTATCTTTGGTCGCACGGACTGGGAATACGTCAACAACACCTTCGTCTATCCTGTCAACATTGGCTACCGCTTCATCCGCACCCAGGCGGGCGCGGCCAACGGCCAGCTCTCGGGCATTGGCGCCGACGAAGCCCAGGTCTGCGTGCGGGTCGAGCATATCCAGCCGATGGGCCTTTTGATCTCGAACGGCCAGTTCGTCTGCATGCACGGCGACACCCGCGTGCCGGTCCTGGTCGAGAGCACCTGTCAGGGCTCCGTCCGCCTGGTGGACTGCGCGTTCTGGGGACCCAACCGCCAATGCGTTGTGTCGCACAGCCGGAGTTTTGTCTCCCTCTCCGATTGCTACTTGAGCAGCACCGGACGCGCGAAGAATCCGGGCGTCGCGCTCATCGAAGCCGACGGGGGCAAACTCCAGGTGCGCGGCTGCAGCTTCGGCACGGACGAACCGGGCATCGCACTGAAGAAAGGGCTCGAGCACGCCATCGTCACTGAAAACAACGGCGTGCGCGGCGTGGAAATCAGAAACGAAATCGGCGACAAGGCGATCATCGCCAACAATGAGCCGGAGTTGAAGTGAGAGAAGGGTTCAAGGAAACCACGGTGACGTGGAAGCGAGTGGTGCGGGGAGGCAGGGAGAATGACCGCGGATTGCGCGGATGACGCGGATAAGGAAATCCCCATCCGCGAAATCCGTGAAATCCGTGGTCAGGACTCCGTGAAGTCTGCAGGTTCACGTATTTGCTTTCCTCTCTGCGAGATCGCACTACAATCGGCCCGGTTCAGGGCCTCATGCAAGAATCCGCGTGGCAAACCCGGAGGCAGCGGATCGATACCCGGCGACGCTCCCTCTCGCCCGCCTGGGAGATCGCCCCCTGGCGCGCCGGTCTCGACGTGACGCAACTCGACCGCTGCGCTGTGACCGAGATCCCGACCGCGGCGAGCGCTACGACGTCCTCCTCACCAATCCGCCCTTCGGAACAAAAGGCGCCAACCAGGCCCCCGACCGCGACGACTTCACCATCGAGACCAACAACAAGCAGCTCAACTTCGTTCAGCACGTCCTCATCGTCCTCAAGCCGGGCGGACGCGCCGCGCTGGTGCTGCCGGACAACCGCCTGTTCGAGGGCAAGGCCGGGGAGGTCTTCGAGATACTCATGCAGGACTGCAACCTGCACACCGTCCTGCGCCTGCCGCGCGGCACGTTCACGCCCTACTGCCTGGGCGTGAAAGCCAACGTCATCTTCTTCCAGAAAGGCCGGCCCACCGAGGACGTCTGGATTTTCGACGCACGCTCGAATATGGCGGGCATCACCAAGAAAGACCGTCCGCTCACTGCGCAACACTTCGCGGAATTTGAAAAGGCCTACGGCAAAGACCCCAACGGCCAGAGCAAACGCAAGGACACCGGCGACACAGGCCGCTTGCGGAAGTTCCACCTCAGCGAGATCAAGGAATGGGGCTACAAGCTCGACATCACCTGGCTCAAGGACGAATCGATCGAGGACAGCGACGAACTGCCCGAACCGCAGGACCTCGCCGGCGAAGCGGTCACCGAACTCGAAGGCGTGGTGGACGACCTCCGGGAAATCATGGCGCTTATCGAGAAAGAGGAAGGTGTCGAGAAGTAAGAAGAAGATCGTGAACCGGATGCACATTTAGGCTAGACTCATCGTATGAATTGGCAAACATACATCACCGTCGACTCCGGGGTGCTCGTCGGCAAGCCAGTCATCAAGGGCACCCGGCTGGCCGTCGAGTTCATTCTGGAACTGATCGCCGAAGGCTGGACCGAAGCTGACATGCTCCGCAACTACCCGGGGCTGACACGCGAGCAGATTCTCGCCTGCGTGGCCTATGCCAAGGATCTTTTGAGTGAGGAAAAGCTGCTGGCCGTGCCGGCTTGAAGCTGCCTGCCGCCATGCGACTTTGTGCCAATGAAAACGTCCCCGGCGATTGCGTGGAAGCGCTGCGCCAACGCGGGCACGACGTCCTTTGGATTCGGGAACAGGCGCGGGGCAGCAACGACGATTCCGTCCTGGTCCGGGCACAGGCCGAAGGCCGACTGCTCATCACCTTCGACAAGGATTTTGGCGAACTTGTCTTCCGGCGCGGCAAACTCGCTTCGCGGGGCGTGGTCTTGCTCCGCATCCGCAAACCGTCGGCGGACTTTCTGGCCCGGCGCGTGCCTCTGATTCTGGAATCCACCGCGGAATGGGAGGGGCATTTTGCCGTGGTGGACGAGTTTTCCATCCGCCTGCGTCCCCTGCCGTGATCCCATGAGCGACGAATTGCCCAAAGGGTGGGCATCTCTGCGCCTTCAGCAACTCGTGACTTCGCGCAAAGGCCTGAGGCCCTCCGCGACGAAGTACGAGGCAAGCGAGGGCTTTGTCCGTATCTCGAGATTCAGGCAATCGAGAGTGGCGAAATCTCAAGCTACGCAGAGGCCGCAAGCTCACGACTCGGGACGGACCAAGATATTCTGGTGGTGTGGGACGATGCGCGGAGCGGATGGGCTGGGCTCGGGCGCGCAGGCGCGATTGGCTCAACCATTATGGCGCTTCAACCAAGAGAGGGAGAACGCATCTACCTTTACCGCCGGCTGCAAAGCCAGTTCAGCCACGTCAACTCAAACACTCGGAGCACAGGTATTCCCCACGTTGATCCGGGAGTCTTCTGGAACTTGGAAGTCCCTCTCGCCCCCCTCGCCGAGCAGAGGCGGATTGTGGCGAAGCTGGAGACGCTGGTGGGCAAGGTGGACGCCTGTCAGCAGCGGTTGGCGAAGATTCCTGTCCTGCTCAAACGCTTTCGCCAATCTGTCCTCGCCGCCGCCTGCTCCGGCCGCCTCACCGAGGATTGGAGGGCGGAGAGAACCGCGGATTGCACGGATGACACGGATAACATGGCATCCGTGAAATCTGTGAAATCCGTGGTCAGGGAATGGTCCTCAGAAGGTATGCCAGAGTTGCCCAAGACTTGGCCCTGGGTCGCGCTTGGCGAATATGGGCGCTGCTTCAGAGGAAGGTTCACGCCACGTCCACGCAACGACCCGCGGTACTTTGGTGGGACACATCCATTCATTCCACTGGCATCCCATGCGGGGTGAAAATCAGTCCAGACCCCTTGGTTTTCCGAAGGATTTGACGGTGCCTCCCCCAAACGCCGTTAAGGATTTTTGCGTGATTTCCTGGGCTGATTTCTCGGTGGTT
>MWFF01000055.1 GCA_002071485.1 Verrucomicrobia bacterium ADurb.Bin006 | reverse complement strand
ATCGAGCGGCTCTGGCGCAGCGTCAAATACGAAGACATCTACCTGCAAGATTACGGGGACGGCCTGGCGGCCGGACGCGGCTTGGCCCGTTGGTTTGCGGAGTACAACAACCAACGTCCGCATCAGGCGCTCAACTATGCAACGCCGGCGCAGTACTACCTGGACCCCGACGGCCATGGAGCACGGCCAGCCGTTTGGGCTTGAACGAAGCGGGCACCATGAGTTATAGAGAGTGTGCCCGAAGAGACGGAGAGGGGAAAGGGATGACGTTGGGTTATCACTTTCTCTTCTCCAACTGGATCGAAAAGAACGGAACAGAAGACAACAACAACGATCTCAGCGACCTCGGAAAGCCTAACTTAAACTCTCGATCCCGTGGTCCAACACTTGGGGTCCACCTCACACGGCTCTCCGACATCGATCGGCACGTCTGACGTGAACTCCGGGGCCATGCTGGGCATGGGCGGCAACGGCACCGGTGGGAGGGGAGGCGGGGCCACCGGTTCGGCAATGGGCAGAGGTGGCGTCGTTGCCATCGCGGCATCCTCCACCAATTCCGCCACGGGAAGGCCATCGTTGGAAATGAGCGTCGTTGCCGCAGCCGGTTCGGGCAGCGGTCCGTGACGCAGTGAGCCACCATCACCCACAGCCTCGATGGCTTGATGGAGGTAGAAGCCCATGCGCACCCCCTTCGGGATCACCGACGAATGCAGGTCTTTGGCCTCCGCCGTCGCGTATCGGCAAAGCTCGGGCAACGGCAGCGGGCCTTCGCCCGTGGCGGACCCCGGAGCGAAAAGCGTCCATTCCAGATGATTCACCGCCTGTCGCCACCGGTCCGGGTGCTTGTCGCCCCGAATCACAAGCAAGTGCCTGCCGATTTTTAGCGAGTAGTCTTCGTTGGGCCTCAGAGGGGCGAAATCGACCGCCATGCCGTTGACGATCATCTCTCCTTCAGGGTCGATTTTCATCAATGCAAACCCGTGTTCCTTCGTGTGGCAGATCTCGCAATGTCGCCCAAAGACAGCCGGTCCGAGCAGGGGCAGGTTGGCGGAATCCTGCGAGCCGATGGAGAAGGGAACATGGGTGACGAGGATCGCGTTGCCCGTGAGGCAATCCAACACGACCCAGCGCAGTCTGGGGAAGAGGCTCATAGCAGGTTCCTATTCCATTGGCCGTTCCAGGGCATCGCGGGAAACCACCAGGATCTCGACCAGCGCCCAGCACCAAGAGAGGATGCCTCCGTAAAAAAGCGTTGCGCAGGTCAACCCGAGCTGAAAGGCCCCCCGGAGGATGTAACCGGCGTAGAAGTTGTGGACGCCAAAGGCGCCCAGCAGCAGCCCCAACAGCATGAACAGACTCCGGTTCTTGGCTGCGTACTGCGCCACGTCCGTCACTGGCGCGGCTTGCCCCGTGGCCACCCCTCCCTTGGGACCCCACTGGAGATTGGCAGCCACAGACAAGGGGATTGCCCGGCCTCGAGGGGATTGCGAGCAGCCCACGGACGAACAGCCATTGTTCTCAAGCCAGCACTGCAAGTGATGTGGCTGACCGCAATCAGGGCACTCGGGTACTTCGTTCCCCTCGATTGGCCTGCGGCAGTATGGACATATGGGATTCACGTCCCAGCTTCCCCCTCGATCCGCTTGAGTGGCACGGGGCGCCTCCACCTGTATTGAAAGGACAGCCGTCCTGCCTCGGCCAGCCTCCGCTCGACCTCAAAACAAACCGTGTACTCAACGCGCTCCGGCCTGTCCGGGGATGGTGGTGAGTTCCATGCCGGCGCCTCGGAGAACTGCCCCGGGCCAGCCTGGTGGGCGCAAGCTGTGGACAGAGCGTGCCGCGGACCGACGATCCTGAACCATCTGGCGCTCGGCCAACTTACCCAAACGTTTGTCATTCTGGCGTTCGGATTTGCCTGTCTGACTTCCTCGAGCTCGCGTTCAGTGAGGCGTTCGACCTCAGCCGCGGCTGAATCCACGGAAACTTGGACGACCAAGTAGGCCCGGCCCGCCTTCTCCTTGGGCGTGCCCAGAGTCAGCGTCGAACTGTTCGTTCCGGCCGGCAGTGCGTTCGTACAATAAAAGTGGAGCACCCGGATTGCCCCCGGCCTGGCCCTCGGGAGGACTCGACTCAACACCTGCTGCTGGACATGCCCCCGGAAAAAAACGAAGAGGACCGCCGTTGCCGCGACAATCAGCGCTATAACCACGTATCCCGGCCAGCCCAGGCCAACCCTCGGGTAAGCCCCAGAAAGCTCCATCGTGGACCGTGTCGCACTCCCAGGGACGTGGGTTAGCACCAGACACCGGGGACAGCGGACCGCAGCGTCGGCCCGAATATCGGGAGCGTCAACGACCTGCCCGCAGTGGTGGCAGAACATCCTCATGCCTTGGCATCGCCGTCGCTCTCAGGCCGGCACCGGGCATCGACCAAACCGCATCTGAAGCGTCGGCCAATAAGGCTTGAATTCTTGGCCAATTGGTGCAAGTGTCAAAGATAAAATCACAAAGGACTGATTGCCTGATTGCCTGATTGCCGACTTGGTTCTGATCGACTGGAAAACCAGAATTGCAGGCAACAACCATCGTGTGGTATCAGACTCAGCCATGCTGGTGCTTCTCAGGAAAGACGCAACGTCCACGAGGCGGTCACAGGTGAGTGCAGGGCTGTGGGCGCAAGAAGCACCTCAGAGGACGTTGTCTCACATCGCATGACCTTTCCCTGCCCACAATGCGGTCGGCAGATCGGTGCTGATCCGGATATGGCCGGCATGCAAACCACCTGTCCGGCCTGTGGGCAAGAAGCTTCCATTCCTGCCGGTGGCGACATGCCCGATCCTGTCACGAGCCCACCCCACGGCTCCGCGGCCGGCACTGATCGGATGCGCGCCGATCGCTTCGAGTGCCCCAAATGTCATTCACCCATCCAAGTCCACCACGCCAAGCTCGGTGCCAGCGTCCAGTGCCCGGTCTGTTCTCTGGTCTTTCTTGCACCGAAGCGGCGACCCTCTGCGCTTGAGCGCCTCCTCAGCTTGGGACGCTCGCGTGTTCCCGTCGTCTTGGCGGCGCTTGGCGCAATCACCGTAGCTCTTTGGCTTGCCCGGCGGATTCCCTCGGGAGAGGCATCGCGTGGTTTACAGCAGGCCGCCGAACGCCGAATTGGCGCGAATCAACCGCTTTTCGGAGCCTCGCGAGGGCGGACGCGCACCTCTCCCGGCGCAATCAGTGCCTCTCCCTTTTGGCAGTCTCCTTCGCACGGTGGCTCGGAAAGCCGAGTTGTCGGCTCGATCATGGGAACATGGCTGGTCGATCCTTCGCGCTGTGGTTCGCTGGGCGCCTCCGAACTGCTCGCCCGGCCCGTGGGTGACACGAATGTGCCGCAGATGACCCTGGTGATCTCAGGCACAACCATCCTGCATCGCTACAGAAAAGACCGGATGACCCCCTTCGAGCTCGTCAGCCCACGCGCCGACATCAAGACAAGCCGCGACCACAGCGGTGTCCGGTACGAGGCTATCGAATATTCGTATTACGTGGTGCCCAATACGTCGCCCCACCGCATCGATTTGCAGTTTGCCGGCCCGTTGGGCCAACAGTCGTCGTACGGAATCTTCCGGCTTCAACAAGGACAACTCTGGTTTTGCTTTCCCGCGGTGACGGGCGACAGCCGGCGCCCACGAGCCTGGGACACTGATGCTGGCGCGACACGTGTCATTCGCGCCACTCGAGTTGATTGATGCACACATGAACCCGCAGCGACTGAATTCGACGTCCTCCTGAAGTCCGGGCGGCAGATTATGAATAACGCCGACACCGAATCATTGAGCACCACCGATTTCAAGTTCGCTTGTCCAAGCTGCGGCCAGCACATCGCCTGCGAGCGGGTTTGCAGCGGACTCCAAATCGACTGTCCAGCGTGCCACGCCAGGATCAGGGTGCCGCATGCCCCGGCGGACTCCTCGTCGAGAAGCAGAGGTCCAGCTTCCGCCAGCGATTTCAAGTTCGCCTGTCCACGATGCGGTCAGCACATCGCTTGTGAGCAGCGTTGCTGCGGGCTTCCGATCGACTGCCCTGCCTGCGGCGTCAAGATCAAGGTGCCTGAGCGGCCACCTCGTCCAGTGGCACAGGGCCCGGTGGCAGTGTCTGTGCCTGCTGCACTAAGCCCCCCCGCTGCACCTCTGTCTCTTGGTCAATCATCCTCTCCTGGTCGCTTCCTGGCGGTTACCGATGTTAAGCGTCTCAGCAGTTGGTTCACCCTGTTTTGGGTGTGTATGCTTGCCGGGGCAGTTCTGTTATTACCCCTGTTGATGACGACTGGTTTCGCAGTTCCCTTTCGCTTGACTGGCGGCGAGATTCTCGTGGTGTCCTGGTTCTGTTGCGCGGTGGCAGCAGTCGTTTCCTATTGTCTCATCCTGCATAAACTGTGGACGCTGATACCTGCAAACACAGCTCGCACGACTCCGGTCAAGGCCGTCGGACTCCTCTTCATCCCACTCTTCAACTTCTACTGGAACTTTGTCGCATTCCACGGGCTCGCCGAATCGCTTAATGCCCTTTTGAAGAAGAGTTCGATCCGAGACCGAGTCGGTGAGGGCCTGAGCCTGGCGTACTGCATCCTGATGTGTTTCTCCGTGGTGCCCATAGTCGGCCCTCTCGCTGCGTTGGTTGGATCGGTTTTCTGCATCGTAGCCCTCAGGCAGATGAAAGATGCGGGGATCGCGCTTTTGCAGCACGGGCTTGTGCAATCGTCATGAAGAAAGGAAGCCATCGAACAGCTCGCATGCCTCGGAAAGGGGTCGTCAATCAATCTGGCTCGAGGTTGCGAGAGCTGCTGTGCGCCTTGCAGTGCCCTCGGGGATGGGCTGGGGTAGTCGGAGCGTCGGAGATCTCAGGGTCTGTTTTTCGTTGACTGGCGGGAGCTGCTTGATCAGATTTTCTTATCTCAGCTTACGTGCTTTGGCGGGTTGGGCAAAGGATTTCGGCATTTCGGGGAGTGATGATCCTCCTGGCGGTCGGATTTGTCGCGACGCTCCTGTTCTTTGCGACAGCCCACGTGTTAGAGTTGTCCGTTACCGGGGGGTGGCCCGGAGGGGAGAGGAGTCTCCCGCTCGTTCAGCAGGGTCAGGTAGAAGAACGTCTCGGCGAAGACAGCCTGCATGCCTTCTTCGGTTCGCTGCTGATGTAGTGACCGTGGTTCAGGGCGTAGTCCTTGGCGTCAGTGCATGAATTACTTCCGATTGATTTTTGCACAGGCCCTTAAGCCAGTGCGGCCGAGGCCGGACGGCCCGAGCCGCAGCCTGAAGGAACTGGTCCTCTTCGGTCTCCAGCGCGCGGGGGACCACCTCCACCGCTCGAGACCCTCGTCTCGGTCGGCTGGCAGCGGAAGCCCGGCGGTTAGCGGTCCCTCAGCAAGGCGATGAGCGGCTCCTGGACCTTGGCGCCCTCCGAATAGTCGCGAAGTTCCCGCTCGTGCCCGCATCGAGGCGTGCTATTCTTCGCCCGAATGAACGGCTCTGCCGAACACGATACCCGGTCTCGCCGCGGTTATGGGGCGGACGCGCACTCCGCCCTGCGCCGGCGGGCGTTGTGACCGCGTTGTTTCTTCCGCCCCGTGAATTCGCGTCCGCCCATGCTTAACGATACGATCGCCGCCATCTCGACACCCCTCGGGGAAGGCGGCCTTGCCGTCGTTCGGGTCTCGGGTCCGGCGGCCCTCGAAGTGGCCGACCACTGCTTTGTCCCCGCAGGCCCCTCCTCGCCCAAACCGAGCCATGCCCCAAGTCACAGCGTCCACTTCGGACGAATCCTCGACCAGGGGCGGCTGGCTGACGAAGTCCTTCTCACCGTGCTGCGGGCGCCGCGGACCTATACGCGCGAGGAGACTGTTGAAATCTCTTGTCATGGCGGGGCCCTGCCGGCGCGGCTGGTTTTAGCGGCGGTTCTGGCCGCTGGCGCGCGTCTGGCGGAACCGGGCGAGTTCACCAAGCGCGCCTTCCTCAATGGCCGCATCGACCTTGCCCAGGCCGAGGCGGTGGCCGATCTCATCCATGCGCGGACCGAACTGGCTCTGAGCGCCGCCCAGGAACAGCTCGCCGGAAAGCTCTCGCAGCGCATCCGCCGCCTCCGCGACGATCTGCTCGGCATCCTCGCGCATATCGAGGCCCAACTCGATTTCGCAGACGAAGACATCGCCCCGGATCGGCGCGATCAATTGCTCGTGCGGTTGGACGACGGTGTGGCTTCCATGGATTCCCTCCTTCGGACGGCTGACGAGGGCAGGATTCTGCGGCGCGGCGTGCGTGCCGGGATCGTCGGCCGCCCGAATGTCGGCAAGTCCAGCCTCCTCAATCAACTCCTTGGTCACGATCGCGCTATCGTCTCGCCCATCCCCGGAACCACCCGCGACACGATCGAGGAAACCGCCAACATCCGCGGATTGCCGGTGGTTTTCACCGACACGGCGGGGCTGCGCCACGCGAAGGATGCCATCGAGCAGGAAGGCATCCGGCGCAGCCGCGAAACCGCGGCCCGAGCCGAGGTGTTGCTGCACGTCCTGGACTGGTCCGAGCCGCTTGAGGCCGAGGACATCCGGTTCCTCGACGATTGCGAAACCCGGAAACGCATTCTGGTTCTCAACAAGTCGGATCTGCCACGGCGTCTGGACCTGCCGTCGGCCGTGGCGTCCTCGACTCCAACTGTCGCCGTGTCGTGCCTGACCGGTGCGGGGCTCGAGAGCCTGAAGGAAACGCTTAAGAAACTGATCTGGACGGGAGATCTTCGGCCCGAAGGGCTCGATGTGATCATCAATGCCCGGCACCAGGACGCGTTGAGGCGCGCGCGCGAGGGCGCTGTGCGGTCGAGGGACGCACTCGGCCGGGATTTGCCCCTCGATGTCGTGGCCCTGGACCTGCGGATTGCCGTCAATGCGGTCGGCGAGATCGTCGGCTCCACCGCCACCGACGATCTCCTCGATGTCGTCTTCAGCCAGTTTTGCATCGGCAAATAGAAGGGCGACGGTGCGCCGGGCGGGGTGGATTCCGTAAAGCGCCGACACTCAGCGGGTGAATGCGCACGAGGACTATGTGGCGGATTCTCCTCATCGTAATCCCAATCGGCGACCGAGGATTACGATTACGATTACGAATACGACTGGGTACAAGTTGTTCGGGGGTCAGTTCTCCAGTGGGCTGCGAGAGGGAAGCACCCGACATGTAACCGGCGCGCACGCGGCGGCGTTATCCTAGTGTGAATGGCAACCCATGACCGACGAGGCATGGACAGCGGAAGACTATCTCCGGCGGCTCCGGGCGGGGGACCCGGACGCGGCGCAGGGGCTGGTCGAGCGGCTCTATCCGCTGGTCATCCGCATTGTGCGGGGTCATTTGCCGACACGCCTGAGCGAGGAGGACGTGGCTCAGGAGGTGTTCCTGAAGCTGTTCGCGCGGCTGGACCGTTACCAGGCGCGGTGCGGCGTGCCGTTCGAGCACTGGGTAGCCCGTCTGACCCTCCGCACCTGCCAGGACCTCCTGCGGGCCGAGCGCCGTCGGCCCGAATTGCGCTGGAGCGATTTGAGCGAAGACCAGCGGGGCTGGGTGGAGTTCCTCCTCTCGGAGAAGGCGCAGGCGCCCGAGGCGCCCGACCTCGCCGCTGCCGAGGTCGTCGAGCGGTTGCTCGGGCAGTTGACGCCAGCCGATCGGTATGTCATCCGGCTCCTGGATTTGGAACAAAAGAGCGTGCTCGAAGCGAGCCGGCTGACCGGATGGAGCCGGACCGGGGTGAAGGTGCGGGCCTTTCGGGCCCGCCGACGCCTGCGCAAGCTGGCGGAGGCTCTGCGGGAACCGTGAATCCATGAAGACGTTCGAATCTCGTTGGCAAGAACTGACCCGGCATGCGCGGGCCGCTCGGGTCGAGCGGCCCGAGGCCGCCGCTTTCGGTTTTGCGCGTCGCGTCACCGTGCGGGCGGCGTCCGCCAACGGCACGACGGAGGATCTCTGGATGCGGTTTTGCATTCGGTCACTGATTGGCGTAAGCGGCGTTTTGGTGGTGCTTGGGGCGATGGAATACAGCAGCGCGCGGCCGGCTTCCCTCATGAATCCGGGCGTGGAAAACACCGTGGCGCAGCTTTTGGGGGTCTTATGAGCGATCGGCGGCAACAGTGGAAGATTGCCCTCAGCCTGGCGGCCCTCGTGACCGTCAGCGCCGGCATCGGGGCCGTGCTCGGTCATCGCATCGCACGACAGCAAATCGATGCGCGGAACGACCCGGAGAACTGGAACGACTATGTCAGCCGCGAATTCGAGCGCCTGATTCGGCCCAGCCCGGAACAGCGCCCGAAGGTCAAGAGCCACCTGGACAACGCGGTCCGCCAGCTGCAGGCGATCCGGATCGAGACCGTCCAACGGAGCACCAACGTGATCTGGCGCCTCGTGGCCGATGTCGAGCGCGAGTTGACCCCGGAGCAACGCAAGGCATTCGAAGCCCTCAAACCGCAGCCGTCCGACTTGAACCTGGACGTCCTCAACGTGACTCCCGCGGACGCCCCTAAACCATAGGCCCAGCATGCAGACACCGATTCAACGAAACCGACCTGAGCATTGCGGCATGTCCCGACCCGGCCGAAGCGTGCGACTGGACCCGGCGGCACAAAGGCCGGCGGCATTCACCCTGATCGAGCTTTTGGTGGTGATTGCCATCATTGCGATCCTCGCCGGCATGCTCTTGCCCGCTTTGGGTCGGGCGAAATCGAGAGCGCTCGCGACCGCCTGTCTGGGCAACCTCAAGCAGCTCCAGCTCTGCTGGCAGTTGTACGTGGACGACAACGCCGACAGGCTCCCTGGCAATGTGGCGCTCAACCCGGGCGATATCGGCAGCCGTGAGGGCTGGACGTCCGATCCGACGTCCTGGCTGCAAGGCAATGCCTGGACCGACACCACCCCCATCCATCTCCAGCGCGGGGTCTTGTACCCCTACAACCACTCGCTCGGCATCTACAGGTGCCCGGCCGACAAGTCCACCGTGCGCGACCAGGGCAGGCAGCCGCGCACGCGCAGCTACTCGATGAGCATGTACATGAACTTTCGCCCCGCCCCGGAAGACCCGGAGTATGTGCTTTGCTGGCACACGCTGGGGCAGGTCCAGAGGCCCAGCCCGGCCCGCGCCGCGGTGTTCATCGACGAAAACGAGAAGAGCATTCAGCAGAGCGCTTTTGGCATCAACGCCCGCGATTACCTCACGCTCTTCGATTCCGCGCTCTGGACCTGGATCAGTTTTCCCGCCACCCGGCATCACAACGCCGGCGCATTGAGCTTCGCCGATGGCCACGTCGAACTCTGGCGTTGGCTCGAGCCCAACACCGCCCGCATCGCCCGGCTCGACGACTGGACCGTGCTCAAGGAGGCCGTTCCGAACGCCGACCGAGACCTCGACCGGTTCTTCGGTGTTGTTCCGGAGAAAGTCCCGATCCTCTGACTTCGAGATCTCGAGATCCTTTTTCCCGGTTGCGCCTTGAACTCCGCCCGGCGGTTGGGCACGCTCCTGGCACGTGGGAAGCGACCCGTTGCTTTTTGAACCGCTCAGTGAAATTGATTTTTGCACAGACCCTAAGGGGGCGCCCCATCGGACGCGGGTGCATCTCGACAGTCTCCATGGTCTTGGCCGCTGGACTGGCGGTTCTGTGCGCGGGCTGCAGCGGCCGCGCCCCCCTCCACGGTGTACACGATGACCATGAACCGGTGCGGAGCGGCGACGCCTGCCTGCCGGCAGGCAGGGTAGGCAGGGCCTCGTCGCCCCAAACGCTTTCAGAAACACCTTCCGGCGTGAGACTCGCGCCTCCCTCCCGGGAGCCGGCCGCGGTGGTCCCCGCCGCCTTCGAACGCGCGCTCGAATCGGTCCGCACAAAGCATGCCCCCGATCCTCACCTTGGTCTCTTTCACGTTGGCGCAACGCGTCGGGGCAGCGCACTGGTGTTGACGGGCGAGGTCGCGAGCGCCTCTGCGAGGGCGGATGCCCTCGCCGCCGTCCGGGCTGCCGGGTTTGAAGTCGACGACCGGATTGCCGTGTTGCCGGACCCGGCGTTGGGTGAGGCCACGTGGGGGCTTGTCTGCCTGAGCGTTGTCACTGGCCGCGCGCAACCGGAGCATACGGCCGAGGTGGGCACACAGGAATTGATGGGACGTTCCGTTCGCATCTGGAAGCGCTCGGGCATCTGGTCTCTGGTCCAGACCGCCGACCGCTACATCTCCTGGATGGAGGAAGGCTCGTTCCAGCGCTGCACCGCCTCGGACGTCGAGGCCTGGAATCGTTCGGCCCTGCTCGTGGTCACGGCCTTCGAGGACCGCGTCCTCGATCGTCCGGATTCGAGCGCGCAGCCCGTGTCCGATGTGGTAATGGGGTGTCTGGTGCGGACAATCGGCGAAACGGGCGATTGGTATCGCGTCGAACTGCCCGATCATCGCAGCGGGTATCTCCCGAGAAAGGCCGCTGAGGACCACGCTGCCTGGAGGCAATCGCGCGAGGCCTCGCCCGAGAACGTCGAACGGGCCGCGCGCTTGATGTTGGGCCGTCCGTACCTGTGGGGAGGAAGCTCTCCCAGAGGCTTCGACTGCTCGGGATTCACCAAGTTCGTCTTCTTCCTCAACGGCATCGGCCTGGACCGCAACGCGAGCCACCAGGCCCGCCAGGGCGCGGCGATCCCGCTCGACCCGAGCCTGAGCACGATCCAGAAGGGGGATTTGCTGTTTTTCGGACACCGCGCCGCCGATGGCCGGCCCGAAAGGGTAATCCACACCGGCATCTACCTGGGTGATCGGCTGTTCATTCATGCGTCCGAACGCGTGCGCATCGGCAGCCTCGATCCCGCGTCCCCAATCCGCGACGAGCATCGAATCCGCACGCTTATCCAGGCCCGCCGTGTTCTGCCGTCCAGATCGCACTTATAACGCCTGACCTCTCACGGAACCGACCGGAGCACAAAACCTATGGCAACTCGTGCGTTTGACATCCTATTCAAGGCAATCCCAGTCGCTCTCCTGGTAATGGACACGAGGTTCTGGGATTCCTTTCCGGGGCGCGGATTCGCCGGAGCCCGGATGTCAGACACCGCGAAGCTTCACGAAACATCCGGGCTCAGGCGATGATCGGGGGGACACTCAATGCCGCGCGTGCTGTTCGAGCAACTCGCCGTTCGGCCCGATGAGGCAGACCGAGAGTGCCATTTGCCCTGTGGCGTGCGTGGCGCAGGAAAGGCAGGGGTCGTAGGCGCGGATGGCGACCTCGATGTGGTTGAGAAGACCCTCGCTGATTTCGGGTCTCCCGCCGAGGACGTCCCGGGCCACCCGGGTGATCGCGCGGTTCATCGGCTCGTTGTTGTTGGTGGTCGAGACGATGAGGTTGCACAGAGTGACCTCGTCGTTTCGGTTGACGCGGTAGTGGTGAAAGAGAGTGCCGCGCGGCGCCTCGACAACCCCGACGGTTTCCTCGCGTCGGGGACCGCGGGCGAGGAGATCGTCTCCTTGAAGATCAGGGTCCTCGAGCAGGCCGCCAATCACCTCGATCGCGTGGAGCAGCTCGATGATGCGGGCCCAGTGATAGCACATCGTGATGTTGTTCGGGCGCTCCTGCGTGAGGGCAAAGAAATCCTGCCGGGCCGCCTCGGCTTCGGGCGAGGGAATGAAAGCGCAAGTATTGAGCCGCGCCAGCGGCCCCACGCGGTACCACCCGGTCTTGGGACCGAGCGATTTGAGGAACGGGAACTTCATATATGACCAGGAGCGGACCTCCTCGCCCACGACATCGAGGTAGCGCTGGTAATCCACATCGTTGACGATGCGCTGCCCCTGCGAGTCCACAGCCCGCAGAACGCCGTGGTACAGATCCAACGCACCGTCGTCCTGGCCGACGAGCGACAGGTGATTGGACTCGAACGAGCCGAACGGACGCAGTTCGTCCAGATGCGCCATCGTGAAATCGCGAATGATGCCGACGGCGCGCCGGCTCCATTCGAGCATCTGGGGCACATCCTCGAGAAGGGCATCCCGCTCGGCGATCGATAGGTTCTTGTTCACCCCGCCCGGAATCGCACCGGTGCCGTGAATCTTCTTGCCCGCGGTGACGCGGATGACCTCCTGGCCGAACTTGCGCATCATGACCCCCTGGCGCGCCAGATCAGGGTACCTGGCGGCCACAGCCAATATGTTGCGCTGAGCGGGCGGCGCCCCGAACGCGCTTCGCGCGGTGCCGTCGGTGCCGAAGAGCAAATCCGGGCTCGAAAGATGGAAGAAGTGCAGCGCGTGGCTCTGGAATATCTGGCCGTAGTGCATCAGGCGCCGCATCTTCTCCGCCGTCGGCGTCAGTTGCTCGCCCCCGACGATCCGGTCCATGGCCTTGGCGGCCGCCAGGTGGTGACTCACCGGGCAAATGCCGCACAGGCGCTGGACGATGACCGGCACTTCCCAGTAGGGCCGCCCGAGGATGAACCGCTCGAACCCTCGGAACTCGACGATGTGGAGCCGCGCCTCGGTGACGGTATTGCGGGCGTCGAGGTGGATCGTCACCTTGCCGTGACCCTCGACGCGAGTCACCGGATGGATGGTGATCTTCCGGGTCGGGCCCGGGCGGGCGGATGACGTCGTGGTGGTCATGCGTGGTGATTCATCAATCGTACTTCAACCGCTCGTAGGCCAGCGTAACCGGCTTGCCGGTCAGGAGAGCGACGACCGTGTCCCAGATGGCGTCGGCGGGAGGCGGACAGCCGGGAATGAAACAGTCGATTTTGACGACCTCGTGGCAGGGGTAGACGCGGTGCAACAGCAACGGAATCTCGATGTCGTTGGGGAGAATGCCCGCGGGATTCCAGATTCCTGGAGACTTCAGATACGCTTCTTCGAGGCATTCCCGCAGGGGAAGGTTGTTGCGCATGGCCGGAATGCCGCCGTTGATGGCGCATTCGCCCATCGAGACGAGGATGTTGCAATGCTTCCGAAAGTCCTCGAGGACGTGGACGTTTTCCTCGTTGCAGCAGCCGCCCTCGATGATCCCCACCGCGCATCGGCCGTCGAACTCCTTGTAATCGTTGATCGGCGAACGGGCGAACTCGACCAGGTCGGCCAGCGCGAAGAGGCGTTCGTCGATGTCCAGGATCGACATGTGGCAGCCGAAACATCCACAAAGGCTTGTCGTGGCCACGCGCGGTTTGGATGGGGTGCTCATGGGTGGCGTGGAGATTCAACGGTTGAATGCGCATGGGGACCATGAGCCGGAGTTTCCCACTCGTAATCGCAATCGCAATCCTCGATCGCCGATTAGGATTACGATTGCGATTAGGAGCACATCCCGGTTCATGGCGAGTCCTCTGTCTGGAGATTCCCCGCGCCGATGGGCTGCGCGTCGAAAGGCCGCTGCCCGATCGGCACGGCATAGCCGACCCGTTTTCTCATCAGCGCGCCGGTCGGACACGACGCGGTGACCTCGTCGGTCACGGCCAGGCGGGTGGCGGCCAGCGCCTCTCCGTTGACCTGAAGCCGCTTGCGGTAGCCCCGGTCGACAAACTGAAAGACGTTCTTGTGATCGAGTTCCTGCGAGACGCGCACACATCGTCCGCACAGGATGCATCGGTTGTGGTCCAGGTAGACATCCGGGTGCGAGAGGTCGACGGGCCGGTCGGGATTGAGGAAGGGGTATTGCGGCGCGGTGATCCCGAAGCGATAGGCCAGCGCCTGGAGTTCGCAGAGTCCGCTCTTCTCGCAGAACATGCAGTAGTGGTTGCCCTCGACGAAGAGCATGTCGAGGATCGCCGTGCGGAATTCGCGAATCTCCGCGCTGTCGTTCTCCACCACCATGCCGTCGGAGATCGTCTGCACACAGGCGGCCTGGATGCGGCCGTTGACGCGGACGGAGCAGACGCGGCAACTGCCGTGCGGGACGAGGTTCTTGTAGGCGCACAGGCGGGGGATATAGATGCCGGACGCTTCCGCCGCCTTGAGAATGGTCTGCCCGGCCCGGCCCGACACCTCGCGTCCGTCGATGGTAAATGTGACGTTGCTCATGGTTGGTCTCTCCGTTCACACATACTGGGACATCCGTCCGACCCGCAACTCGGCGTCAGCGACCGCCTTCGACAAATCGAAGGTCGAGAGCAGCCCCAGTTTGCGATCGCTCACCATGTCGGCATAGAGGGTATGGAAGTTCTGGAGGGCGCCCAGAACGGGATTGGGCGCGGCCTGGCCGAGGCCGCATCGGCTCGTCTGGCTGATGACGTTGGCCAGGCGGCGCATGTAATCCAGATCGGACGGCTCGCCCGCCCCGCTGACGACCTTGTGGACGACCTCTTTGAGAAGGACCAGGCCGACGCGGCAGGGGGTGCAATGGCCGCAGCTCTCCTCGATGAAGAAATCCAGGTAATGCTCCGCGATCTCGAGTTTGTTCCGGGCGCGGTTGAAGATGAGAATGGCCCCGCCGGTGGCGAGGTCGTCGTAGCAAATCTGCCCGCCGAAGCGCTCCGGACCGATCATCTGGCGGCAGGGCCCGCCGATGAGCATGGCCCCCGGATTATCGGCGTCGGCCATATCGAGCAGTTCGCGGGCCGTGATGCCAAAGGGCACCTCGTAAACGCCCGGTTTGCGGCAGTCCCCGCAAATCGAGAGCACCTTCGTGCCGGTTGTGCGCTCCGATCCCATCTCCGCAAACCAGTTGGCGCCTCTCTCCATGATCCGAGCGGCGGCGCTGAAGGTCTCGACGTTGTTCACGATGGTCGGACAGCCCATGTAGCCCTTTTGGGCCGGGAACGGCGGTCGGTTTTTCGGATCGCCACGCAGGCCTTCGCACGAGCTGATCAATGCGGTTTCCTCACCGCACACGTAGGCCCCCGCCCCCATCTGGATGCGGATGTCGAAATCGAAACCGGGTTTTCCGAGAATCGCCTTTCCAAGCAGGCCCTGACGGCGACGGGTCTCGAGCACATTCTCCAGGAAGGCCCGCAGATACGCATACTCCCCCCGCAGGTAGACGATGCCCGAATCGCTGCCCAGCGCATAGCCGGCGACGGTCATGCCCTCGAAGACCTGGTCCGGGCATTCGGTCAGCAGCACGCGGTCCTTGAACGTCCCAGGCTCCCCTTCGTCGGCATTGCACAGCACATACCTGCGTTCGCCGGACGCGTTGCGGGCGAATTCCCACTTCTGTCCCGTGGCGAATCCGGCGCCGCCGCGTCCGCGCAGCCGCGATGCGCGGATGGTGGCGATCACGTTCTCCGGCGTTTGGTCGATGGTGCGTTCGAGTGCGCACCCGGACTCGAAGCCGTCGAAATGCACCGGGCCCCTGCGGCGGATATTGTTGCGGACCATCGAGTGGACGAGTGGGTGCGCATTGTTGCCATCGCCCACCATTGTGATGAGCTGGGCCGGGTCGAGATGCCGGCGCAGGTCGCGAATGACCTGGCGCCCGCGTTCGGGTGTCAGGTTGGGGACGACGACATCGTTGACGAGCGCCGCCGGGGCCTGGTCGCTCATCCCGATGCAGGGCGTGCTGGTCAGGGTGATCCCGCCGTCGGCAGTGGTCTCGCCCATCGTCACCCCCAACTCCTTCGCCATGGCGTCGGCCACCTCGTCGTACCCCTTCATCCAGTCCACGATGTCCTTGCAGAGGCGGATGATGACTCGCCCGCGGGGTTTGACGGACAGGAACGCGTAGAAGGTCACCACGCTCTCAACCTCGACGCGATGGGAGTTCACCTTGCTGGCGATGATCTCCATCGCCTCCGTCGACACACATCCCAATCTCTGCTGGACCGCAATGACAATGTCCGTCATCCGCGTCCGATCGAAGCCATAACGCCCACAAATGTCCTCAACGACAGTGACAAGGGCTTGGTGCATCGCGATGCACTCTAGACGTTCCTGCACCGCCGGTAAACCATAAACCCGCGGATTCCAGCAGTGTTCTCCATGAACCGCCTGCGCAAGCCGTTGATAATCAACAAAAGGGGTCACCCGAACGCCCAACGTTCAACATCCAACTCTTAACGAACCGCTTCGTTGAACGTTGAGCGTTGGAAGTTGGGCGTTGAACGTTCCCCGGTTCATGGGTTCAATGCGCATTAAACCGTTGAATGTCAATGCTTTCCATGTAATTTTTGCACAGACCCTTAGGTGTCGCGGCTGCAGCCGGTTCTCGCCGGGGGCCCGGGCCAAAATGTGATTGGTGCGCGGCTGCAGCATCCGCGCCCGGAATCCCCATCCGGAGCGGCATCGTGTGTCGAGCGACTCGAATGCGGCATTGCCTTGAGGGATGGCATTGGCCATCTTGCCCGCCATGAGCAACCATGCCACGAACCGGTCGGCGGAGTTTCTGAAGATCGCGGATCAATTCAAGCTGGGCGTTCTGGTGACCGAATCGTCCCATCCGGTGACGGCCAATCTGAGCGACGCGAGCCGCCGCGACATCAAGGCCGGGCTGAGGCAGTTGTTCGATGTCGACGGTGACGTGGTCCGGAAGTACCGCGAGTTCGTCCAGTCGGGCAGAGCGGCCAGTATAGCGCAGACCGTGTTGCGGGCCTTGGAACAGGGCGGCAAGCTGTTCTTCACCGGCTGTGGCTCGACAGGGCGTCTGAGCATTCAACTCGTCTCGATCTGGCGCGATTTCTGGCAGCGACAGCGCGCCCGGGGCCTGGCCTGCCACCCCGAACCCTCGGATTGGGAGAACCGGGCTTCGAGTGTGATGGCAGGCGGCGACTTCGCCCTCATCAAGGCCGTGGAAGGCTTCGAGGATTTCACGGCTTTCGGCAAGAAACAGATCGGCGATCTCGGAGTGGCGAAGGGCGACGTGGTTTTCGCCATCACCGAGGGAGGGGAAACCTCGTTTGTCATCGGCACGGCCTGGCGCGGGGTCGAGGCGGGGGCGCGCGTTTTCTTTGTCTATAACAACCCCGATGACATCCTCTGCCAACACGTGCAGCGCAGCCGCGAAGTCATCCTGGATCCGCGGATCGAGAAGATCAATCTGACCACCGGCCCGATGGCGATAACGGGGTCCACCCGGATGCAGGCGACCAGCATCCAATTGGCGGTGATGCTGACCGTGCTCGAGATGGTGCTGCGCGAGTTGATGTGCCGCCTGCATCCGGACGGACCCGACGCCCTCGACCCGTCCACGGTCCCGTCGGAGTTCCTGGACCAACTGACCCGGATGCATGCGACCCTGAAAACGCCCGAGGTTCTCGATCCCTTGGCCGGGCTCGTCGCACTCGAGGAAGCCGTCTACCGCGCCGGCCGGCGCAACAACTACTTCGCCGACCGGTTTGGCATCGACGTGCTCACCGACACCACGGAACGGTCGCCCACTTTCTGCACGCCCCCGTTCCGCAAGGGCAACGACACGACGGCGGCCGAATCATGGGCGTACCTGTACGTTCCTTGCGAGGCGACCCCGCAGGCCTGGGAGCATATCCTCAAACGCGCGCCCCGGTGCGTCGAGTGGAGCGAGGCCGAAGTGATGGCACTGGTCGGGGAGGAGAAGTTCTCCCAGACGATGGACGTGATCCGCAGAATCAGCACACCGGAACTGATGCGGTTCAAGGTCGGTCGGGACGGTTTGGGGCTGCGCCCGCCTCAGTCCGGCGGCAGCGCGGTGGCGATTCTGGGCGGGACCGATGCGGGGCCGGCGCTGGCCGTCGGCGGGTTTTGCAGACAGCAACTCGAGGCGACGCGACGTGCCGGAGGCAGGATCGGCTTGATTTGCCTGGCCCAGCCTCCGGCGTTGGAAACGGTGAGAGCGGCGGTGCGCGACGACTGGGCGGCGGACTGCCTTGTGGTCCTGGTGCCGGCACCCGAGGGCCGGCTCCTGCTTGATGGAGCGGCACGCGTGGGATTGAAGCTCCTGCTCAACGCCCTTTCCACCTGCACCATGGTCCGGTTGGGCCGGGTCATGGGCAACTTCATGATCTGGGTCGTGGCCAGCAACCTCAAGCTGATCGACCGGGCGACGCGTTACATCCAGCGGTTGACCGGCCTCGAGTACACGGACGCCAACCGGCTCCTGTTCGAGGTGGTCGAATATGTCGAGCCGCGCTGCAAAGCCGACAAGGCCTATCCGCCCGTGGTGGGTCTGGCAGTGATGCGTCAGCGCCACGGATTGACTAACGAACAGGCCGAGGAGCGGCTGATGGCCGAGTTGGGCTGAATCACGGACAGTTTCGAAGAGCGGCGCGGTCCAGTGTATTCGTCCAATCCCGCTTGTTATTCCGGTCGATCGAGGCTACGCTCGCATCCTTGATCGGCATACCAAGCCTTATTTGACGAACGCAACCCCCTCAAGTTCATGAAACGCACATTCCTATTCAACCTGGCCGTCGCTCTTCTCGGCGGCGCATTCTCCGCAACCGCCGCTGAAGCAACGCTTGGGATCGGCGATCCCGCACCCAAGCTGGCCGTGGGAGAGTGGGTGCAAGGCGAGCCCGTTAAGGAGTTCCAGAAGGACAAGACCTACCTTGTCGAGTTCTGGGCGACATGGTGCGGGCCCTGCCGCACCTCGATTCCGCACCTGAACGAGATTCACACGAAGTTCAAAGACAAGGGGTTGGTCGTCATCGGCCAAAACGTCTGGGAGCGGGACGAAAGCCTCGTTAAACCGTTTATCGAGAAGATGGGCGACAAGATGACCTATCGCGTCGCCATGGACGACAAGAGCGAAAGGGAGAGGGGCGCCATGGCCGAGACTTGGATGCAGGCGGCGGGCCAGAACGGCATCCCGGCTGCCTTCCTCGTGGGTAAAGACGGCAAGATTGCCTGGATCGGACACCCAATGTCGCTGAAGGACTCGGTCGTCGAAGAGGTGCTGGCCGGCACGTTCGACGTCGCCAAGTCTGCAGCAGACTTCAAGAAACAACGTGAATCGCGCACCGAAATGGCCCGGTTATCCAGCCTGTTCAGCGAGGCCATGAAGGACAAAAAGTGGGACGAGGCCGATGCCGCCTTGAGTGAAATCGCCAAGCTCATGCCTGACGGGCAACAGGCCGTCGCCACCGCGCGGCTTCAGATTCTCCTGGGCAAGGGCGACACCGAAGCCGCCGCCAGTCTGGCCGAGCAGATCAGCGGGCGGGCCAAGGACAACAGCGCCATGCAGAACAGACTCGCCTGGCAGTTGCTCAGCCAGGAGAACCTGAGCGGCAAGGCCCTGGCAACCGCTCACGCCATCGCCGTCAGAGCCAACGAGGCCGCGGGCGGCAAGGACGCTTCCATCCTGGACACCCTGGCGCGCGCGACGTACATGAAGGGCGACAAAGCCAAGGCGATCGAACTGCAGCAGAAAGCGGTGGAACTCGCTGAGGACGAGGACCTCAAGAAACAGCTCCAGTCCAATCTCGACAGTTTCAAGAAGGACCAACTGCCGAAGGCGGATTGACCCGAAGCACCGGACACGACGCGGGGACCTGCTGATGAGCCTCGCGCGCGCGCGCGCGCCGGCTTTGGAGGGAGGGGCTTCCTTCATGCACGCCACGTCACAATGCGCCGCCGTTGGCTTTTCGGTTGATAGCGATCGGGACAGCTTCGTCATGAGGCTCTCCATGATAACACATCTGAAACCGCCTGTGGGCTGCTTATATCTGCCTAGGTCAGCTAAACTGTAAAAAGAAACGACAACATTCCGCTTGTCAGCGCGGCTGCGTAATCATTAAAAAGATGGTAGTTTATGCATCGTGTGAACCGCACATTGATTGGATGCGAAGGCCTCCGCGATTACCCCCCTTTTTTCTGTCAGCCAAGCGATCTCTTATGAAAAGAACCCTATCCCTCTCCCTCCTCGGCTCGCTCTGGTTGTGGACAACAGCGCCCGCGGGCCTGGCCCAAATCACAATCGCAACCGACACCTTCATTGCCGCAGGCGACATGTGGCTCGACGGACAGGCCATTGTGGTTGACCACGCGACGCTGACGGTCGAGGGGCCTCACACCTTTTCCAGCCTGCAGCTTGCCAACAGTGCGGTCCTGACCCATGAGCCGGCCGCCGCGGGCCAACCCGAGCGTGCCGTGCGCCTCATCGTGACGGGCAATGTGACGGTGGATGCGACTTCACGGATTGATGCGACCGGCAAGGGCTATGCCCAAGCCGATTCACCCGGCGCAGGGGCCAAAGGCAATTACGCCGGCGGCGGCGGCGGGCATGGCGGGCATGGACATCGCAGCAACGGGACGCCCGGACTGGGCGGCATGCCGTTCGGTTCGATCGTGGCGCCCGACACGTGGGGCGGCCCCGGCGGCAACAGCGACAGCACAGGCGCGTTCGTTCCGGGCGGCGGCCTGATCCATATCGAGGTTGGTGAAACACTCACCGTTGATGGCGCCGTTCGGGCCGATGGCGCAAATGCCTGGATCAACAACCAGGGTGGTGGCGCGGGCGGGACGGTCTACCTGAAGGCGGGCACGCTGGCCGGGGCCGGCACGATCTCCGTCAACGGCGGCAGAGGCGAGTGGACGGACGGCGGCGGTGGGGCAGGGGGCCGCATGGCGCTCCTTTTTGCGAGCAATCAGTTTGCGGGCACCCTCTCGGCCATCGGCAGCGGCGGTGCAGGCTTTGGCGGGGCGGGGACGATTTACCTCAAGCAGGGGACGACGCAGGGTCAGTTGCGGATTGTCAACACTGGACGCGGCGAATGGACGCCACTGACCTCGCCGGTGGCATTCGACGTCGAGTTGGATGGAAACGCGATTGCGTATGCGACGGCGAACCTCACGGTCGGCACGCTGAGCGTTGCCGGCAATTCGATGCTGACCCATTCTGCCGGGAGCGCGGGATTGACCGTCAGCGCCTCGGGCAATGTCTCGATCGGGGCAGACGCCGGAATCAACGTGGACGGACGCGGTTATCCCTTTGCCGGCGATCCGGGTCCGGGCGCGGGCCAGCTTGGCATCTGGGCGGGGTCGGGTGCCGGTCACGGCGGCCTGGGGGGGAACAGCAAAAGCGGTTATGCTGGGGGATCGCACTACGGCTCGATTTTGCAGCCGACCGCCCTGGGCAGCCAAGGCGGCGATGGAGACGGCGGGCCGGGCTCGTCCGGTGGCGGCGCGATTCGGCTCATTGTTGCAGGAACGCTGGATGTGGCCGGCCGGCTCTCAGCCAACGGCATTGACAACCGCGCCAACAATGCCGGCGGCGGCTCGGGTGGCAGTATTTGGGTCAACGCCGGTTCCTTGACTGGAGGGGGGACAATCGTGGCCAACGGCGGCGCGGGCGAGTGGGTGGACGGCGGCGGGGGCGGGGGCGGGCGCATCGCGCTTTACTCGAGTCTCAACCAGTTCACAGGGACTCTCACGGCGTACGGAGCCGGCGGCTCGCAAAGGGGGGGCGCAGGCACAATCTACGTCAAACGCACAGCCAATCCGGTGGGACACTTGCTTGTCGACAACGACAACGCCTGGGGCAACTACACCCCGATTGCCACTCCGGAAGCATTCGATCTCACGATTTCCAGGCGGGCTGTCTGCTATCCAGTCGAGGCGCTCACGGTCACCCAATTCACCATGCCCAATGAGGCCGTCCTCACGCATCTGCAGGGCCAGTCCAACATCCACATGCGCGTCACCGGCAACGCCTCTATCGCCGCGCCCGCCCAGTTCACCGTCGATGGACGCGGCTATCCCATCGGTGAAGACCGCGGCCCAGGCGCCGGTTCGCGTTACAGTTGGGGCGGGTCCGGCGGCGGCCACGCCGGCTTGGGCGGTCGCAGTGGCAGCGGAGCAGTCGGTGGCAGCTACTACGGTTCCTTGCTCGAACCCACGGCCCTGGGCAGCCAGGGAGGCGATGGCAGCGGCGGCCCAGGCACAGCCGGCGGCGGCGCGATACGCCTGATCGTGGACGGCACACTGACCCTGGACGGGCGCCTGTCGGCCAACGGCGCCGGGGCGCCGCCGGATAACGCCGGCGGCGGGTCGGGCGGCAGCATTTGGCTGACCGTCGGTTCACTGTCTGGCGCCGGAACGATCTCCGCCAACGGCGGCGCGGGCGAGTGGGTGGACGGTGGTGGCGGCGGGGGCGGGCGCATTGCGCTCTATTACACGAGCAGGGATTACTCGGGCGCGATCACGGCGTACGGCGCGAGCGGCCATGAACGCGGCGGGGCCGGGACCATATACACCAAGGGCGCCGTCGAGTCCCAAGGCCACCTGCTCGTCGACAATGGCGGCACCTGGGGCACCTACACACCGCTTCAAACACCCGAAGCGCTGCGTGCGACTCTCACCGGACGCGCATGGTTGTACCCCGAGAGCGCTCTCATTTTCACGCGCCTCGAATTGCCCGGCGAAGCCGTCCTGACACACCTGACCGGGCAGTCGAACGTCACCCTCCACGTCGTCGGCGACCTGATCGTCGGCACTAATTCCGCCCTGTCGGTCGAGGGGCGCGGTTATCCGATCGGCAAAGACCGCGGACCCGGCACGGGCATCCGGGTGAGTTGGGGTGGTTCAGGGGGGAGCCACGGTGGTCTGGGCGGCTGGAGCGGGAGCAGCGCGGGACCGACGATCCACTACGGATCGATGCTCGAACCGACGCTTCTTGGCAGCCAGGGAGGCGATGCCGACGGCGGCCCAGGCACGGCCGGCGGCGGCGCGATCCGCCTGATCGTGGATGGCACTCTCAGAGTCGATGGCGCCCTGAACGCCAACGGCGCCGCGAACCCTCCCAACAACGCCGGCGGCGGCGCCGGCGGCAGCGTTTGGCTCACCGTGGCCAAGCTGGCCGGCACAGGCCGCATTACGGCGAATGGCGGTCCGGGCGAATGGGTGGATGGGGGCGGCGGTGGCGGCGGACGCATTGCCCTATACTACGATTTCAACGAGTTCGCCGGCATCATCACTGCGTTCGGAAATGGAGGACACCAGCGGGGCGGAGCGGGCACCGTTTACACTCGCAAGCGCGGCTCGGCCTTCGGTCAACTCCTCATCAGCAACGGCGGTGTCAGGGGCAACTACACCCCGCTGACGTCGCCCGAGCCGTTCCAGCTTACCCTGGCCGAGATGGCCTATTGCTACCATGCCGAACCGCTCACGGTCCGCGACTTTGAAGTGCGGACCAACGCCGTGCTCACCCATCTCACCGGTCAGGCCCGATGCGAGATCACGGTCCTCAACAACCTCACTGTGGCCGAAGGCGGCAGCATTTCGACAGACGGACGCGGCTATCCCATCGATGGCAACCTCGGCCCGGGGGCAGGGGTGCGCCTGGATTGGGGCGGCAGCGGCGCCGGCCACGGCGGCACCGGTGGAACAACCATTTTGGGCGCCGCGGGTGGCGCGCCTTACGGCTCGATCACCGAGCCTCTCGAGCATGGGAGCGCAGGCGGTCCCGGCGACGGCGGCGCGGGCGGCGCGGGCGGCGGCGTGGTGCGCTTGAATGTCGCCAACCTTCTCACGATTGATGGTCGGGTGACGGCCCAAGGCCTGAACGGCGTCAGTAACAATAGCGGTGGCGGGGCCGGCGGCAGCCTTTATCTCACGGCCAAGACCATTGCCGGCAAAGGCGCCATCCTCGCTGACGGCGGCGCGGGCGAGTGGGTGGATGGGGGCGGCGGCGCCGGCGGGCGGATCGCGCTCTACGCCGATGCGGTGGCATTCAGCGGTGACCTGGCGGCGCGAGGCGGCGGAGGGCACCAGCGCGGCGGCTCGGGCAGCATCTACACCAAGCTGACTGGACAGGCGACAGGCGAGTTGGTCTTGGACAACGGCGGCAATGCAGGGGCCTTGAGTCCGTTCGACGTCCCGGCGAACACGCGCCTTGTCCTCGGCGGGGGCTCGGTCTTTTACCCCACCGGTCCGCTCGAGCTGGTCAGCCTGCTCCTCAAGTCGGGGGCCACGCTTACGCACATCACCGGCCAATCGAATCTCACGGTCCATGTGGCTGGAGACCTTTCAGTGGAAAGCGGGGCGGCGATCACCGCCGACGGCAAGGGCTACCCACTGGAGGGCGACCCCGGCCCCGGGGCGGGTGAATCGCTCGGCTGTTGCGGCGGCGGCGGCGCGCACGGCGGCAACGGCGGCGTGAGCCTTTCTGGTGCCGCAGGGGGTCTTGCCTACGGCTCTGTCATCGAGCCGGTGCATCTGGGTTCGAGCGGCGGCGGAACCGGCGCGCGCAGCCCCGGCGGCGGGGCGATCCGCCTGGTCGTGGGCGGCACCCTCGAGTTGGATGGCACCCTCTCGGCCAACGGGACTTCCTCCTGGTACGACAACCAGGGAGGCGCGGCCGGCGGCAGCATCTGGATCACCGCCGAAAAACTCGCCGGCGCAGGTGCCGTGTCCGCCATCGGTGGCAAGGGCGAGTGGGTGGATGGGGGCAGCGGCGGCGGCGGACGAATCGCCTTCTACCTCGGGGCCGATGAATTTACGGGAACAGTCAGCGCCCGAGGAGGAGCGCCGGGACGCCAAGCCGGCGGAGCGGGGACGATCTATGCGAGATTCGCCGGCGAAACGACAGGGCGCGTCTTGATCGACAACGCCGACACCTGGGGGGCTTACACCCCGCTGGCCTGTGAGGAACCGTTCGATCTGACTCTTGCGCGGCGCGCTCAGGTCATCGGCGATCCCGATCTGACACTCAGCAGCCTCGTGGTGGAAACAAACACCGTCTTGACGCACCTCAAAGAGCAAGACGGCCTCAAGGTCGTCGTCGCTGGCGACGCCACGATCTCGGGCGCGGTCAATACCGATGGACGCGGTTTCCCGGTCGGTGTCGATCCCGGGCCGGGCGCCGGCGGGCAGTCGAGTTATGCCGGCAGCGGCGCCGGTCATGGCGGCGTCGGCGGAACAAGCCGGACGGGTCTGCCCGGCGGGCCGACGTACGGATCACAGCTCGAACCGACGCTGCGGGGCAGTCAAGGCGGCAGTGGCAGCGGTGGCGCGGGCGGTCACGGCGGTGGCGCAGTCCGGTTTGTCGTCGGTGGCACCCTGACCGTCGACGGCTCGATCACCGCAAACGGACTGAATGGCACGGCCAGCCGTTCGGGCGGCGGTTCGGGCGGGAGCGTCTTTGTCAGCACGCGCGCGCTGTCCGGCGCCGGCTCGATCGCGGCAAATGGCGGGGCGGGACAATGGGTGGATGGCGGCGGCGGCAGCGGCGGGCGCATCGCGCTCTACCGAACGACCAGCACCTTCACCGGCGCTCTCGCCGCGAACGGAGCAGGCGGGTTCGCCCGAGGCGAAAACGGCACCATCTACGAGAGTACGGCGCCTTCGGTGCTCTGGATGGCGCCGGGCGACCAGTGGGCCTTCGGCACCATCGCGTTGGAGGTTGCGACCTTGACTGGCGAGACCGGACCGCTGACGGCGGATTTCAGCGCCTGGCAGAACGGTGTCTCCACAGCCATCGGCACCGTGCCGGCCGGGCTCACCGCAAAGGCCGCGTGGGACACGACCCGGGTGGCCGATGGCGCCTGGGAACTGCACGTGGCGATCAGGACCGCCGCGGGCGTCACGGTTGTCGAGTCGAGGCGCTCGATCACGGTCAACAACGCCGTCGAATGGCACGGCGGCCCCCTTGCCGCCTCGGAGGTCTGGGCACCCGGACGCGTCCACGTCGTGGATCGAGACCTGACCATTGCGTCCGGCCTCGAGCTCACGTTGAATCCGGGCACCATCGTCAAGTTCCTGCCAGGCGTCCGCCTGTCGATCCTCAGCGGCGGCGTCTTGAATGCGCTGGGCGACGAACTCGAGCCCTGTGTGCTGACTTCGTTCCTCGACGATTCGGAAGGTGGCGATAGCAATCTGGACGGCGATCTTTCGAAACCAACGCCTGGCTCATGGCGTTTGGCGCTGCGCACTGGCGCCACCATCGAATCCAACGACCACACCCGGTTCCGCTTCAACAGTCGGATCTATGGCGGCCCCCTCGCCGGCAGCGAGACATGGACCGCCGACAGCCTCCGCGAAATCACGACGACGATCGTCGTGCCCGCCGGTGCAACCCTCACCCTCGAAGCCGGCGCCATCGTGAAGTTCCACCATGGCATCGGCCTCGATGTCCAATCCGGCGGCAAGCTCATCGCCCGCGGCACGGTGTCGCAGCCGGTGGTGTTTACATCCATCTCCGACGACGCCTACGGTGGCGACACGAACGAAGACGGCACCCACACCGGCCCCGCGGCGGGCGACTGGCGAAGCCTGCACCTCGAAGATGGTGCCCAAGGCGATCTGAACCACACGCGCATCCTCTACGGCGGCAATTCGGTCGGCACCCCCTCGGGTGCCGGCGGCGCCATCGAAACCTTGGGCGGACCGTTCATCGCGCGCAATTGCGTCATCGCCGACGCCCTCAAGGACGGCGCCTTCTGCTACGGGACGACCCGCTTCGAGAATTGTGTTGTGCTGCGCTGCGATCGCGGGCTCACCGCCGTGGGCGAGATGACGATCATCAACTGCACGCTCGATGCCAACAAGATCGGCCTGCTCGAACATGTCGGCCATCTCATCGTCCGCAACTCGATCGTCTCGGGCAGCATCCAGGCCGGCATCGAGCACGATCTCGGCGGCTACAGTCCCACCGTCACCTTCTGCAACGTCTGGAACCCCGAGGCCTCGCGCGGCAACTACAGCGGTACCAGCGATCGCACCGGCGTCGACGGCAACATCTCCGCCGCGCCCAAGTACAAGAACGCCGTGGCGGACAACTACCGCCTGGACTACACCTCGCCGGGCATCGATGCCGCCGATGGAACGTTTGCGCCCGAGACCGACGCCGCCGGGACACCGCGCTACGACGACCCGCGCACGGGCAACACCGGCATCGCTGCCGCCAACGGCGCCATTCCGGACATGGGCGCCTTCGAGTTTGCCGAGACTGCGCCTTCGAACCTCGATCTGGTTGTGATCGGCGTCAGCGGGCCAGGCCATCTCGAGGCGGGCAGCCTCGTCCATATCGAGTGGACGATCGCCAATCGCGGCACGGAGGCCTTCACCGGGCCATGGCACGACGCGATCTACCTGCGCAATGACGCGACCGGCCGACGCATCGCCGTCGGCGAACCGCTCGTCGGACGCAACCTCACGCTCGGCCCGGGCCAGAGGCAACTTGTCGGCGTCGACGTCCGCGTGCCGGGCGGTGTGGCCGGCGATTACACCTGGGTCGTCGTTGCCAACAGCCGGGGCGACATCTTCGAAGGCGCAAACTCGAGCAACAACGAGGGCGACGCCGCCCTCGCCTCCTCGCTCACTTTGCCGGTCATTGCCCTCGACGGCGCCTCGGTCACGAGCGCCTTCAGCGCCCAGGAGGAACCGCACTGGTTCCAGTGCACGGCCCCAGTCGGAAAAGACGTCCGCTTCGACCTCGGCCTGCTCGGCTCCCAAGGCGTCACCGAGCTGTATGTGGGACGCGGTTTCATGCCCACCGCCGAAGACTACAGCGCGCGCCAGCGCGAGTGGAGTTCCGCCGACACCAGCGCCGTCGTCTCCGGCGCGGCGGACGCGACCACCACCGACGGCATGAACGTTTTCTACGTGCTGGCGATCGGCAGAACGCTGTCGGCGACGCCCCAGGCCTTCGCACTCAGCGCATCGAGCGCCGCTTTCAGCATCGAGGCCGCCTGGCCTCAAAGGGTCGGCAATGCCAGCCTGGTCACCCTCGATATCCGGGGCTCCGCACTTACGACCAACACCGCGTTCCTCGTTCGCGTCGACAACGACGAACGCCTCGCCGTCCGACAGAGCGTTCGCGAGAGCGGACGCGTCTTTGCGACGTTCGATCTGACGGATCTCGCGCCTGGCAAGGCGGACCTGGTGGCCGAGGCCGGCGGACTCGAAGTCGTCCTGCCCGAGGCCGTCGAGGTCGTGGCTGGCGGCACGCCCGACTTCTACACGTCTCTGAGCGGGCCGGGCACCACCCGCGCCGGACGGTTCATGACATGGTTCGTGACGTACGGCAACCGTGGCCTGGTCGACATGAAGGCGCCGCTCCTCAAGTTCAACGCGCCGAGGGCCACCGAGATCAACCTGTACGAGAGCACGCTGAACTGGGCCGATTCCTTCACATTCTGGGGCATCAACCCCGAGGCCTTGCTCCCAACCCTCGGCCCGGGTCAGGAGGTCACCTTCGAGGTGCGCGTCAAGGCGATGAACTCCGGGACGGTCAACCTCGAGATGATAACCGGCGAAGCGTTCGCCTCGAACGCGACTCCCTTCAATTGGGGCAGGCTCCCGGCGACGCCGGGCGCCAACCCGGCCGCCTGGGCCGCCATGGTCAACGGACTCGACGACCGCCTCGGCGCCACGCCGGCCGAGTACTCCGTCCTGCTCGATCGCGACCTCGAAGGGCTCGCGGCGAGCGAACTGCGGTTTAGTTACCTTGCCAACATCGATGGCCGTTGGCTCTTCGGCAACGAGCCCGAGGGCGTCTCCGCCGAACGGCCGCTCATCCTCGTGCCTGAGGACTACGAAGAACCGGGCTTGAGCCCGGGACTGCACAACCCGCCCGGCGCACCGCGCGGAGACGGCATCCGCAAGACATGGTGGCTGGTGATCACGGTCGAGGATTACACCTACCTCCCCACGACGAACCTTCCGGGAACACGCAAAGACGCCCGCGATCTTTGGGACTATGCAAACACGGAGTTGCGAGTCCCTGAGGGCCAGTACCTTTGGGCACACGACATGCCGGGGGACGACCAGGCCGTGCGCCGCTCGACCATGCTCGACGGAATTCGCGAGCTTAAGGGCAAGGTGGACGCCGACGATAACCTGGTCATCGTCTTTTGCGGTCACGGGGGCCTCAAGTGGAAGAGTGGAGCACCCTACCTGTGCTTCAATGGCGACTACTTGTCCCCGGTCGCCTTCACTCAGGCTATCGACGAGGTCGGAGCCGGAACGACCTACTTCCTCAACGATTCGTGCCACTCCGAGGCGTTCAACGAGAAGATCAATCCGGCCAACACCACCTTCGTCGGCTTCGCGGCAACCCAGGCGAACAAAATCTCCTGGGACACCGCCAGCGGCGGCAACTTGATCAAGAACCTCAAGGGACAGCTCCGCAAGTGCCGCAGCCTCGGACGCGCGATGGAACTTACCACCGACATGGTCACCAAGAAATACGAGAACGAGCCCAAAGAAAAGAACCGTCAACAGCCGGTCCTGACCAATCCGTCGGGCGCCAGCCTGGACGGCAAACCGTGGAACGATCCCTCAGGCTTCGAGCAGCTACTGCGCAACGCCTTGCGCAACAGTCCCTTCCCGAGCATTTTCCCGATCGTGCCCTACGCCATCGTCGGCAGTGTCGATCCGAACGACAAATACACCCTGGCTGGCGTCGGCCCCGAGCACTGGATTGACCCCAACCACGTCATCCCGTTCGAGGTCCTGTTCGAGAACAAGCCCACCGCCGCCGCCCCGGCTCAGGAAGTCCTGGTCACCGACACGCTCGATGCCAACCTCGATTGGTCGACCTTCGAGCTGAAGACAATCGCGTTCAACGACGCCACCATCACCGTGCCGCCCGGATTGCAACGCTACTCGACCACCGCCTCGGTCGGTTCGGACACCAACGAGGTGACTGTCGACGTCAGCTTCGACTCAACCACCGGCAAGATCACCTGGCTGATGCGTTCACGCGACGCGAACACAGGCGATCTGCCCGAGGACCCGTTTGCCGGTTTCCTGCCGCCCAACGACGCCCAGCATCGCGGCGAGGGCCTGCTCACGTATACCGTTCGACCGAAGCTTACGCTCTCGGACGGCGCGAAGATTCGCAACCAGGCGACCATCATCTTCGACCCCACCTACGGCGCCAACCCGCCGATCCTGACCCCGACGGTCACGAACACGATCGACGCAACGGCGCCCCTCAGCCAGATCGAACCGCTGCCGGCTCAATCCTCCGGCCCCGTTACTCTCAGTTGGGCTGGCCAGGACGCCGCGGGCGGGTCAGGCCTCCAGAGCTACGACCTCTTCATCTCGCGCAACGGCGGACCGTTCCAGCTCCAGATCGGGGCCACCACGGCAACGAGTGCGTTCTTCGAGGGAGAGCCCGGTTCAACGTATCGTTTCTACACGATCGCGCGCGATGCCGCCGGCAACACCGAGGCCGCCCCGGCCGAGGCCGACGCTGTCACAACCTTCGCCGGAGGCATCACATACACGGCTTGGGCCGCTTCCCAGGGGTTGCCGCCCAACGCCGCCAACCCGGAGGATGACCCCGACAACGACGGTCTCCCGAACCTGGGCGAGTACGGTCTAGCGTCGAATCCCAAAGTCGCTGACTGGCCATCCGTGGCCCCCAAGGCCGGCATGGTGCGGTTGGCCGGCGAGACTTACCTCACGCTGACCTATCGCCGACCCAAGCCCGAGCCGAGCGATCTGCAATACCGCGTGACGAGTTCGTCCGCCGTGGTGCCTTGGACGGGCGCGTCGGCGGTCGCAACGGTCGGGACGCCCGTCGACCGCGGCAACTACGTCGAGGTCACGGTCCGCAGCCTCACGCCCATGAAGAACGGCGTGCACGGCTTCCTCCAGTTGCAACTTCGGAAATAAGTACACTGAGGAATCAGCGAGATGCACTCCACCGGCACTCTCACCCGCCTCGCAGAGCGGGGCACCCTCTCCCGCCTGCCTGCGCCCAGGCTTCGGCAGGCAGGTGGGAGAGGGCCGGCGTGAGGGGTCTGTGCAGGATATCTAGCCGACTAGGCAGTAAGCTGCACGGGCACGAGCCTGTTCGACAGTGCGTGAGGCATCCCGGAGCGCCGGCTTCCAGCCGGCTTAGGCCCCGTGCAAAAACTACTTCCGGTTTTGGCGGGAGCGCCACCGGGCCAGATGCGAGGCCCGAGGACAATCCTCGATAAGGAGAAAAGTGTACCCGCCAGCATCCTCTCGCTCGAGGCGGTCGAGTTCGGACCAGACCGCTTCCAGGATCGAATCGCCTTTGGGCAACGGGCCGAACGGGCACTCGCGCGCCTCCGTCCCGACGATGAACCGGACCCGGCCCCGGGAAGGCGTGCCCTTTGACCGCTCGGGGTTGCTTGGCCACACGCCACTGTTGACCGTCGTTGGCGTAATTGCTCACCAGTTCCTTCTTCTTGGTGTCCGCCGAGATGACCGGGTAACCCGCCGCCAAGGCCCGCTTTACGCACCGGTTGATATGCGCGAACTGGGCGTCCCGCTCGGGGTGGTCCTCCCCCTCCGCCGGCTTCCGGTTGCTCTGCAGACTGTAGTGCTGCTCGTGTAGCAGTTGGGCTACCTGCATATGGCCCACAGGCACGGTGAACCAGTTGGGGGCGGCCGCCCACCAGCCCCGGAAGGCCAGCCAGGCACTTGCAGGGGACAATTCCCCCGGTCTTTCGCCTTGCCCAGGGCCACCTGTCCGGGCACACTCCAGACACGTCGAAAAAAGCAAAATTCTATTCGTAAACGTTATAGAACCTAATAATAGAAGGTCGGCATGAAGTCCATTGATGTAACCGTTGCGCAAACCGACTGTCGCCGCTTTCGGCTGCGGGGCTTTACCTTGATCGAGCTGCTGGTAGTCATTGCCATTATCGCCATCCTGGCGGCATTGCTGCTACCCACGCTGGGTCGTGCAAAAAACGCCGCCAAGGGTGTAGCGAGCCTCAACAACCTGCGGCAAATCGGCATCGCCAATCAGATGTATCTGGACGACAACTCAGGGTATTTTACCCATCACGAAGGCTATTACTACCAAGGGGCGATCATCGACCGCCAGGATGGAAAGGACTTGGGATTGGATAAATCGGTCAAAACTCACTGGCCCGACCAAATGGTGCGCTACGCGCCCCAACCCAAGGTGTTCCTGAGTCCATTTCTGACTGTCGAGCAAATTGCCAGTGCGAATTTTTCGCGGCCGTTCGGCATTGACGGGTATCGGCAGTTCATTTACGGCGGTTACGGTTACAACCTGCACTACCTGGGGTATGCCACCGGCGAGCATGGAAAGCCCGGATATAGCGCCCGGATGGACGCCGACATCCGCCAGCCGACCAGTACGGTGCTCGTGGGGGATACCGCCGGCTCGAAATCGAAAGGTGGTGTTTTCACCGGCAAGCCCGAGGCGCCTTACGCGCTCGAGCCGCCGCTGCCTTCCCTGAATCTGGGTGCAAAACTTGCAGGATATTACGAAGGCGTCGACGATGTGATCGAAACGCCCAGCCCCGGTCCGTACGACTGGAAGGTGCGCGCCTATCCCGCCCCGCGCAACAACGGCAGGCCCGAGTTCGTTTTTGTCGATTGCCACGCCGTGGCCATGGGGATCAAGGAAATTGACGACTCCAACCGCGATGGCGTACGGGACAACGGCAACTGGAACGGTCTGAACGATCCGTTGAACCGCTGACCCGCAAGGAAGCACAAACCTGCCGCCGGTGACATGAACCAGATTTGTAAGTGGCTTTCACCGGCGAGACCGAGGTCGGCAGAGTGGAGATTCTTCGTTCGTTTCCGCGACAGTCGCTGAGCCACAAAACCAAGAGGCGGTTTCTCGTCGGCACACTTGTGACTTCCACGATCAATGCTCGGGCAACCGCGGCGACCCTCAGTGATAAGTAAATCCTCCAGGCAGTTCCGCCGCACCGCGCTCCAGTCCGTCCGTCATAACAAAGACGCTGACCACGCCTGGGGCATGAGTCGGGATTTTGACCACCATTGAGCTGGAGGTGCGAGAAGTCACCTCGGCCGGATAGCCGTCAAATGTCACGGTGTCCGTGGTGACGAAACCAGTGCCGACAAGCGTCACCGTTGCCCCGCCCGCCGACGAAGCCGAATTCGGCGTCACCAGTGTGAGCGTGGGGACTGGACCCTCGATGAGCAGAAACGCGGGATCGATGCTGATGTCCTCACTCTCGTTGTTCATCAAAACCAACCTGCCGATCCCCCATTGGTTGCCGAAAACCTTTCCGACGAGTTCCGTCGTGCTTCGACTAGTGAGGATCACATTGCGGTCGCAAATCTCTAACGTAGCGTTGGTGCTGAATCCGATGCCGCTGACGGTCACCTCAGTCAGGGATGGCCCGCTTGCCGGCGTGATCGAGTTGATGGCAAATGCTGGTTCGCTGGAAGCATCAAGCAAAAAATCGCTAACCACTGCCGACTGTTGCTGTGCTGTCCGGAGCTCCAAGGTGGCCTGCCCGACCAGTCGTGTTGCGGAGGCCGGGAGTGTCACAAGCACGCGAGTTGAATCCACCACGTTGAAAGGCAGAGTTTCGGGATCGGCCCCGCTGAGATGCAGTATAGCGTCGGTGACCGTTCGCAAGTTATAGCCGTCAATCGTGATCTGATACCCACCCGCCGCCATGCCATGCCACGGGCTGAAGCGCGCCGCCAACGGTTCAGGCATGACGATAATCCCTCGCGGCAGCGTCGCCTGCTGTCCATCCTCATTCACGAGGGTGAGATCGTAAGTTCCGGCTGGAAGCCAGGGTGCAACGACTTGCACAGTGGATTCGCTGAGCCACACAACATCCGCGACGGGCTCGTTGCCAATCTTGGCGCTCAGATTGCCCCCGCGGAATCCTGTCCCCGAAACCGTCAGCGTAATGAGCGGCCAACTGGAGGCGCCCACCACGTTCGGACTGACCCCGCTGATGGCGGGGGTTGGCCACGCACCGGCGCCACCGTCGGTCGTGCGCAGAATGACATTCTCTCCGCCCACAACCCAAGCGGTCTGGCTGTCCACAGCGGCCACGCCAAGCAGTGCAGCCGTGGTCCCGGAAAACTGCCGCTGCCAGGATGCACCGCCATCGCTGGTATGAAGGATGACCCCCGCGCTGCCGACTGCCCAAGCTACGTTGGAATTCACGGCTGCAATCCGGCGGAGTCCTTCGGTGGTACCCGAAACCTGCGGCAGCCAAAGCGCGCCCGCATTGGTCGTCTTGACGATTGTCCCGCCATCTCCCACGGCCCAAACCGTGTTGGTGTCCACCGCCACAACGTCCTGGAGCGCTGACGGGGTGGGCGAAACCTGTTGGCCCCAGCTTTGACCATCGGTTGTTCGCCAGATATTCCCGCCATAGCCGACCGCCCAGGCGATCGTCGGCGTCGCTGCGCTGACCCCATACATCCCGGTGCGTTCTTGCGCCCACTCCAGCCACCAAGGCGTGTTGCTATTCACAGGATTCGTTTGGGAACGACCAGGCACGCGATGATAGATCACGCCCGCAGAAGCGCCGTCGTATCCCGCCGTCCAAAGTTCGTCTGCGGAGACGACCGCCATGCCATAGACATAGCCGTCGGGTCCGACGTTATGCCAGGTCCCGGGCGGATCGGGGAGATTCCCCTGGTCAAACGGCCAAGTGGTGCCGCCGTCCGTTGTGCGACGCAAGCAACCGCCCGCCACGTAGCCTGTCTCCGCTGATACCATTTGCAGGTCGCCGAAAAATCCGGCGTTCGCCTCTCGATAGACCTGCGCCCACGCTCCGCCACCGTTCTCGCTGCGCAACACGCAAGAATCGTGCATAGGGCGGACGCTCCCGGCAATCCAGACCTGGAGCGGGTTAAGTGCGCTCACCGCCGCGAACTCGTACCATTCACCAGCAGCCAACGCCGGAACAGCCATCTGCTGCCACCCGCCACTGCGAGCCTCGGCCTTGCCGATTTCAAAGAAGCGTTGCGCTCCGGGAGTGAACGCGTACTCCATCACCGTCCCCTCAGCGACCTTGGGGAAACCTGCGACCTGACTCCACGATAACAGGTTCGTGCTCTCACGAAGATAACTCGTCTCTCCGGGTTGCGCCTGCCACACCAGCTTGACCGGGAGGCCTCCGCTGAACTCGAAATGCCAGCTTGGTTCGCCGATTGCGCGCAAACCAACCACGGTTGCGAACACGATCATGATGAACCGCAATGTTGTCTTCATCGGGAGAGTGGTGTTGGCCCTGCAAGATTCACGGCAATTACATTAGCTTCCAAGCTCGTCGCCGGCCATTCCGCACCCGCCGGGCGTTGTGTGTCAAGCCGCGATTTGACACGTGTCGGACGACATGGTTTTGGCCCGCGCGCCTGCTCGACTTCGCGCAAGATGTGGAATCTCTCTGGCTATCGACGCAACGCGGCTATTGCGGACGCGCTGAAAACCGAATACACCTTTGCCCCATGAATGCTGCCGAGATCCAAGCCTTCGCTAAACAGGACAGCGACCACATGTTCAATCGCATCCTGCCGTTCTGGAACGGACCGGCGCCCGACCGCGAGCAGAGTGGATGGCGTGTCTGACCAACAATTCGATGCATAATAACCATGAGACTACTTCGGAAAGGGAGCTTAAGGGTCTGTCCCAAATCCCCTCCGGCAAAATCGGATGTAGTTCTTGCACGGACCCTAAGAAAGCAGTTCTGATCGTTGCTGCTTTTGCGGCATTCCTGACCCCATTCCTCGGATCATCCGTAAATCTTGCATTGCCATCGATCGGGAAGGATCTTGGTGCAAGTGCAATCGAAATGGGATGGGTAATAAGCAGCTTTATCCTGTCGTCGGCAATTTCTCTGATACCGTTCGGCAAGCTTGCTGACATAGTGGGAAGGAAGAGAGTATTTAGCGCCGGATTATTATTGTTCACACTGTCAACGATCATAATTGTTTTTTCCAGATCCTTTGCTTTCCTCATTGTAATGAGGATATGCCAGGGGATATCCAGCGCGATGATCTTCGGCACAAGCCTTGCCATAATTACTTCGGTGTTTGAACCCGGTCAAAGGGGCCGGGCTATGGGGATAAACGTCACCGCAGTATATCTCGGACTATCGGCAGGTCCGATAATTGGCGGATTTCTTACCCAATACCTGGGCTGGAGAAGTATTTTCGCCTTTCTTGTTCCCTTTGGAATAGCCTCACTGGTGCTGATAAAGCTAAAGATAAAGGATGAGTGGGCCGATTCCCGGACAGAAAGATTCGACACGGCAGGATCGATGTTTTACGCCATTTCATTGTTTTCCCTTATATACGGATTTTCGACGCTGCCGTCGGTCACAAGCTGGATATTGATTCTCTCCGGTATCGTACTGGGAACATTGTTCTTTATGTATGAAAAGAGAATCGACAATCCGGTCTTTGATATCCGCCTGATGTTGCAGAACAAGGTTTTTGCCTTTTCCGGCATTGCCGCGCTGATTCATTATTCCGCAACTTCAGCAACAGGGTTCTTCATCAGCCTTTACCTTCAGTACCTGAAGGGATTTGATGCCAGGACGGCAGGATTCATAATGATCTCCCAGCCTGTAATGATGGCTTTGCTGTCGCCTCTGGCAGGAAGGCTGTCGGACAGGCGCAATCCGGGGGTAATAGCATCATACGGCATGGGGCTTACGGCTGCGGGCCTGGTAATGCTGTGCTTCGTAAATGAAAGGAGTCACCTGATAATGATTGTAAGCCTGCTGGTTATTATGGGCGTGGGATTCGGCCTTTTCAGCTCTCCCAATGCGAATGCAATAATGAGTTCGGTTGAAAAGAGCCATTATGGAGTTGCTTCGGGAGTTGTGGGAACAATGAGAATGACAGGGCAGATGTTGAGTATGGGAATTGCCATGATGCTTATTTCCGTCTACCTCGGAAAAGAACAGATCGATCCTGCAAATTACTCAAGGCTCCTGGCGGGAATGAGAACCGGCTTCGGCATTTTTTCGGTGTTGTCGGTACTAGGAATCTTCGCTTCCCTTGCGAGGAATAACGGGATTCCATCGAAGCTGCAGGACTGACACGTGATGCGTATGTGCAACCGGGGGACCAGCGAGCCAAAGCCCTCCAGCCCTCCGGGGCGGGGCGGCATCGCGCCAACAACAACCAGATGCGTCGGTCGAACGCGTTGTCGGAAATGGCGTTTGCGTGGCCCGTAGGTTGCTGGTAAGGTGCCGTCCGCCAGGCGCCGTTCCGGGCATATCGAGCGGGCGCCGGGCGTGTTTTTGGGCGGTTCCCATGTCGCAAGCGATCATTGATCCCGTTGAAGTTCGGCGCTTCGCCGAGGAGTTGAAGCGTTTCAACCAGGACACGCAGGACAGGCTGATGTCGTTGCAGGCGCGCTTCAAGGCTTTGGGCGACACCTGGCAAGACCAGGAACATATCCGGTTCAGCGAAGAGTTTCAGCGCACGCTGCGGGCGCTGGCCAAGTTCATCGAGATTTCGCATCAGCATGTTCCGTTCCTGCTGCGCAAGGCCCGGCGGATCGAGGATTACCTGGCGCAGCGCTAGAGAGGCGGCTTCGACTGGTCCATGAATTCCGGAGCCAAAGTCAGCTCGATCGACGCGCTCGAATCGTTTCGGAGCAGCCTGCTGCTCTACTTGACCCGAAGCCGGTCGGTTCTCGACGAGGTGACGCAGGACATCGTCCGGACCCGCATCTGGCTCGAGACGGATCGGCGGGTCCATTGGAAGCGCGAGATTCGCCTCTGCACCGCCGCGGCCGCCCAGGCAGAACAGGAATTGATGACCGCCCGGTTGTCCGGCGACTCCGGCGCGATCCTCGACCGGAAGAGGGCCGTGGCCAAAGCCCGCGACGCCTTGCGCCGCGCCGAGGAGGGTCGCGACCGGGTTCGCCGTTGGCTCCTGCGATACGCCACCGACGTCGAGGCTCGAGCGGCCTTGCCGCGCCGGCTTCAGCACATGTTGTCAAACGAAGGGAACCGCGCTGCTCATTCCCTCGAAACCGCAGCCGCCATCCTGCGAGATTACGCCGGTCACGAAGCCGCGTCGCGACCCGCGGCATCGCAGCCGGCAGTGCCGCCCTCGATCGGGCCCGATGCCGGCCCCGCACCCGTGCCCGGCGCCGGGGAGCAATCGGGACAAGGAGAGTCCATATGAGCCCCGGCGGTCATGCCCCGCGTCTGGGCAGTCTGACGCGGGATTTGCTGCAGCGATGGCATCAGACCCGCGACAGTTGGGCGGATGCGAAGGCCCGCGAGTTCGAGGAGCGGTTCATCCGGGCGATCGAGTCGGAGGTCAACGCGACACTGCCGGCCATCGAACAGTTGGAATCCGTGCTGCAACGCGTGAGGCGAGACTGTGAGTAACCTCCTGAGTCTCGAACCAACCCTCGATCACCTGGCCCGGCTCAGGCAGGGTATCGCGCGCTGCCGGGAAGCGGCGGGCCGGGTCGAAGGCGAGTTCAAAGAGCGCATCGCCAAATTGAACCGCCAGACGGATGTGGCGTTGCGTGAGACCAACATGCGGCTCGCGGACGACATGGTCGCCGAGGATGAAGCCGCCCGCCAGGCCGCCTCAGCCTGCCAGGCCCGACACGACCGGCGCAAGGAGCGCATTCTCCAGGCTCGCCAGGCCGTCGAATCGGTACAACTCAAGCGCATCGGAGACGAAGAAGCGCGCGAGGTGTTCCACGTCCAGCGCGAGATGCTTCAGGTCTCCCGCGATCATCAGGCGGGTCAGCAGCTTGCGGATGCCACCTACGCCTCCCTCAAAGAAGAATGGGCCGACGAGCGGGATCGTGTCGAGAAGCTGGAACGTGCAGCGGGCCGGGCCTTTCTCGGGTTCCGTTGCTACCGCAACAAACTGAGGTCGGCCTGCGCGTCGCCGGGGCCCGCGCCCGCAGGGCGGTCGAAAGACATGCTCGAATTGTGCCGCGATCGGCAGAACGAAGCGTACGCCCAGCTTCGCCGCCTGCGCCGGTCGCCGCTTCCGGGCCTCTTCACGGTGGTGTCGCCCTGGCTCTGCGCCGTTCTGCTGGTGGCAGGCCATGCGCTGCTCGCCATTCTCCCGCTCCTGCGCGATGCCACGTTCCAGCCCGGCCACATGCAGCCGCTGGCCGTCTCCCTCGCCGTCTCGCTCGTCGCCCTTTTCGCTTTGCACGCGTTGGCCCGGAAGCTTGCCCGCCCGACCGCCGCGGCCCTGGTGGCCGCATCGAGCCAGGCGCTGCACCTGGTCGAGGCCGGGGAACAGGCGG
The DNA here is from genome assembly GCA_002071485.1 of Verrucomicrobia bacterium ADurb.Bin006. Classification (GTDB taxonomy): domain Bacteria; phylum Verrucomicrobiota; class Verrucomicrobiia; order Limisphaerales; family J093; genus MWFF01. The sequence goes on along the minus strand of MWFF01000055.1, from coordinate 38,741 downwards.
CGTGGAACGAGCACGCCCAGGAGCAACAGCGCATCGAAGAGGAGGCCCGTTCGAAAAACTCAGTCCTCGAAGACCGCTGGCATCGGGCTGTCGACGCCGCCGCCGCGCAACGGACCGAACTGAAGGCCAGTCTGGGGACCAAACTTCACCGGGCACTGGGTCGCGGCGACCGGCTCCGGCTGCGCGCCTCGGATCGGCTTCAAAGGGAACACGCCGCGCGCGCCGCGGCCCTGAATCAGGCCGCCGCCGAGCAACGGACAGCCCTTGAACAGGAGCGCGAGCGGCGGGTGAGCGAATTGCGGACGGCGCTTCAAGACTCGTCGCAAGCCCTGGTGCGGGATTGGGCGCAGGTCACCGGGACGGCCTATGCCGCATTCGAGGGGCTGCGCAACGCCGCTGCGGAGAGCTTCCCGGACTGGGCAAGCCGGTCTTGGGATGATTGGTCGCCGCCCTCGGCATCAGTCTCCGCGGCTCCATTCGCCTCTGTGACTCTGGACGTCGCGGCGTATGTCGGCGGTCTGCCGTCCGATCCGCGCCTGGTGTTGCCCGGGCCTGCGCAGTTCGATCTGCGACTCTTGCTGAAGCATCCCGAGCAGGGCTCGATCGTCATCGAGACGCAGGCCTGGGGACGCGCCAAGGCCTTGGCGGCTCTGAACGCCATGGTCCTGCGACTGTTGATGAGCGCCCCGCCAGGACGGGTGTTGTTCACGATCCTGGACCCGGTCGGCCTGGGGGAGACCTTTGCGGGGCTGATGCACCTCAGCGATCACGAGGATCGCCTGATCAACCGCCGCATCTGGACCCAACCCGATCAGATCGAGCAGCGCCTGGCCGACCTCAACGAACACATCGAGAAAGTGACGCAACTCTATTTGCGCAACGAGTACGCCACGATCGCCGATTACAACGCCCAGGCCGGGCGCATCGCCGAGCCGTATCATTTCCTCGTCGCCGCGGATTTCCCGGTCAACTTCAGCGAGTCCGCCGCCAAGCGCCTCCTGAGCATCGCATCGAGCGGACCGCGTTGCGGCGTGTTTCTGCTGCTCCACTGGGACCGGCGCAAACCGCTCCCGGCCGAGGCGGCGCCGGAGGACTTGCGCAAAGCCGGGGCGCGAATCGCCGCGGTGAACCAGGCTTTCGAACTCGAGGACCCGCGCCTCGAAGGGATACCTTTGCGCCTCGAAGAGCCGCCGCCGCCCGAGACGGTCACGACCATCCTCACAAACCTCGGACAGGCGAGCGTGGACTCGAACCGCGTCGAGATGCCGTTCGCCGAGATTGCACCCGACACGGAGAATCTCTGGACACTCGACACCACCCATGAGTTGCGCGTGGCGATCGGCGTTACCGGGGCGACCAAGCTCCAGTACCTGGCCCTCGGGAAAGGGACCCGACAGCATGCGCTCGTCGCCGGGAAGACGGGCTCGGGCAAATCGACCCTCTTCCACGTCCTTGTCACCAATCTCGCCCTCTGGTGCAGCCCGCACGCGATCGAGTTCTACCTGGTCGACTTCAAGAAAGGTGTCGAGTTCAAGTGCTATGGCGAGCGCCGGCTCCCCCACGCCCGCGTGGTCGCCATCGAAAGCGATCGCGAGTTCGGGCTAAGCGTCCTCGAACGCCTCGACCAGGAACTGCAGCGCCGCGGCGACCTGTTCCGGCAGGCCGGCGTCCAGGACCTGCCGGCCTACCACCGGGCCTCCCCGGACAACCGCCTCCCGCGCGCCCTCCTGATCATCGACGAGTTCCAGGAGTTCTTCACCGAAGACGATCGCGTGGCCCAAAACGCCGCCCTCCTGCTCGACCGCCTGGTGCGGCAAGGCCGCGCCTTCGGCATCCACGTCATGCTCGGTTCGCAAACCCTGGGCGGAGCGTACACGCTCACACGCACCACTCTCGGCCAAATGGTCGTCCGCATCGCTCTCCAGTGCAACCAGCCCGACGCCATGTTGATCATGGACGACGACAACGCCGCGCCGCACCTCCTGTCGCGTCCGGGCGAGGCGATCTACAACGACGCCGCCGGCGCGATCGAGGGCAACAGCCCCTTCCAGATCGTCTGGCTGCCCGAAGCCGAACGAAACGTCTGTCTCGAGACAATCCAACGCCGCGCGGAGCGGGTCACGGGATTGCCGCCCCCGCCGGTGGTCTTCGAGGGCAACGCACCCGCCGACGTGCGCGAGAATCGCTTGCTCGAAGAACTGCTGCGCGCCCGGCCACAGGAGCGCCTCGTCGCGCCCCGCATTTACCTGGGCGCGCCCAACTCGATCAAAGGCCCCACCGAAATCGCGCTCCATCGTCAGAGCGGCAACCACGTCCTGATTGTCGGCCAATACGACGAGCCCGCCCTGGCGATGCTCGGGCTTGCCCTGATCGCTCTGGCCGCGCAGCACCCGCCAGGCACGGCGCGGTTCCTCCTCCTGGATGCCACCCCCGCGGCCGCGCCGCATCGGGCCTTCCTCGAACGGGTGACGGCTTTAATCCCCCACGACGTGCGTTGGGTGGGGAATACCCAACTCGACGACGCCCTGGGCGTGGTCGGCGCCGAACTGGCCGCGCGCAGCGATCCCGAAGCCGCCGCGGCCGCTCCGTCCGTCTATCTCTGCATCCATCATCTCGAGCGCTTCAAGCGGCTGCGGTTCGAGGAGGATTTCAGCCTGGCGCTCGACAGCGAGGAGAAAACGATCGATCCGGGGCGCGAACTCAACCGGCTCCTGTGCGAAGGGGCGCATGTCGGTCTCCACGCGCTCTGCCTCTGCGACACCTACAACAACGTGAGCCGGTTCTTCAGCAGGCGCGCGTTGACCGAATTCGAACTCCGCATCCTCTTCCAGATGAGCCCCAGCGACTCGGCCAGCCTCATCGACAGTCCCAAGGCCAGCACGCTCGGCCTGCACCGGGCCGTCCTGCACAACGCCCAGGCCGGATCGCTCGAAACCTTCCGCCCCTATGCCCTGCCCGATCCGGCCTGGCTCGACCGCGCCAAAACCCTCCTCTCGGATCGCACCGCCTAACCCGCATGGCGGACATCATACGAGATCGGCCCGCCCCGTGCACTGACGGGATGTGGAATGCGCGTGTTGGGCAGAGGACTGCGCTTGTCTTCTCAGGCGCGCCTCGCCAGACTGTCCGCCCTATGCGCGGCAGCATGGAAGATGCCGCATTTGCTGCTCTGCGGTGGACGCGGTTGCGGGGCAGTGTGCGCAACCTCCACGCAGCGGGAGCTCGAGAGCATCCGCTTTGGATTCTGCACAGCCTGCTGATGTTCTGCGTGCCCGAGGCGGCCAAGAACGGTCAAAGCCGCTTCCTCTTCCGCCCCCTGGCGGAGCCGGGCGACGTCATCGAGCGGGACCGTCTCTACCCCTTTGCGGTGTTCTTTCCTGGGGACGACCTTGCGCTGGCCCGTGCATGCGCGGCAGGACTCGAGCGTCATCTGAGCGACAAACGCCACCACTTCGCCCTCGTGGAACTCGAGTCCCCGCAGGTCCGGTCGTTGGCCGACCTCGAGGACGCTGCGTCGCGGTGGCCTGAGCGCGCCACCGAAGTTTGTCTCGAGTTCGAGACTCCGTTTGCTTATACCCCGGCGGATGGCCGACGCCCGTGGTGGCTGGCAGCGTCGGACCTGGGCCGGCTGCTGGCGCACCGGTTCCAGCATTTCTTCGTCTGCCCCGCCCCGCCGCCTCGGGCCGATTGGGCGACTCTGACCACGCTTTGCCACTTTTGGAGGTTCGTCGAGCACCGGCATCGGGCCAAGAGCGGTCGGGGGACCAAGACGATCGCCGGCAACGTCGGTCCGCTCTTTCTGCGCGGCACGGCCCAAGCGCTGGCGAGCGTGCGCCAGTGGCTCCTGCTGGGGACCGAGATCGGAGCGGGACTGAAACTGGGTCCTCGAGGCCACTACCGGCTGCGTTTCGATCGGCCCTGGTTCGATCCGATTTTTTGCGACCCGGCCACGTACACGCGAGCGCTGGATGACTTGAAAGGCAGGTCAGGCGTGTTCATTCGTCCGGCCAAGGAAGCGACTGCGGCTCAGAGCGCTTGAAGCGCCAAACCAGGATGCCGTCGGCATGAACGCGGGCCAGTCAGGGGATACATTCCCTCCCTTGGGCCTCGCATCTGGCCCGGTGGCGCTCCCGCCAAAACCGGAATTGATTCTTGCACGGACCCTAAGCTCGAAAGTGTCGTCCGAGTCGGCATTCGCGTGGGCAAATGAAATTCACCGCGAATTGCCGAGGCGCGGCCACGAGCCGCAAAGCGCGCTCGAAGCATGGGGGAGGTGACGCCGAGGGAGGCGGAACTCCTTTTTCAGGACGACGAGGGCATCTCCACGGCCGAACAGCAGTACGACCCGAACACAATCATCAACCATCCACCACTTTCTCCACTCATCGCACGGCGCGCAGCAGCCGCAGCGCGATGTCGTCTTCGAACGCCGGGCTCTGGAGCCGGCACGGACCGCCCCGGTGCGCCACGGCCTCGGAGCCCAAGACCCGCCCTGCGCGCGTCTCGATCCAGTCGGCCCGATAGGGACCCGGAGGCAATTCGAGTTCGATGACGCACGGAGACCGGCCTCTCGCATAGAGGGAGTAGGCGACGCCGGGCTGGCTCAGGACTCGTGTGACAACCCCCGGCGACTTCCGGACAACCTGGGAATCGGGACGCAACGCGACGAAGTTGAAACTTCGGATGAATTCACCCAGCACGTTGAACTGGCGGCGGAGCGCCGGGCTGCCGCCCCCCGGACCGTTCAGCGCGGTGTCTGTCCCGTCTTCCGCGCCGGCGGTGAACGAGTAGTCGAGGTGGTTGAACAAGGCGCCTCCGGCCATCAGGAACGCCCACGCTTCCCGCCGATACGTGTCGTCGGCACTGCCGGCAAAGCCCGTTTCGTCGTACCCGATCGGCCGGGCGAGTCCGTAGTTCCAGGCGACCGCCTCCGGATAGGCATAGTGGAAATTGAGGATACCGACCCCGGGCGCGATGTCCGTCTCGCGCACCGGCAGCCGGAAATTGGCGATGTTCTGGGCGATCAGATGCCTCTGGGGCAGAACGCTCTGTTCGCGGGTGATCCACGACGCCACCGTCGCCTGCCACTCGAGGGACGGCGCGGTCGTGATCTCGACCGCATTCGGGAACTCCGGCGTATCCGGCAGGTAGGGATTGATGAGGTCGCCCATCGTGTGATGATCGGACCACGGTTCGTTCTGGAGTTCGTAGAAGACGTTGTCGTAGCTGTTCAGGGCCCGGACGATCTGGCGCACATAGGCCTCCTGCACCGCCAACAGACCGTCGTTCGTCCGCGTGTGCAGCCGCCGCCAGTCGCTCAGCCGCGTCCCGTTCACGTTGTTCGTCGGGTTGAATGGGCTGAACGACCACTGCTCGTTGTTGTAGATCGACGAGAAGAGAGTCACCTCGACCACGATCCCCCGCTGCCCCGCATCCTGCACAAAATCGGTCAGACGCTTGAAGTAGTCCGGATTCCACCGTGCCAGATCGAACTTGTTGCCCCCTCCGGCGTAACCGGCGACTGGACTCCGCGCCCAGGGCGCCAGGAACTTGCCCGGCCCGGGCGCGAGGTTGTTGCGCGCGATGCCGAAGGCGCCCGGTTTCTCGACGTAGGCCCCGGCGAAGACGCGCGTGTAATTGAGGCCATCGACCCTCAGGGTCTCGAGATACCGTCGGTAATCCAGGTCCGGGTTGATGACCATCCCGTAGTGCTCACCTGACGTGATCAGGACCGTCGGCTTGCCGCGCCAGAAGAAGTAATGCGGGTTGGCCGGGTGCAGTTGAATCGGCTGGGCCAGACAGTGCGCGAAAAAACATAACCCGAGCCCCAGAGCCAGAATCCGACCCGCGGTGGGCGGGAGTGAACCGAGCTTGATCATTGCGGTGTACAGACCCTAAAGCGTGGATGCCATCGAGGCAAGTCTGCGCCTGTCCGGCCAGGGCCAACTCATGAAAGGGAAAAGGACCGAGTGGGGAGGAAGGCTCGTCGCCCGCCATGTCAAGTGAAGGCGGTGTTTCCCGGCGTCGCGACTCCACTCTATGAATTGGCGCTGTCCGGGCACGGTCTTTTCATTTGGAGCGGCTTGACAACGGCTCGGAATTGCCCATACTTCCGCCGCCTGAGCCCGACAGCGTTGAACCGATCCTGGCGATCCTGGATTGCCGAGTGCCGTTGTCCGCGGCGAACACGGATCGAGGGCGACGATGGGCGGAGGCTTCACAAGTACCCATAACCTAAATCGGAGGAAACAACCCGATGCTCGGTCTCGAGCATCTGTCCCCAATCACGTCATGAACTCCATACCCGATCGATTCAAAAAGCCGAGGTTGCTGTCCCGGGGCCTGGCCATTGCTGGCTTGGCGCTGCTGGCCGGAGGAGCCATCAGCCAGGCCGGCACATTCAACGCCGACTTTAACGACGGCATCCCGATTGGCGTCAATCTCCAAGGAACGGCATTCAATTACGACCATTCAACCGGCGGCGTAGGCGGCACGGGCGTCCTCAAGCTCACCGACGCGACCGCCAGCCAGCAGGGCGGGGCGATCATCGATGATTTCGACAATGGCGAGATCATCGGGGGATTCGAGGTCACCTTCGATCTCTACATTGGCAGCGGCAACGGGGCGGACGGGATGTCGTTCTTCTTCGGCGATTTCGCCGATGCCGCCCACTCTGAGGAAGGGCCGGGCACCATCAACGGCCTGACGATCGCGTTCGACGTTTACAACAACGGCGGGACACCGGCCGAAGCGCCGGCCATCGACCTCAAATGGAACAACGTCATCCAACTCCATCGCCTGGTGGGAGCCGCCTCGACCACGACAGGCGCCCAACCGATCGGCTCCGCCACAACCATCCGCACCCAGACCACCGCCGGTGGCGCTCCGGTCTACTGGCCGGTGAAAATACGGGTCGATACGGATGGCACGCTCGATCTCGCCTACAACGGCCAGATCGTGTACACCAATGTCCCGATCTTCCGCGCCATCACCGACTTCCCGATCAGCGGGATAGGCGCGCGGTTCGGCTTCGGCGCGCGCACTGGCGGTTCCTACGACAACCACTGGATCGACAACCTCAAGATCACCACCTTCCCGCTCGACGCCAATTCGGGCCAGCCGCACATGGTGTCGTGTCTGCCCCTGGCGTTGCAGAACGCCACCACAGGCGCCCCGGGCAGCCCCGTGGCGGGCGTCATGATCGACATGAAGGACTATGACTACACGATCGCCGAGGGATCGGTCACTATGACCGTCAACGGCACGACGGTCACGCCCACTCTGAGCAAGGTGAATGACATCTCCCGAATCATCTACCGGCCGGCCTCGGGTTATCTGGCGGGCGGCGTGAACACGATCATTGTGGGCTACAGGACCACCAGCACGCCGGCGCTGAACAACTCCTTCACCTACAGCGCCCTGGTCGGAACCGCAACGGCCATCGATCCCTTCTACGCCCTGCCGGCTGCGGACACGACCAAACCAGGGTTCAAGATCAAAGTCCACCAGATGGACCCGAACCGCAATCCGGCGACCGGCCAGTATCTCAATGCCGAGCGCCAGATCGCGAACGGCTACATCGATCCCTCCACCGACCAACCCTTCTCCAACACCGCGCTCACCGATTGGCTCGATACCTTCGGCAATGTGCTGGCGTCGGCCGATGCCGACGGTTTCTTCACGGCCGAAGGCGTGATCAATTGGAACCAGGACGCCCCCACCGCAGTCGGGAACTTCACATCGGCGAACGGGTTTACGGACCAGAGCATCCCGGGCCTCACAGGCAATACCGGCGTGAATACGACCGATCGCTTCGTCGCCTCGATCGAGACCATCCTCGAACTCAAGGCGGGCGGCTACCGCTTTGGAGTCAACAGCGACGACGGTTTCCGCCTGTCCATCGGACGCGGCCCCGGCGACGTCGTCGGCGTCCAGCTCGGCACTGCAGGCGACCGCAGCCCGATCGATTCGCTCATGGACGTCGTCATCCCCGCGGATGGCTTCTACCCCGTCCGGTTGATGTACTTCGAAACGAGCGGTGGCGCCAGTTGCGAGTTCTTCTTCGTCGATTCCAACGGTGTCCGGTGGCTGGTGAACGATCTGACGGCGCCGCAGCCCATCAAGGCTTACCGCGAAAGCGCCGCCACGCCGCCCTACATCTCGCGCGCGTTGCCGCCGATCGGATACCTCTGGTCGTTTGCCGATCAGGATCTGGTCCTCGATGTGACCGATGGCGCTTCGCCGCTCAAGGCTGGGTCGGCGGTGCTGACCTTGAACGGCACGCCCCAGACAATCACCGAAAGCAAGGATGGCAAGGTCACCACGCTAGTGCGCTCGAGTTCGATGGCGAATCTCCTCCCCTCGGGCAGCGTGACCGCAGTTCTCACCTATGAACACATACCGATTGGTGGCGCCGCCCAAACGGTGACAAACACCTGGACCTTCAGCGTGCCACCCTACACCCGCCCCATCCCGGTCGCGAACAAGGTGTCGTCTTCGGATGTCAGCGGCATGGGATTCCACGTGCGGGCCCATCAGATCGATCGCTCCCGTGACGCAAATCAGGGCAACGGTGGACGTTACACGGGTCAAAACGGTGGAGCGGCGAATATGCCGCGTCCGGAAATCCAACTTGCCAACGGCTACATCAATCGCACCAACAACATGCCCTATCCCAACCTGGCCGTTGCCGGCCCGGAAGCGGACGGCGGCTACGAGTTGGGCGACGTGCTGAACTGGAATTCCGGATCGGGTGGCCTGGCCGCGAACGCCGGCATCTTCAATGCCGACATCGCCGTGCCTGGCGTGCCCGGCGGCGGCAGTTCCGGTTCGACGGCGATCGGGCTGGACAACACCGTCCACGAGATCACCACCTACCTCGACCTCAAGGCGGGCGTGCATATCCTCGGCCTGAATGTCGATGACGGCTGGCTCTGCCTCTCGGCGCCAAATCCGAAAGACACGCTCGGCACCCTGCTGGGGTGGCGCAATACCCCGGGCGGCCAGAACGGCAACCCCCTCAACAACCCGAACGGCGCCTTCACCGTGCTCGTCCTCGAAGACGGCATCTACCCGTTCCGCATCCTGTTCTGGCAGGGCGGCGGCGGCATCAACCTCGAGTTCCTGAGCATCGACCGCAACTTCGGGACCCAGATACTCGTCAACGATGTGACTGGGCTCTATCCGTCGACAACGGCCAATCCGAACTCCGTCGCCCCGCTCGAATCGCCGATTCAGGCCTATAGCACCTATACAGGCCCGGTCCGGCCTTGGACCAAGTTCTCCGTCTACCCGATGCCGACCCACGCGACGCTCTGGCAAAACACTCACCAACAGAGCGGCCCGGGTCCGATCCTCGTCAAAGTCGGCGCGGGCAATCCGGTGGACATCGCCAATGACGAGCCGCGGTTCAATCAGGCCCTGGTCAACTGGCCGTTCGGCGATGCCATCGGCGCCATCGTGGCGGACCTCGGCGCCGGAAGCGTCGGCATGGTGCTGGACGACGTCAGCGTCACCCCCACCGTCACCCCGATCGGCGGGTCGACGGATGTGTTGGTGATGTATGTGCCCAACCCGCCGCTGGCACCCATGTCCACCCACACCGCCGGCCTGGTCTATGCCAACACGACCAATTACTGGACGTTCACCGTCAGCGATTACGTGAATGTCCCCGCCAGCGCCGCTGTCCCCGCCTCCGCCGTCGACCTCAATGCCCCGGGCTTCCGCGTCAAGGTCACCCAGGCTTCCGCCGCGCGCCCGGGCGGCAACACCGTCGCCGCTGCCGAGGCGCAACTGGCCGGCACCCCGGCCAGCGTCGCTGTCCCGGGACCGGAAGCGGACGGCAGCTACATCGACGCCGACATCATCAACTGGAACGTCACCATGAATCCCGGCGGCACGCCCGCCCAGATCGGCAACTTCCAGACGCTCATGACAAGCCAGGCCGACGAGCCTGTCCCAGGCATCCCCGGCACCGGCCTCTCCGGCAATCTGCGGTTCGAGAACATTACCGCTGAAATCTGCGCGTACCTCGAATTGCCCGCCGGCTACCAGAAGTTCGGTATCAACGGCGACGACGGCTGGAAAGTCCAGATCGGCATGCCCGGCCAGACCGACGGCCTCGTCCTGTTCTCCCGCGACCGCGCCGCCGGAGCGCGCGACATCCCGTTCGCCTTCATCACGCCCGAGGCCGGCTTCTACCCAGTCCGACTGGTCTGGTACCAGGGCGGCGGCGGTGGGAACCTCGAGTTCTTCACCTACGGCCCGAATAACACCAAGATACTCGTCAACGACCGCAACAATCCGCACGCAGTCAAGGCGTACGTTCCTTCAGCGGTCCAACCCACTGTCTCCATCGCGCTGCTGGCTGACGGCAAGGTGCGGGTGACCTTCGAAGGCAAGCTGCAGCAATCGTCGTCGGTCAGCCCGACGAACTGGCAGGACGTGACCGGCGCCGTCAGCCCGTACGAGGTCAGTCCGACCGGAACCGAGCTGTACTTCCGCGCCACGCGCTAACCCGCATATTCCACATCCCGTCTGTGCACATGGCAGTCAGACTTCGCAAGAGGACTGCCATGCCGATTAGAAAAGCAAAACCGCGCCCGGCTTGAGGGACAGAGCAATCCGAGACACTGTTCGTGTGGAAGGACGCCGTCACGACCGACGGAGTATCTCTGGTTGCCTTTCTGGGCGCGGTTTTGCCAACTAGCCCGGTTACGATTCCTCGCGAAGGGTGTGAACAACCGGGCTGACCGCGCTAAAATCCGGAACTGCGCAGCCGCCATATCAAGCCATGCCTCGCCTCGAGTCTCTCGAGTTCGCAGGAACGCGATCGCGCCAGACGCTCGGGTGCGAGGCTGGCGGCACACCCCCCTTTTCGACTCGCCAAGCCCGAGCCACCTCGAATACTCGGACCCATGCAGCAGGACCGCTCGGGTATTCGCACTGAAACCATACTGCTCGGAATCGAGTGCGGCGGCACACATACCGTGGCCATCGCCGCCGATGCGGCCGGGCGCCAACTCCATCGACTCGAAGCCGGCCCGGCCAACCAGCGCCTGCTGACCCCGACCCAGTTGGCCTCCCACTTCCGCGCGCTCGCCAACCGGCTGCCCGCTCCGTCCGCCTTGGGCATCGGCATGGCTGGCGTGCGCGAGTCGGCTGACCGCCGCCTGGTCCAGGCCGCGGCCGCGACCGCATGGCCGGGTGTCCCGTGCTGGGCTGGCAACGACCTCGAAACCGCTCTGGCCGCCGCCGACGCGGGTACGTCCGCACCCGATGTCACGCGCGTCATCGTCATCAGCGGAACGGGTTCGTGCTGCTACGGACGCAACCCGCGCGGCCAGACGGCGAGAGTCGGGGGCTGGGGACATCTGCTGAGCGACAAAGGCAGCGGATACGACATCGCGCTCGAGGCCATGCAGCAGGCCATTCGCCGATTCGATCTCACCGGCCGCTGGCCCGACCTCGGCGCGCGGCTCCTTCTCACGCTTCAACTCAACGAGCCCAATGACATCATCACATGGATCCATCAGGCGCCCAAGGACGAGATCGCCGCCCTCGCGGTCCAGGTTTTCGCCGCCGCGCGGGGCGATCCTATCGCCCGAAGCGCCATCCAATCCGCGGTCCGGCACCTGGCGGCGGACGCGGTGGCGTGCGCCCGGCGATTGACCCGGCCCGGTCGCCCAGTCGAGTTCGTTTTTGTGGGGGGCGTTCTTCACCGCCAGAAGACGTTCGCTCGAGCGGTGAGCCTCGAACTCCGACGCCTCTGGCCCGAAAACGCAAGCCGACTCCTGAAACGCGAAGGGGCCTGGGGCGCCGTCGCCCACGCCCGCGCCATCGTCCCCACCCTGCCGCATCCGGCTCGGCGTCCCCGCACTCGCTCGGCTGCGTCCCCCGACAGCCCCGCCCCCTCTTGCCCCATCCCCGAGGCTACGGGCCAGTCGCCGACCGAACAACGCAATCCGCGGTCCCTCGACCTGGACCGGCGATCGCTCTCGTCCGCAATCGAGTTGATGATCTCGGAGGAGACCAGGCTGCCGCGCGCCTTGCGGGCCGAAGCGGTGCGGATCGAGAGGGCGATCAGGCTCATCGTGCGGGCCTTCCGCCGCGGCGGGCGTTTGTTCTATCTGGGCGCCGGGACCAGCGGGCGTTTGGGTGTGCTGGATGCAAGCGAATGTCCCCCGACATTCGGCGCCCCCCCCGAACAGGTGCAGGGCATCATGGCCGGCGGCCACCGCGCGCTGTGGGCGGCCGACGAGGATGTCGAGGACGATACGGAGGCCGGGGCGAAGGCGATCCTGTTCCGCGGCGTGACACGCCGCGACGTGGTTGTGGGGATTGCAGCCAGCGGACGCACCCCGTTCGTCTGGGGCGCTCTGCACCGCGCCAGGGACCGGGGCGCGGCGACCGTGTTGATCTGCTTCAATCCGTTCCTGAGGTTCGCGCGCGGCGAGCGCCCGGATGTCGTGATTGCGCCCAATGTGGGCCCCGAGGTGTTGACGGGCTCGACGCGACTGAAGGCGGGAACGGCCACCAAGCTCATTCTCAACATGCTGACCACCCTCTCGATGGTCCGCACCGGAAAGGCGATCGGCAACCTGATGGTGGACCTGAACCCGTCGAACGAAAAACTGCGCGAGCGCGCGGTGCGAATTGTGTGCGCACTCACCGGCGCCGCGCCATCCGTGGCGCGGACACGCCTCGAACAGAACGGATGGCAGGTGAAGGCCGCCCTGGTCCATCGCGCTCTTGGCGAAGGGCGGCGCTTGTGCCATGAGAAGCGCTGCCAATCATGAACGCCACCATCGTGACCGCGCTCGCCGATCGCGACCAGGCAATCAAGCACGTACTCCATTCCGCCTTCAGCCTAAAACCGTCTTCCTCGTCGGTGAATGTCACTCGGCTCCGATCCGATCGCTCAATCCGGCGCGACACCTTTGCGTGCACAACAGGTCCCGGGTCTCCAAATCCACCCCGTCGTGGTTATCAGTGGACGCGCAAAGTCGGTCAAAAGACCATCACCGTCGCTTTGAGTCGCGACCAGTACCAAGCGCTGAAGCAGGCGCTGGACAACGCCCGCACCCTCTGGAAGACCGTCGCCGAGATGGAGCTCGTCTCCCGCCAGGTACTTTTTGAGACGCTCCCCGACACCCTCTGTCGCAAGCGCCTGTCCAAGAGAGTTTTAGGCCTTATCTAAGCTAAGCGCCATTCTGCCCTGGCCCTATTTCAAATCTTCGCCGGCGAGGCCGCCGACAGTCCAATCGAGGTTGTAAACGGGAGTCGTGCCGTCCATGAACGGCGCGTTGAGCCGTTCGTACAGGGCGAACTCGGCATGGCCCTCGACGAACAGAAGCGCCATGCCCTTGGTGCCGTGGCCCGCAGTGGTGGTGTTCTTGCGGATGTCGTTCCACTCGCGCGCCATGCTCGCGAAGCAGGGGGAGATCGCCTTCTTGGCAGGGGACCGGACCTCGGGGACTTTGCGAAGCTTCAGGGTGCTGTTGTCGTCGGTGCGATAAAACGTGACGTAGTAGTAGTAAGAGCAGGGGAAGAGGAGTTCGTTGGTGCGGATCGGATACGCATTCGCAAGAGTCCACTCAATGTTGAAGCCGCGTCCGCGGTCCGCCGGGCACATGTAGAAGGCCCGTGCGTTGGTCGTGATGTAGGGATCGAAGAGCTTCAAGACATCGACAAAGCCCATCTGGGGCCAGTCGCGACCCGAGTATGGAAAGGCGTCGGCGTTGTCGGAGTTGTACATGGCCATCGTGATGCCCACCTGGCGCAGATTGGAAAGACACCGGGCAAGTTGTCCCTTGGCCTTCGCCTTGCTCAAAGCAGGCAGGAGCATCCCCGCCAGGATCGCAATGATGGCGATCACCACCAGCAGTTCGATCAACGTGAATGCAGCCCTCCGCCACCACTGTCCTGATCCGGCAGCTCCCAGTGTTCGAGGAGGTTTCTTCATCATAGGTTCAGACCGACAATGCCTCTCACCAGTTCGCTCGCGCTGGACTTCGGCAAGGCCTCGAGGCTGTCGACACTCCACGCGCTTTCTGGGTTTCTCGCAAGCAACGATACGTGCGCGAGCCGGGAGCGTCAAACCCTGCAAATAGACCGCCGTGCCCCGATTCACAACAACTCTGGTTGCCTTTTGATTCGAGGCAACGCGCCCTTCATGGCGAATTGCCGTCCAGCACCACGAAAAGAGACATCCGATCTGTGGTCTCCGTCGCTACCTTTGTCGCTCGACGCGCCGGCAGTCGACAAAGGTGGCGACAAAGGCGGTGACGCTGCAAAATTTGTTGACACGCGAGGCGGTGGTCACGACTCCATGCAACATGCTTTCTAGCCCGCATAGCAGTCATCTTGCGAAGTGTGAGTGCTCTGTGCACCATAGGGGTGCGAAACATGCGGGCTGGCACGAAACGCTTTCCAGCACCGGCGCCCTGTGCAATGTATGGGGCCGATCGATGAACGGTTGGAGTCATAGAGGCTGGGGATGCGCCCTCGCCTTGGCCGTGAGCAGCGCGCTCGCCGCCGAGGCGCCCACAAATGCCTTGCCACCCCTCGACACCGTGCTGCACGGCATCGTGCAAAGGGCCGAGGCCGATGCCAGGATCCAGCAGGAGTTCCTCGCTCGCTATGCCTTCGTCCACACCGTGACGCGCCAGGAGCACAATCCCAAAGGCAAACTCAAGAAGCGCAAAACCAAAACCGTGTCTCACGATCCCTCGGTGCAGAACTCGACCCCGCCGCCTTCGCGTTCCTCGGACGGCGGCCAGAACCGGGCCCATCGCAGCCATGCGCGGCCCGAGGCCGTCGCCAATGAGGAACCGCTGGACCGCCCCTACGAGCGGGAGGATGTGGTCGTGACCGACGGTTTGATGCGGCGGTTCGAGTTCACGCTCCTCGGACGCGAACTATGGGAAACCTTGCCGCTCTTGAAGCTCGATTTTCGGCCTGCGGTTCCGACTCTCCACGCCAAGGGAGTCCTCGAGCGGTTGATCAACAGCATGGCCGGAACCCTCTGGGTAGATGAACGGGATTACACTGTCGCGCGCATCAGCCTCCGCCTGATCGACAAGGTCAATGTCGGCGTGGGCGGCTTGCTCGGCTCGGTCTCGGCCTTCCAGTGCGAGTTCGAGCGATCTAGGACGTGCGACGGACTCTGGTATACGCGCCGGGTCGATTGGCGCGCCGAGTACCGCGAATTCCTCGTCAACAAGATCGTCGAGCAGCAGGAAACCCGAACCGAGGTGCGCCGGGTCACCGAAAAGTAGCAGTGGGGTCACATCTTCATATTTGACAATTGTCTGCCCGTTGCGCGAATTCGGTCATGGCGGGTCTGCCCCGTGAAGTCCCCCGGGCGAGGCGGCCTGATGCCTTGGAACATTCTCAGCACAATGTCAAATATGAAGATGTGACCCCAAGGGCGGGTTAGAGCCCGGCGACCGTGCGATGCGCAAGCATCTGCGGGGATCGGGCAAAGAACTCATGGGCCCGTTCACGGGCCTGTTCGAGATTCGGCGCGTTGGCGATCTCGACCCGGAATCGGTGGCCGAAGGCGAAGTTGGCCGCAAAGTACTTCGTGAACATCTGGACCCGGCGCAGGGCCGCCGCCGCGGGAAAATCCTCGGCCACGTAATCGCACAGCCTGCCCCACACGGCCGCATGGTCGACCTCTCGGGGTGCGCCATCCCAGCAGGCGAACAGCCACGGGCAGACAATCGCCATGCGACCGATCATGATCCCG
Source organism: Verrucomicrobia bacterium ADurb.Bin006 (assembly GCA_002071485.1). Classification (GTDB taxonomy): domain Bacteria; phylum Verrucomicrobiota; class Verrucomicrobiia; order Limisphaerales; family J093; genus MWFF01. The sequence continues at coordinate 22,990 of MWFF01000055.1, read as the reverse complement.
GACGCGGACTCGAGGCAGGGCAAGTGCGCGGCAACGGACTCGACCCCGGCCAGGTCGCCGTTGGCGATCAAGGGCAGGCGCGTCTGTGTGGCCACCCACGGCAGCAATTCGAGCCGCGCGCGCCGGCGGAACTTGTCTTCGAAGAACCTCGGATGGACGACCAATGCGTCGAATCCAGCGTCTTCGAGCAGACGCAGGCGTTCGGCAAAGCGGATTTCCCAATCGGGACGCTGGCGGCCCAACCGGACCTTGGCTGTAAGCAGACCGGGCCAGTGTCGACGAGACTCGCGCGCCACCCGGGCCAGGGCGGCGAGGTCTTCGAAAAGGCTGCTGCCGGCTTCGCAGGCGCGGATCGAGAAGGCGTCACAGGCGAGGTTCAAGTCCACAGCTTCCACCCCCTGCGCCGCCAGCAGACCCAGCACCCGGTCCAGAGGGTCGCCTGCCCGCGCCATGAGTTGGTAGAAAGTGAACCCGTCCGAGGGGCGCCGCTTGACCCATGGAGACTTCCGGAAGTCTTCGGCGATGACCTGGCGCGCATCCAGCATCTCCGTCCAGAGCGCACCGCAACCCCCCAACTCGCCCAGCAATCGGCGAAAGGCGCTGTGGGTGTAACCGGCCATGGGCGCCAGGAAACGCGCCGACACGAATTGCACGCCGCGGATGGTGCATTGCTCGAACATTGCGCATCCTCGCGCATCCCGCGGTCACCGGTGCTCGAGCCGACGACACGCCGGCGCTCCGGTCGCGGGACTTCTCGCGTCATGTGTAACGAGAGGCCGACGCGCGACGCAGGCGGTCGGCGATCCCCTCCCACCGCGGGTCCTCCGGCACCGCCTCGATGACGATTCCCGCCCCGCCCCGCTGGTCGCATCGGTGGAGTTCCGCGTAGAGCGCCTGGGCGCAGCCCTCGGGGTCGCGGGGAATCACGCCCATGCCCCCCCAGCCCTCGCGCCCGGGAATGTTCGTGTGGGCAAGAATCTGGACGGCGCGCCGGGCCCAGCCGAGCCGCCTGACCTGTCGGCGCAGGTCTGCCTCATCGTTCCACTCGAGCAGGGCGAGCGGCGTGCGCGGCGCGTAATGCCGCGCCAGTTGCCCCGGGCTGCGACGCGGCGCGCCCGCGACCGGTTCTCCGCCCTCGGTTTGATCGATCCGAATTTCACCTCCGGACACCCCCAGGACCGCCGTCAAGGCGTCGCGATGGATCATTCCCGACCGCAGCACACGAAGTGGCCTCGCAGTCAGATCGACCACCGTCGACTCGATTCCCACCCGAGCCGGCCCGCCGTCCACAATCAGCGGGATTCGGCCTCCCAGGCTCGCGCGGACGTGCTCGGCACGAGTCGGCGAAAGCGCGGTCGACCGATTTGCGCTGGGAGCCGCCAGTGGAAAACCGCACTCGAGGATCACGGACCGGATGAAGGAGTGCCGAGGACAACGAACGCCAACGGTCGCGCCCCCGCTCGTGACAATATGGGGAATCGTGGTGGCCTTGGGCAGAACGAGCGTCAGAGGTCCCGGCCAGAATGCCCGGGCCAGGCGCTGGGCCGCGCGCGGCCAGCTTGCCACACACCGCCGCGCCATGGCCACATTAGCCACATGCACGATGATGGGATTGTGCGCCGGGCGGCCCTTGGCCGCAAAGAGACGGGCCACGGCCTTTTTGTCGTATGCGTTGGCAGCCAGGCCGTAAACGGTCTCGGTCGGCAAGGCGACGATCTCGCCGGCCCGCAGCAGGGCGGAAGCGCGATCGACCGCAGCGGCGAACAACGCGGGGGTGTGGGTTGCGAGAATCTCGGTGTGGTAATGAGATTCTCGACGCCTGCGGAATTCCGGACCTGCCCTCGACGTGTGGCGGTTTCGGGCCGTAACAGGCCCCTCGAGCCGAATTGTCTTGCGCAAGTCTCTGGGCGGTCTGGTCTTCGGGCTGAACCGCATGGTTCATGGAGTTGTGACCACCGCAAAGCCGGAAACTCAAAGATCGAGACCCACGCGGGCTGGAAAAAGCCCGAGCCCCTGCATCCTCGTCCCGGCATCAGTCTCCAAGGCTAAGGTGCGGGCCAACGGCCATCCACCATGACGCGTCCCTTGAACCGCGATGGGTCAAGCACGACATGCTTGATGCGCTCGCGCTTCCATGTGTAGGTCACGTGGACGAAGCCGTTTTTGCTCAGGATGGCGGCCGGGTACGAGAACTCGCTGTCCGGCTCGTTTTCGAGTTCGCACACGGCCTCCCAAATCTTGCCATCGGTCGAGATGGCGGCATTCAGGACGCCCCGGCCTTTTTCAGTGTGATTGTAGATCAAGAGCTGGCGCCCGTCATCGAGCGTCACTCCGTCAATCGCGCTGTTTGGGTTCGGCAGCGGAGTGCGGTCCATCGGACTCCAGGATTGGCCGTTGTCCTGGGACCAACAGGTCATGATCCGCCCCTGTTTCGATCGGCACAGCAATTGGTAGGTGCCGGATCCATGCCGCAGAATGGTCGGTTGAATCACGGCCATCGTGAACGCCGCATTCAGATACGGCCCGCAGGACCAGATGCCAAAAGGATCCTTGGCCCACTCCATGCGGACCCGCCATCCTTTGTCCTCCCAACTGGCCCCGCACAGCAATGTGCCGTCCGCCATCTCGATCGGTTTGTTCCGAACCGGGCCGATGTAGCCCGCGGGCAAGCGGCCCGCTTTGACCCAGGTTTTGCCGTTGTCGGTGGACATGCGGACCATGCCCCACCAAGTGGAGGGGCTGGGGCCGACCTTGTAAAAGAGCAGCAACTGGCCGTTCTTGCGCAGGAACAGGACAGGATTCCAGCACGGGTAGCGGCGGAACTGGCGCGTGTCGGTGCCGTTGGCGATTTCCTCGGGTGCCGACCATCCCGTCCCGCCTTCGTTGCGGGAGAGCCAGATGCTGACGTCGGGCGCCCCCTCGTCGCTCCCGCCGAACCACGCTGCCACCAGGCCATCGGGTGTCTCGACAATTGTCGAGGCGTGACTGCTGGCAAAGGGCGGATTCGGCGCAATGACCTCCGAATGGACAATCGCAGGATCCCCCGCGGCAAGCGCCTGCTGATCCATGACCGGCAGTCCGACCAGGACTCCCGCGGCCAATCCGGCTGAGACGCATCGATTGAGAAATGAAGACGAGTTCATGTCATGACAAATTATCGGCCACCGACTGCCGTCTATTGTTAGACGCGACGCGAGACTTTTTCAATGCTTAATCATGAAATGCGGGTTAGCGAATCCGGTTCAGCGCGGCGCCTGTGAGCGATCCGGACCATGTGTTGCCGACTATCCGAGCGCACGATCAAAGACGGCCACATAGGCGCCGTCGACACGATCGCGAAACGGGAGGAGTTCGCGCTCGGTCTGGAGACGGAGTTCGGAACGGCGGCTCAGGAGGGCACGGGCAACCTGTTGATTCTCCTCGGGTTCGAGGCTGCAAGTGCTGTAGACGAGGCGGCCTCCCGGTTTCAATCGGGCTGCCACGCGGTCCAGCACATCGCATTGCTCCGCCTTCAAGCGCGGGATCGCCTCAGACCGGATGCGCCAACGGAGATCGATGCGTCGCCGCATGACGCCGGTGTTGGAGCAGGGGGCATCGACCAGGATGCGATCGAAATCGGCGGACAGCGGATCGGTTGTCAGGCAAGTCTGGACGCATGTGATCCCCAGTCGCCTGCAGTTGTCGTGCAGGAGCCCGAGCCGAGCGGCGGAGGCGTCCTGGGCTACGATCCGGCCCTGATTTGCCATGCGTTGCGCGATGTACATGGTCTTGCCTCCGGGCGCGGCGCAGGCGTCCAGAACGACATCGCCGGGCTGGGGATCGAGGGCATGGACAGCCAGCAGGGTGCTCGGGTCCTGGAGATAGAACCAACCGTCCTGGAATGTGCCCAGCCTGGCGAGGGGCGGATGGGTCTTGAGCTGGAAGACCAGGCTCTCGGGAATCCAATCCCAGCGTCCGAAATCGTACTCGACATCCTCCTGTCGCCATCGATCCAGCAGGCGGCCCGGATCGGTCTTGAGAGCATTCGCGCGCGCAAAGGTGTAGGCTGGGGCGTTGTTCCACGCCAGCAGCGCAACCGTCGGCTCGAAGCCCCACCGTGCCTGCCATCGGTCGATCAGCCAGGCGGGATGGGACCATCCGACTGCGGGTTGGGCTCGTTTCAGCACCTCGAGCTGGAGCCGTGTCGACTCCCTCTCGCGCGCGTAGCCGCGGAGGAGGGCGTTGACGAAGCCGGCTTGGGCGCTGAGGCCGTGTTGGCGGGCGAGGTTGACGGTTTCATTGACCGCGGCGTGGTCGGGGATGCGGTCGAGCCAGAAGATTTGGTAGAGGCCGAGGTGGAGGAGCACCCGGAGATCAGGTTTTTGCCTGCGTCCCCGGGTCTTCTGATCGATGAGCCAGTCGAGGGTCGCCTGCCAGCGGACGACGCCGCAGACCAGTTCATGGACGAGCGCGCGATCGCGCGGGTGGAGAGAGGCGCGTTCAAGGGTGCTGTGGAGCAGGTCCTCGATCCAGGCGGGGCCGGTGGCGTGCTGCCAGAGGATGCGGCAGGCAATTTCTCTTGGTTTTTGGGCCGTCACTTCGCAATAATGTACATCGCTTGCGAGTGTAAGCGACCGATGGCCTCATATGAGAGAAGAATTTGAAAAGCTCGTGGTGGCAGGCAAGATTGGACGCCAGCATGTGGAGATGCTGGTGACGCTCGCCGCCTCTGGTTTCTGCGTGCATCGCAGTTGGGGGTTCGGCCAGATCAGGCAAATCGACACGGTGTTTGGCCGGTTCAACATCGATTTCCAAGCCAAACCCGACCATTCCATGGATCTGGCGTTTGCCGCCGAGTCGCTCAAGGCCATTCCTCCGGACCACATCCTTGCCCGGAAGGCGACGGACATTGCCGGACTGCGCCACATGGCTGCGCTGCATCACCTGGACCTGATCCGGCTCGTTTTGCAGAGTTATGGGGGACGGGCGACGGCGGATCAGATCCAGCGGGTGCTGACGCCGGATGTGATCACGTCGGACTGGAAGAAGTGGTGGGAGGCTGCGAAGCGCGAAATGAAGAAGAGCGGCCATTTTCAGATCCCGCTCAAGAAGAACGAGCCGATCGTGTATCAGGTCCAGCAGGTTTCGCTGAAGGACCGGTTGATGGCTGAATTCAAGTCTGCCAAGGGATTGAAGGCCCGCCTGACCGTGGCTTCGGAGCTCCTGCACAACCTGGACGATCTGACGGAACGCGAGACGGCCATCGCGGACGCCATTGCCGCGCTGAACGTTGAAATCCAGTCCCATCAGCGGACCATGCCGGCCCTTGCGCTCGAGGCGATTTTCATGCGCGATGACCTGCGTGCGGCTGCCGGCCTGGCGCGCGGTGAGGGCGAGTTGAGCGGCCAGGACCTGTGGGCCCAGATCGAGAATCCCGGGCGCGTGCTCGAGCAGATTGCGTCGGCCAAGCTCAAGCGTGCGCTGCAGTCCTTTCGCGAGGCTCACCCCGCCCTGTGGGCGGACCATGTGTTGGGTTTCATGAACTCCGTTGGGGCGAAGCTCTGCACCGAATGCGGCCGATTGTTGATCGAGCACGATCGCCTGGACGCGCTGAAGAGCGCCCTGGCCCGCCTCATCAGCCAGCATACCGCAAGCAGCGAACTCCTTCTCTGGCTTGCGAAAGAACGGTCCGACGCCTTTGCGGACATTCTGGGTCCGGAGGTGTTCCGCGCCATGCTCAGCGCCATCGAGCGCGACCAGTTCAACGAAAAGAAATCCAACCGGTTGCGCGACTACATCCTGGATGATCAGAATCTGCTGATCGAGTTGATCGAGAGCGCCGACATCGAGCTCATCAAGGATCTCACCCGAACGCTGCAGCTTTCGCCCAGCTTCGACGACATGGACAAACGGTCGTTGCTGGCGCGCATTGTCAAGCATTCGCCGGTTGTCCAGTCGATGATCACCGGCGACCACAGCAGGCAGGACACCTCGCTGGTGGTTTCGTGGGAGAGCCTGGAACGGCGCAAGCAGGAGTACGACGAGTTGGTCCAGAAGAAAATCCCCGCCAATTCGCGCGACATCGCCATCGCCCGAAGCTACGGCGACCTCAGCGAAAATCACGAGTACAAGGCCGCCAAGGAACTCCACCGCCTCCTCATGCGCCGCAAGGCCGAACTCGAAAGCCAGCTTGTCCGGGCCCGCGGCACCGACTTCGCCAACCCGCGCACCGACGTCGTCAGCATCGGAACCCGCGTCGAGGTCACCGAGGCCGGCACCGGACGCCGGGAGACTTTTCTCATTCTGGGGGCGTGGGATTTCGATCCCGCCAAGCACATCATTTCGTACCTGAGTCCGATCGCCCAATCGATGCTGAATCGGAAAGTCGGCGACGAGATCGAGTTCGAACTCGACGGGCACAAGAGCCGCTACCGCATCGAGTCGCTGACCCTCCCCGAGGCGCCCGCCGCGAAAGCTCCAGGCGCCGACGACGCGCCCGCCGCGGAGCCCGGCCTGCCCGCGCCCGAACCCGCGGCCGCCCCCGCCCCCGGCTCCGAAAGCGCGGCCTCTGGCCGTGAGGATGCCCTGGCCGGGGCTTCCGCCGACCCCGCCGGCGAGCCGGCGGACCCGGCTTTGGCGGCTCAGTCAGGCCTCAACCCGGATCGATAACTCCGCACAGCCTTATGAAATACCCCGGCTGGGCCCTGCGCATGTGGCGATCAAGTCCTGACAGGCGCTCCCGCTCCTCACGTCTTTCACTTATGACGCTTGTCTTGTCCTGCCTGCTGGTCCTGCCCTGGCTTGCCTCCGCGTCTCTGGGTGCGGCGGATTTCTCGTCCGCGGCCCGCGCTTACAGGCGGCAGTTGGGCGAGAAGGTGATGCCCTACTGGTATGACACGGCGGTGGATTGGCGGCGCGGCGGCTATGTGTTGTCGGATGATGCGGCCAAGCCGGCGTCGCCTGCGCGGGAGAAGCAGATCGTGACCCAGGCCCGCATGGTTTGGGGATTCGCCCACGCCCATCGAAAGGGCTATCGGAGCGACACGCGGGATTATCTGAAGGCGGCCGGGCACGGTTACCGTTTCTTGATCGAGCGTTTTCTCGATCGTGAGCATGGCGGCTACTATTGGAAGACCGATCTGGACGGGAAGCCGGTCAATGACAGGAAGTACCTGTACGGCGAGTCGTTTGTGGTCTACGCCCTGGTTGAATATGCCCGCGCAAGCGGCGATCCCGGCGCGCTACGGCACGCCCTGGATCTGTTTCGGACCATCCAGCGGCATTGCCACGATGCAACGCACGGCGGCTGGGGCGAGCATTACGAGCGGGACTGGCGCTTCATTGCCCGACAGGACGATCGCATCGAGGTCGAGGTCGCCGGGCTCAAGAGCGCCAATGCGCATCTGCACTGGATGGAAGCGCTGGCCGAGCTTTGCGAGGCGACGCGCGACGACGATGTGCGGCGGGCTCTTGCCGAGGCGTTGCGGCTCAACGCGACGCACTTCTACCCTCCCGAGGCGGGAAAGGCCTGTTTTCATCGGAATCCGGACTGGTCGTTCGTGGCGGATCCCCGGAGCGCAGGTCTTTCGTACGGCCACAACGTCGAGTTTGCGTGGCTGATGATTCGCGCCGAGGAAGTGCTCGAGCGCGAGCGCTCGTGGCCGCATTTTGACGCCATCCTCGAGCACGCTCTCGAACACGGCTACGATCACGTCCGCGGCGGGCTCTACAACCGCGGCGTCGGCGACCAACCCGCCCACGACACCGACAAGGTGTGGTGGAGCCAGTCGGAGATGATGGCGGCCCTGACCGACGGCTTGCGGCATGCGTCCAATCCGGACTACGCGGCTGCTCTGGAACGGCTGGTGGGGTTTCTCGACACCCATCAGATTCGGCCCGAAGACGGGATTTGGCTCGAAACCGTGAGCGCCGAGGGCAAGCCCAAGAGCACGGCCAAGGCCCACAATTGGAAGGCGAACTACCACGATGTCCGCGCCCTCGTGAAGTTCATCGAGGCGTTTGAACGGCCTGCGCCGTGACTCGACGATGAGTTGGCGATGAGCGTCGCGTTTCGAAGAATCGGGCTCGATGTCGTGGGCTGCGACGGCGGATGTTGCGCGCGCCGCCTCCCTGCAGGGACACAAGGCGTATGATCAGGATCGCTCTGAGCGGGGTCTCGATGGCCTGGCTCTTGATCTCGGCGTCAGCGCAGACCCTCTACGACGGCGCGCTGCGCTCCCTGCCTGTCGAACAAGACTGGACGTTCCTCGCTTTTCCAGGCGGAGCGGTCCAGGCGCTGGCCGATGACGCGGTCTGTCTTGACACCTGGAGCAGCGCGCTCGAGCAGGCCGGGTACGGGCGCACGACACCCATCGCGCTGGACCGGAGCGCGGGTGTGACGGTGCTGTTTGCCGCGCGGGTCGATCAGGAATCGCACGGTGGTCCCGACCGCGCCGGATTCTCGGTGATCGCGCTGGGGTGCGACCAGCGCGGGATCGAGTTGGGTTTCTGGACCAACGTGGTCTTTGCCCAGTCCGATCTGCCGCTCTTCACCCACGCGGAAGATGCTCTGTTCGACACCCGAACGGCCTTTGTCGACTACGCGCTGACCCTCCGGCGCGATCGCTACCAACTCCGGGCCAACGGCAAAACGATTCTCGAAGGCCCGGCGCGCGATTACACCGCCTTCTCCGGCACCATCGACCCGTACGAAACGCCCGACTTCGTCTTTCTTGGCGATGACACCACGTCGGCGCGAGCGGTCGTCTGGATTCGCCGTGTGGTTCTCGTGCCGGCGCCGATCCTGCGCGTTTCCGCCGACGGCACGGTGACCTGGGCGGGCGTAGCCGGCGTTCCCTACACCATCGAGACCAGCGCCGATCTGGCAGTCTGGACTCGATTGGCGTCAGTCACCTCAACCACAGGCCTTTGCACGCACGCCGTGGCCCCAGGCACTAACGCGCGTTTCTTGCGTGTGGCGGGGCCATGAGCGCTGGCGAATGGATCGTGTCAATGGGTTCAGGCGGACCGGGCGATGGAACGTACGGAGCGGACTGAACGTTGAGGCGATCCGCTCTCAATCCGAGGCGGACGCCGCGCTGTCCGGCTGCTGGCCCAGGAACCGAAGGGCGGCGGATGCGGCCTGGCTCTCGGCTTCCTTCTTGCTTTTGCCGATGCCGCGACCCAATTCCACGCCCCGGTGATAGACCGCGCACTCGAACACCATGTTGTGGTCCGGGCCCGAGGTGTGTTCGATGCGGTATTGCGGCGGTGTCTCGGCGCCAGTCTGGAGCATTTCCTGAAGTTCGCCCTTTGGGTTGTCGGCGTGCAGCGGACCGGAGAGCATGTCGAGCGTGGGTGCGAGGCGTCGCAGGACGAACTCCTCCGCGACGGCGTAGCCTCCATCGATGAAGAGCGCGCCCAGCAGGGCTTCGAAGGCGTCCGCCAAGGTCGAGATCCGCTCGCGCCCCGCATGCAGTTCCTCGCCGCGTCCCAGTGTCAGGTATCGGCCCAGCTCCATGTGTCGGCCCTGCTCCGCCAGAGAACGACGGTTGACCAGCCGGGCGCGGGCTTTGGTCAGGTCGCCTTCGGCGGCATTCGGGTGCCGGACATAGAGGGCGTGGCTGAGAACCAGTTGAAGCACGGCATCGCCGAGGAATTCTAAGCGTTGGTTGGTGTCGTTGGTTTGATCCGGTTCGTAGGCGACGGACGGATGCGTGAGGGCAGTGCGCAGCAACCGTTCATCCCGAAACGTGTATTGAATCTCGTCCTGCAATCGGGCCAGATCACTCATGGTTGGGAGGCTCGGCCGGGCTCGAGGCCGGGCTTTCGCTTGGGGCAACGGGCTCGTCCCGGGGCGGCTCGGGCGCGGTGGGCGGCGGTGGTTCCAGTCCGTGCTCGAGCAGGCGGGCGACGCCGCGCTGGACGCCCTCCAATTGGTCGAGCTGGAGGTTGGGGTCGGAGATGGTGAACACCTCGCCTGTCTTTGAATGTTCGTAGATGAGAAGGCGACGGTCCTGTTCGGTCGTCTGGCTCTTCATCTTGAGGAGGCGTTTGCGTTCGAGCATGGCAGCCAGGATGAAGCAGGCCGGGGCGTGCTCGGGCGCATTGAGTTCGAGGAGCTTGCGCAGGAGGGTTTCAGCGGTTTCCCGGCGGATGGGCTCGGGCGTCGGTTGCGGGGCCGAGTACAGGCTTTTCCAGCACGAGACAAAGCCGCGCTGATGGTTGGCGCCTTCGGCGTAGTGCTCGGCCCAGCACGACTCACAAACGTCGACGCGGAGGTAGGCGTTGCGTTCGTCCCGCAAGAGGGTGTGCAGCCTTTCCTTATTGCGGAATGTGCGGCCACACGCTTGGCACTGATGCGATCGGGCCTGGATGCTCCATTCCATGAGAGTGTGGCGGGACGCGGCGTTAATGCTGCGTCATCCAGAACAGGGCAGCCATCGCGGCGAGCCCGGCGAGGACGGCGAGCATGATTTTGATCCAGCTCTTCGGGAAGTGTCCGGCGATGGCGCCGGTATAGCCGTTGACCATGACCTGAAACACCCTGGCTCCGTAGGTGTAGGTCAGGAGCCAGAGTGGAACCAGGATGTGTTTGAAGGTCTGGCTCGAGTAGTCGGCGCGGACCTCGAGGTTGCGATGCGTATCGCCGGGGACCTGGGCGGCACAGAGCTGCCGGACAGCCGTATCCATGCGTTCGCGGGCCTGTTGGGCGGCGGCGACGAGGTCGATCTGGTAGCGCTCGACCACCCAGCCCGAGAGGAACCCGGCGTCATAACGGACCAGTTCTTTCGTGGGAAAGGGCTCGATCCGGCGGAGCAGGTCGGCCTGGACGCCGCGCGAGGCCCCGACAAGCTCGTCGTCGAAGAAGTGGTCGAGGGCCCCCGCGCTGGTCTGCCACCGGATCTTGCGGACTTGCCGTATCTTCATCTGGCCGTTCGCATCGCGATAGCTTTCGGCCACGTAGTAGTAATAACCGGATTCCGCCGTCCAGTCCGCGTGCACCTGGGCGTCGAAGGTCCAATATGGGATGTAGAGTCCCTTGACCGTGTCGGTGAGGGCGCCGGACTTGAGCCTGTTGGGGGCGAACCACCGGTTCCCGTACCATATCCGGACGCTCTCGCGCACCTGGGCTTCGCTGACCTTCACGGGCAGGAGCCCCTCGGGCCGGAATGACTCCTTGATCTCCTGGTAGGGGACCAGGGCCGAAGATCCGCAGAAGTCGCAGCGCTGGCCGACACGCTCGGGATCGAACACCGAGATGGCCTGGCAACTCTGACAGCGAACGCTGGTCTTGGGCGCCTCCCACCCGCGGCGATCCTGCGGAATCGCCCGCAGGGCGGTTGCAAGGTCGTTTTCCCGAATCACCTCCTCGCCGGAGGGCGATACGTCGATTTTTGCCGGCGAGGCCGTGCCGCAAAATGCGCAGATCAAGGCCTGCTTGGCCGGATTCCATACGGCCTCTCCCCCGCAGGCCGGACAGGAGAACTTCGATCGGGCCTCTGCCTCAACCATGGTGCGAATCCCCCAAGCGTGGAGTGGTCTGAGGCGCGCCTTCCTAAGACTTCAGGAACTCGTCGACGGCAGCACGGGGGATGCGCCAGGTGGCGCCGATCTTCTTGCCCTTCAGAGACCCCTCGCCCAGCGCGGTGAGGACGTCGGCCTCGCTGACCCCGAGCAACGTGGCGGCGTCGGCCGGGCTGAGCAGATCGGGCAGGGGCGCGCCGACCGCAGGCGTCGCAGGGGCTCCGGCTCCGGGGATGGCGGGCGTGGTTTGGGCCATGACACCACCGGTTTGCTGCATCATCTGCTGGGCCATGGCCATTCCGACCGCGAATTGTGCGGCCATGCTGCCGGCGCCACCGCCGCCTTCGCCTTTGGCCATGCCTTCGGCCATCTGGAGCTTGACGTAGTCGTTGAGGTTGCCGATGGCGGCCATGCTCGACCGTTTGTCGATGGCCTGTTCCACCTCGGGCGGGACCGAGACGTTCTCGACGATGAAACTGGGCATCTCGAGTCCGTACTTCTCGGCGAGAACGGGGTTGATGAGGGGCAGGAGGGCCTCGCCCAGCTCGGAGTAGCGCGTGGCCACATCGAGCACGGGCACCTTGGCGCTCGCCAGGGCGTCGGAGAACACGCTCACCAGCCGCGAACGCATGGCGTCGGAGAATTCATCCAACCGGAAGTGCGCGTCGGTGCCGGCTACCTCCTTGAGGAACAACTTGGGCTCGATCACCCGGAAATCGTAGGTGCCGAACGCGCGCACGCGCACGATGCCGAAATCGGCGTCACGCATCATGACCGGATTGGATGTGCCCCACTTGTTGCCGGTGAAGAGGCGGGTCGTGACGAAGTAGACGTCGGCCTTGAATGGAGACTCGAAGCCGTATTTCCAGCCCTTGAGCGTCGATAGAACGGGGAGGTTGTCCGTGGTGAGGGAGTGTTTCCCCGGCCCGAATGTATCTCCGAACTGGCCCAGATAGACAAACTGAGCCACCTGGGACTCCCGCACGATGAGTTGCGCCCCGCGCTTGATTTCCTTGTCCTCGTCCGGGAACCGCCAGGAAACCGTGTCGCGCGAATCATCCTGCCACTGGATGATGTCAAGCAGTTGCGTCTTCAGATAATCCATGAGTCCCATTGTGAATCCTTTCGATCGTCCGCCATAAACCGATTCGCCAAATTCATAGCCGGAACGCGCGGCATGAGAAGTAAAATATCCTCAGGTTTGTGTAAGGGTCCGTGCATGATGGTCAAGGGGCTGCGCGGGAGAGAGGCGGGCAGGCCATAAGCGGCCCGCCCGCCCGATGACGTGCCGTCAACTCAGCGCACGTCGGCTGTCTTCGCCGCGGCCGAACGCGGCTTGCGTTTCGGGGTTGTGGCCTTCTGCTCTTCCTCCGTCTTCGGCCCGAAGCGCACCTTCAGCACGACGACGGTGCCGTTGCTCTGCTTCTCGACAAGGCCGCCGACCTCGTCGCCGACGACCGCCTCGGCCAGCGTTGCCGGCTTGCCCTGCCGTATGATCTCGGTCTGCGCCGTGGTCTTGAAGACCCGATCCTTCTCGGCGCCGGCCAGCGTGAACGTGTGGCCAGAGGCGTCGACGGCCTTGAGTTTGCCGCGGATCGGGTACCGACTCGTCTTGGCGGTCGCAGCGGGGGCCGTGCCGCCGGCGCCGTCCTTCATTTGGGCTGCGGGAACCCCGGTTTGGCGGTCGGCAGCCCGAGCCGCCGGGGTGAGATCGAACCACTGGACGCCCAGCACCGCGAGTGTGGCCGCGACGCCGGCGATCAGTTTGTTCGTGAGTGATGCACGCATGGTTTCCTCCTTGTTGGGTTGGACGACGGATTGGCGGCCGGACAAGCCAGGCCGGGGAACGACGCGATCGGTTCACCGGGGCTTGGATTCCGAGGCGCGACATGGGCGCTCGAGATCGTAAACGCAATTCGTCCTGCCATTTGGGTGAACCATCCCTCCTCCAACTTGCCGCAGAAGATAATCGTCCTTTGGAGAAATGCAAGCGGCCCCCCGTTCCTTTTCTCTGTCGCCACCCTCGCCGCCACCTTTGTCGCTCGACACGCCGGCAACGTTTTACCGGAGGGGGCAAGGTCATCTACGCACGAGTGATGACCGTCCATGGTTTGTGTGCTTGACCCCGCCGCGTGCCTCTCTGCGTTGGGGCGCGGTCTTGCCACAGCCCGGAAATCCGGATTCTCGTCCCGGCATCAGGTTTCCGGGCTAGCGCGCGGCAATCCGATAGAACGAAGCGGTCGCGCCGGCTTCGATGACGACACCCATGTCAGGGGTGGGAGCATCCATGTCGACCCAGGTTCCCGGCAGCGCGTTAGGGCTGGTCTGGAGCTGGTAGAATCCCCCGCCGCCGATCCACGCCAGGCGCAAGTGTGCCGCGTCCCGAGCAATTGCCAATTCGATCGGACGCAGTCTGACTGTGATTCCCTCGGGCGAAGGTCTGCCAAGGGCTTCAACTTCGGCGGCGCTGAGCGGGCGATCGGCCATGAAGAACGCGCTCAAACAGACCGGATGAGTGTACACGCCGGATGTATCGCCTTCGTTGAAGAGGAGGAGGTCTGGCCCGGGATCGACGTTCGAGTAGAGGGAATGGCGGCCGTCCAAGGCCGCGCTCCCGGTGAAAACCGGTCGGCCATCGACATACCACCGCGCGGTGCCCAGGGCGAAGTCGGCCACAAAGGCCAGTCGATGCCAGGTGTCCGGGCGAACGGTACCGGCTGCGGAATATCCAAGGGCGCCGATGCCGACGCGTCCGGACGGATCGATGTAGAAGTCGGCGTCATTGGCGTTTTGGGGGTTGGTGTTGAAGAGCGGGGTCCAACCGAGCGGGCTTGGAATCAGGAGATCCCAGATCAATGTGAACTGGTTGAGATAGATGCCGCCGCCATTGGGGCCGCTTTGTTCAAACGAAACGCGATAGCCGTTGCTGGCGCCGGCAAAGGCGGGAGCATAGAGATACCTCGTCGGCTGCCCGTTCATCAGCGGGACGGTTTCATCATCGGCAACGCCGAACCTGGTCAGGGCGGCGGTGGCAGCGTCGGCGTACGCAAGCACACCCTGGCCGACCGAGGGGGCGAGGTTGCCATCGATGAAGCGCCACTCGTAATAGTGAATCGGCTGGGTGGTGAACGACCACACATCGCCCGTGACGATTCCTGAAGCGGTGTGTTCATCGATGCGCCAAGAGTAGGTGGCGCCCGGTTCGAGCGTTCCCGGGATGAAGGTGGCGGTCGTCTGATTTGTGAGGAGGGCAATCGCTTGCGTTGGGCCGAAGTAGACATCGTGGGTCAGCGCTCCAGTGCCCGGCAGCCACGTCAAGGTGGGGTTGCACGCGACATCGGTCAGACCATCGTTCGGCCACGGCAGCGTGGCCTTTGGCGAGGGCTCGGGCGGGGTCAGTCTGAATGCGGCGAGAACGGCCCGATGATCCGACGGCCAGGGCGCGGCGCTGTTGCGGTCGTCCAGTTCGAAAGCCTCGAGCAGCGCGATCCCGTCGCCGTCCGAGTAATAGACGAAGTCGATCCGATCGAATGCGTCGTTGGGTTCCTGGGCGGCGATGGGCGTCCAGGTGATCCCGTGATCGTCGAAGGCGAATGCGGGCGGGTATGTTCGGAGGTCCGGGTGCGCGTCACGGTAGGCATCTCGAAGGCCGGCTGCCAGGGGCGCTTTCGAGGTGGGCCAGGGGAAGTCAGCGTAATCCAGGTGCGAAGGCGCGTTGAAATCGCCGGTCAAGAAACAGGGGGCCGGCCCGGCCAGGTAGGGCGCCATCACCTTGAGGAGTTGGTTGAGGGGTGGCATGCGCGTCTGCTCCTCCTGCGCGATCACGAAAGACTGAGTCTGTCCTTCGCGCATGCTGTAAGGACCGTAGGGGTAAGCGGGCAGGTGGCAATTGAACAGGTACACCAACTGACCGGGAGCCAGTTCAATGCTCACCCCGGAGCCGCCGCCCGACGGGATCGAGGCCCGGATGGGGTATCGGCTTACGATCGAGGTGTCCGCGGCGCCAAAGGCATGCCATCCGAGGCTGGTGGCGATAGCTTGGGCCGTTGCGGCGTTGCACTCTTGTAGCCCGACCAGGTCGGCGTCCGAGTTCCGAATGGCGTCGATGCATCGAGCCAGGCTAAGTCCGCCCTGGACCCAGATGTTGAAGCTCATCACCTTGAGTTCTGTGACGGAGGCAGCGCTCAACTGCCAAACCAAACTGAGCCCTGCCAACCATGGCAACGAAACGCGCGACGGACGGCCCGACGACCGGGCTGGGCGTTGGCGTGGGCGGCTCGGAGGCAACAATGGCCAAATCATGTTGCACTATGCGCAGAGGAGCCGGACCTGTGCAAGGGCGAGAATCCGGACATCGGATCGCGCGCAGCGTTCTACCACCCCATTGCGTCCAGATCAACAGTGCTTCGTGCTGGTGGCTCAATAACCCAGCCGCCCGCCGCGAAACGTACCCTTCCGAAGTGCACAAGGCAGGTGAAGCTTCGCTCGGATGACAACCCGGCCACTCACTCCCGCAGCATCGAACTGGCGTTGCGCAGATACATCATCGACCAGAGCGGGCGGGCGTATGTGACGTGCGAGAATCTCGACTTGCGCTACGGGGCCGCCCACGGCATCGGCGGGGGCAATTCTCCGGCTGAGCGGACGCGATTGGACCGCGGCGCTGGCGATGGATCACAACCGCTGGTATCAGCCGCGCGGGCCGGTGCTGCTCTGGGGCCAGCAGAATGTCGGCGCAGACGACTTCGCCGTTTTTATGCACGCACGCGGCTTCGACCGTCACTCTCAACGGATCCTTGAAATCCCAAACGTATTGCGATCACTTTCCGTTTGAACGCCGATCCCTCAGGCCTTTCAAGGATTGAGCTGTTGCACAGTTGGCACATTTGACACTCCAAGTGCTGGGTCGTTCAACGGGGATGATGTCAACTTCACGGTTCACATGCCTGCGCCACGATTCCGATCTCAGACTCCAGACCTCCTGACATAGGGCCTGCAAGAAATGTCCGCTTTTCTTCTCAGGACGGGGGTATGGATGGCATAGCGCAGACGCAGGCGGGAGCCCGGGAACGCGGTGTCGAGTGCGTTGAGTTGCTCGCAGAGGGCCGCGATGGCTGGGCTGCGATGCGGTGAGCTCTATCGCCGGATCTGCTCGAACGGCCTCGTCTTGAGCGAGGGCAGCTTCACGGCGATCCGGTTCCGGCATGCCGGCCTCGACCCTGAGGAAGTGGTCGGAGCCAGCATGCTGCTGATCGAGTTCATGCCCAGGGTGGGCGTGCTCGTGCAGAAGCTGCGGAGCCGGGTGCTGCATGTGCGCGAATCGATGCGGAAACGCTGTTGAAGGCGCGTCGCTCGGAAGACGAGGGCACGGATGTTTGGAACACGATGAACCGACTTTGCCTCCCGGAGCGCACCATCAAAGTCACGTACCGCAAGCTGCGTTGCGCGGGCACCCGACTGGCCCCGATCACGGACAACCTGCTCGCGTGGCTGACCCCGCTGGCAAAGAAGAGTGGGTCCGTCTGGCCCATAGTAGGCAACTGGCGCGAACGGGCACGCAGCATTTCGGACGCACAGAAAGAGACGGCGGAGCGTGCTGGGTTCCCGTCCTGGATGTTCCGTTAAGGCACACCGAGATCAGTCGCTCGTCGAGCAATTGTCGCCCGTCGAGCAATTGTCTTGACGCGAGGGGGGTAGCGTATCAAGCGACCAAGCAATACAACGACCGATCTCACCCTGAACCAAGCCATCGCTGGGCTGTGTCCTTTATGAGACTCGCAGTTCTCTCTGCCTCGCTGGCCGCCACGCTTATGCACCCTGGCCTCGCCGTGGCGCAGGAACCGGTGCGACTCCTCACGCAACCCCAAGCGGAGGTGGTCGAGATGGACCCCCATCATCGGGTGTGGAGCCGGACCGAATTGGTCCCGGACGGGATGGGGGGATGGCGCGCCGAGGAACGACGGGTGACGGAGCTGGCCACCGGTTTGGGACGATGGGATGAAGGCCAGCGGGCCTACGTTGGTGCCCGGGCGGCGTTCGAGGTCACCGAGAGCGGGCACGTCATCGCCCGAGAGACGGCGCATCAACTGATCCTGCCGCCCGATCTGAGCGAGAGCGCAGTGGACATGCTGGCGCCCGACGGCGCGCGCCTGCGGTGGCAACTGATTGGGCTGGCGATGATCGACCGCGCCAGCGGGCAGAGCGTGCTGCTGGGTGAAGCGCAACCTTCGGCTGTGGAGTGGCTTGGTGAACAGGAGGTCCTGTATCCGAATGCCCTGAGCGGAATCGCCGCCGACGTGCGCTACCGGCTGACGTTGGATGGCCTGGAACAGGACCTGATCTGAATCACGTTGCCTATGGCCCTCGGACGCGCAAAGTACATCGTCGTAGTAGTCTGCCTCAGCGCTGCCTTGCTTGCAGGACTCACGTCTTTGCAAGAAGAGAGAATCACAGGGTTGCTTTGTACAACGGTGCGGGTGTGCTTGCTTCATTGGTCTCTGACTGGGAGCGACAAGGCAAGCCGACAAACATGGCGTTGATGATTCTCCCGTCGAATTACGGCTCCTCCTACGAGCCGTTTGTGTTTACTAGTACGATCCAGATCGAGGGGACCAACCACCGGTGCTTGTTCGGTTTGCGGAGCGCTCGATTTGCCCGCGATGGTGTGCTCGCCATTACTCCAGAGAAGGTAGTTTTGTGGATCGGAACCGGGGACGAGGAAGTGCTTGATCTCGGCCGTTGAGATACATCCGTCAGTCAAAGTAGTAATGGGTGACCGGCCCACGACCACGTCCCAAGACGCCCCCCCTGGGTCAGTTGCCCGGCGTGGTGTACCCGGTCAGCCCGGCGCTGACGCTGCAGTACGATGTGCTCGGCCGCTTGACCAATTTGGTGGACGGCGTCGGCCAGACCCGTTACAGTTACGCAAACAACCGGTTGGCCAGTGAAGATGGTCCCTGGGCCGAAGACACCGTGAGCTACAGATACCAGTACGCCGGGCCGCGAGGCGGGTTGACGTTGCTTCAGCCCAACGCATCGCCCTGGACGCAGTCGTACGGCTACGACGCCGCGGAGCGGTTGACGAGCGTTGTGTCGCCTGGCGGCGCGTTCGGCTACGCTTACGACAGCACGCGGGTGGCGTTGCCGGGCACGTTGACCTTGCCCAACGGGGCGACCATCGCGACGAGCTACGATTTCATGGCCCGGCTGACCAACACCACGTTGCGCTCGTCGCAGTCGGCGGTCCTGAACCACCACGGCTACGGCTACAACGCGGCCAGCCAGCGGACGAGCGTGACGAACCTGGCGGGCAACACGGTGGCGTACAGGTACGACCGGAGCGGTCAGTTAACCCAGGCCAGCGGCAAGGAAGCGAACGGAACGACCCGCCTGAACGAGCAGTTCGGCTACGGGTACGACGACGAGAACCAGTTGATCACGGTGATCGTGACCAACGGGGTGAACAACTCGACGCTGAGCAGGTTCGCGTACGACGGCTTTGGGCGTCGTCGGGTACGGACGGAGTGCGTGTGGCAGAACGGCGGTTGGGTGACCAACGCCCTGGTGCGGTACGTGTACGACGGGATGGTCGTGCTCCAGGAACGGGACGGGAACAACCTGCCGACGGCCACGTACACCCGGGGTCGTGACCTGAGCGGCGGCCTCCAAGGTGCCGGTGGCATCGGCGGCCTGCTGGCCCTCACTCTTCACTCTTCACTCCCCACTCCTCACTTCTTCTACCACGCCGATGGGAACGGGAACGTCACCTGCCTGATCAACGAGAAGCACGCGGTGGTGGCGCGGTACGTGTACGAGCCGTTCGGGAACGTCGTGTCGATGTCCGGGCCGCTGGCCGAGGTGAACCTGTACCGCTTCTCGAGCAAGGAGGCGCATCCCGTCACCGGTCTGGTGTACTACGGCTTCAGGTTTTACGATCCGAATCTGCAGAGGTGGGTGAATCGGGATCCGATTGAGGAAGATAGTGGGGGCAACCTGTACGAGTTCTGTTATGGTGCCCCTGTCGTATGGGCAGATCCCGACGGCCTCGCTGCAAGCGATTTCAGTTTGTGTGTCGCGGCCTGTTGGCTGGGCTTCAAGAGCGTTGCTGAGCTTACGGACACGTACTGGGCGTGGAAAGACCCGAGCAGACTCCCTCGCCATGTCCGGCGGCAGATCGAGCTTGAAGTGCGACATGAGCTTACTGGAAGCTGGGCGAAGCCCACCCAGGAAGCCATCGACGAGCTGATCAAGTGCAGGGCAAAGGCAAAGCTCAGAAAGGAGGTTACAAAGCGCGCCGCTCTCAAAGGCGTGAAGACGCTGGGACCAAACATAGTGCCTGGGGTTGGCAGCATTATCAGTGTAGCAATGAACGTCCAAGAGGCAGGGAAGGCAGCTTGGTGCGCCTTCAAGTGCGCCCGAGGGCGCTTTCCCCTCAGGTAAGAAGGATGCCCACTAGCAACAAAGACCTCGTTCGAGGAAACCGGCGGCTTGCTTTCTTCCTGACGATGGTGTGCTGTGCGACGATGTACACTGGTATACATGTGACTGCCTTCAGTCTGCTGTACTCAGGCACGGACCGGGTCCCGTCAACCCTGCCGCCGATACTATCCTTGAAGTGTTTGACTCAGCACTGGCATTCGACGGCAGGTAGGCTGATCATACTTGTGAACGTAGCCTTCGTGCTCCTGGCGTTCTCGGCTTGGGTCTGGGTTCAGCGATTTCGCACGGGAGCATCACGACCCACTGGCAGATGAGCGAGATTCAGGCTTCCCGCCACCCCGATTCGCGCAGCGGGTTGACGTTGCTCCAGCCCAATGCGTCGCCCTGGACGCAGTCCTACGGCTACGACGCCGCGGAGCGGTTGACGAGCGTCGCGTCGCCTGCCGGCGCGTTCAGCTACGCCTACGACAGCAGGCGGGTGGCGTTGTCGGGGACGTTGTCGCTGCCCAACGGGGCGACTATTGCGACGAGCTACGATTTCATGGCCCGATTGACCAACACCACGTTGCGCTCCTCGCAGCAGGCGGTTCTGAACCATCACGGTTACGGCTGCAACGCCGCCAGCCAGCGGACGAGCGTGATGAATCTGGCCGGCAACACGGTCGCGTACGCGTATGACCGGGCCGGCCAACTGATCCAGGCCAGCGGCAAGGAAGCGAACGGAACGACCCGCCTGAACGAGCAGTTCGGCTACGGCTACGACGACGAGAATCAGTTGATCACGGTGATCGTGACCAACGGGGTGAGCAACTCGACCCTGAGCAAGTTCGCGTACGACGGTTTTGGCCGTCATCGGGTGCGGACGGAGTGCGTGTGGCAGAACGGCGGTTGGGCGACCAACGCCCTGGTGCGGTACGTATACGACGGGATGGTCGTGCTCCAGGAACGGGATGCGAACAACCTACCGACGGTGACGTACACCCGAGGCCGTGATCTCAGCGGCAGCCTGCAGGGCGCCGGCGGCATCGGGGGTCTGCTGGCCCTCACTCTTCACTCTTCACTCCCCACTCCTCACTTCTTCTACCACGCCGATGGGAACGGGAACGTCACCTGCCTGATCAACGAGAAGCAAGCGGTGGTGGCGCGGTACGTGTACGAGCCGTTCGGAAACGTCCTGTCGATGTCCGGGCCGCTGGTCGAGGTGAACCTGTACCGCTTCTCGAGCAAGGAGGCGCATCCGGTCACCGGTTTGGTGTACTACGGGTTCAGGTTCTATGATCCGAATCTGCAGAGGTGGCCAAATCGGGATCCGATTGGCGAATTTGCTGACCGCAACCTCTATCGGTTCAACTACAACAACCCCGTCAACTTCGTTGACCCGAACGGGCTTTGGGGAATCCAGTTCGGCGACTTCAATATCGGCATCGGCAATCCGACGCTCGCGTTCGACAACGACTCTTGGACTTGGCGAATGGTGCGGCTGCAACTGCGGATGGGTTGATTCCGTTCGGCGATCCGTTTGCGGATCTTTACCAGAATGGCGACATCTGGTCGGATGACAACGAAGGCTTGTCCGACTACGAGCGTAGCCTCTATGAGAAAAGCAAGACCGGCGGCAAGGTCGCTCAAGTTTGCCTGACGGCAGCGGCCGGAACTGGTCTGTGGAACGCTCTACGGCTTCCTACGATGTCGATTGGCGGCGCAATGCCTCCTGCGGGTGGTTACACTCCGCACTTCTTTTGGAGCGTCACTACGCGAGCTGGAACGACGACGATGCACACGCTCGGTCGAAGCACGACAGTGGGTGCGGAATTCTGGGGAGGGTATCTCGGCGGCCCTACTTCGATAACTAGGATTCCAATCTTGTTTCCAGGCGCGGCCGCAAGAGCAGGAGTCGCCTCTCCCAATTGCCTAACAGGCATGTGCGGCGCTCTGCGGCGAGGCATAATCGGATTCTGGTCTATGGCGCTGCCTGTTTACATTTCGGACGAGAGCGTGATGCCTCAATTGATGGCTGCCATGAAACAGGTGGGACTGAACTTGCACCAAGTTGCTGATGGCAGAAATACAGCCGAGGGAACTGAACAAGATTGGAAGTGCTCCGATGAAGCAGGCGATCTGTTCGCCTTGGGCACTTGCGAAGTCAATGAAAAGAACGGTCTGCGCTTGAGGGCTGGCACGTTTTGCTTAATCCCCGGTCCGGGCGCACGAGGTCGTAAGCACAAAGAAATAGCTGAAGCCTACAAGAGTTTTGAACGTGTGCTCGCAGCACTGGGCGTTCAGCAAATGCCGCGCAAGTAAAGTTCCCAGCTGTCCCGCACAAAAGGTGAGAAGGAATCTGGCGGCGCTCAGACCGCGCCGGAGCGAGTCGGCCACCCGCGCCTGCCGCACAGCCCTGCACGGTCTTTTCATTTGGAGCGGTGCTTGACGAGTATCTGGAAAGGGATTTGGGGATTGTTCTGGCAGCGCTCCTGCAGGGCGGGCCAAGAAGCCTCGGGGTGAAGGTCCGCCTTGAGCGCGATCAGGCAGATGCGCAGGGCCGAGAGGTTGCAGTTGAGGTTGTAGTTTTTGGAGCGGGTTTTGTCTTCGCGCATGCAGGTGTCACGCACCCAGTGGTTGCGGCTTTCGCTGCCGCCCCAGTGGCCGCGGGCCAGTTCTGCAAAGCGGCGGGCGCAGCCCGGGGCCGGCAGAAGGCTGGTGGTGTAGAAGGCGACGGTGGGCTCTTCGCTTTGATCGAAGGTGGTGGTGCGCTCAATCACGACCAGAGCGCGCGCTGCGGGCAGCCCGGCCTCCAGCGGTTCGAAGGGATAGACTCTTATCCGGCGCTGGTCGCAGCGTCCATGGCCGATGTCCGGCTCTTGGACATGGGCAAAAGGGGGGTTGATTTGGCCTTTTGCACAGCGGCCTTGTAAGCGTGACGGTTTTCATCTTTGAGTTGGAAGAAGTAGTCGCCGCCGCCCTTGAGCACCGCCTGAGCCTGCGGTTTGTTGTTGTTAAGGGCGTCGCCGGTAACGATGGCATTTTGGAGGTTGGTGGTCGCGTAGAG
>MWFF01000054.1 GCA_002071485.1 Verrucomicrobia bacterium ADurb.Bin006 | reverse complement strand
CATTCAGCGGTCGAATGCGCACGGGGACCATGAACCGATTTGTAGCCGCCGACGTGAGTCGGCGCTGATTTCTGCTTTTGACGGAGCGAGATGGCGCGGACTCACGTCCGCGGCTACGGAACCACGGTTCATTGAAAGTTCGACCGGGCGGCCTGTGTTTGCGGCGCCCAGGCATCGACCTTGACCAAGGGACCGCGGGAATGCAAGCGCGGGCGCATCAAAGCGGCGAAAATTTGCCCTCCTTGGACCAGCCGTTTGAGGACCACCAGAGCCAACCCGAAAACCCAACCCGTGAGCTCACCAACCACCGCTAGACGGCTCGTGACCAAAATGAGAACCGCCGCAGCCCAGCCCGTGAATCCCCACGCCCCGAGCCCTCACAAGCTCTTCTGGAGTTGCATCGGCGCTCCATCTCGGCTTCTGTACCGGCCATGAAGTTGCGCATCTGGCGTTACGACTTGCAGTTGGCACATCGTTGGACGATCGCCCGCGGGCTCGAGCCGGGAGGCCCGGGCGGCAAGACGACCAGCCAGGTGGTTTTCGCCGAACTGACGGACAACGACGGGCTCGTCGGCCTCGGCGAGGCGGCGCCTTCAGCCCGCTACGGCGAGACAACCGATGCCGCCGTCGCCTTTCTCGAACGGGTGGACGCCAATCGCCTCTCCTTCGCCGACCTGGCATCGAGCCTCGAATACCTGCGAAGTCTCGCGCCGGGTCAGTTCGCCGCCAAAGGCGCGCTGGACGTTGCTTTGCTCGATGGCGCGGCGCGGCGGGGCGGCAGACCGTTGCACACCCACCTCGGCCTCGGCTTTGCCGAGAACAAGCATGTCACTTCGTTCAGCATCGGCATCGACACCCCCGAGGTCATCACGCGGAAAACCCGCGCGGCGGAAGCCTATCCGGTGTTGAAACTCAAACTGGGAAGCCCGCATGATCGCGACAACCTGGCGGCCTTGCGCGCGGCAGCCCCGCACAAGCCTGTCCGCGTCGATGCCAACGAAGCCTGGAAAACCAAGGAGATTGCCCTCCAGAATCTCGAATGGCTGGCCCAGGACGGGGCTATCCAGTTCGTCGAACAACCCATGCCCGCCAGCGCCGATCTCGAGGACATGGTCTGGCTGAAGGCGCGTTCGCCCCTGCCCCTCATGGGGGACGAGTCGTATGTCTCCGTCAAGGACGTCGAGCGCTGCGCCGCGGCGTTTCACTCCGTGAACGTGAAACTCGTCAAGGTCGGAGGTGTGTCCCCGGGTTTCGCGGCCTTGCACGCGGCCCGGCAGGCAGGCCTGAAGACCATGCTCGGCTGCATGATCGAGTCGAGTGTTCTGATCTCGGCGGCCGCGCACCTTGCCGATTTGACCGACTACCTCGATCTGGATGGCAACTTGCTGGTCACCAACGACCCATTCTGCGGGGTGAAGGCCGACCGCGGTCTCCTCTCGTTTGCCAGTGCGCCGGACCACCTTGGCCTATGTGTCAGGCCTCGCGAAATGAAGCGGCTCTAACCCGCATGTTTCACACCCCGTGAGTGCACAGGGCGGTCAGATTGCGCAAGATGTCTGCTGTGCGGGTTTGGTATGCGCGGCCCTGGGCCGGCAGACACCTCACACCAGCGCCGGCAGAGACGCGTTGCGCCGCCAACCACCGAGTGTCATCGCCCGCCCGTGCGGTTGCCTGCGGTGCGGTCGAGGGCGTCCGAGGCGATTTTTTTGGTACTAAACCTGCTATCATCAACGGGATGGCGCATCACGGTGTCGCAAGGCGAGGAGCCCCTCAGAGCGTTGGAAATTCGGATGCGAGTGTACAGCCGCGAAGGCCGGCCGCCTGCGCTCCGTCCGCGGATCGTGGTGGGTAAAATGGTCGACGAGAGTAACCAACGGAGCCGAGAACGAGGTGATCCGATTACGGTGAGTTTCGATCGCCGCGGAGGCCAGCCATGAAACAGGACCGGCTGCAACAGCAACGGCTGGAATTGAAATACATCATCAGCGAGCACAAGGCCCTCGCAATCCGGGATTACGTCCGCTCCTATCTGGACTTGGACGAGTACTCCCAGGACCAACCGGATTACTCGTACCGCATTCACAGCCTCTACCTCGACTCGGATAGGCTCAAGACCTACTGGGACACGATCAATGGGTTGAAAAACCGCTACAAGCTGCGATTGCGGTACTACGACGATCAACCATCCTCGCCCGTCTTCTTCGAAATCAAGAGGCGGATGAACGACGCCATTTCCAAACAGCGCGGCGGTGTGCATCGCAACGCGGTGGAGTGGCTCCTCGCAGGTCATTTGCCCGAACCCCGCCACCTGCTGTCGGAGAATCCCAAGGAACTGGTCGCGCTCCAGAGGTTCAGCTACCTGATGCTGGGCATCCGGGCAGGCCCAATAATGCACGTCACGTACTCCCGCGAGGCCTGGATGAGCACGCACGGCAACTCGATCCGCGTGACCATGGACCGGGACGTCTATTGTTCGCCTGAGTTCCGCGCGCAACTGGGCACCCACCTGAGCAATCCAGTGAAGCCGTTCGGCGAAAAGGTGATTCTCGAACTGAAGTTCACCGATCGCTTTCCGAATTGGTTCCGCGAACTGGTCGAGACGTTCGATCTCATGCGCGGCGCGGCGGCCAAGTATGCCGATGGTATCTCGCTGGTCGGTGAACCCGTCTTCTACGACCGGGCATCCCGATCGACCTCCTCCCGGCCCTCGATGCTGCACCCGGCCACGCTGCAACCCGGACTCGAAAATTGAGGGCCGCGCGACCGGTCGGCGGGTGTAAAAAAAAGAACCCCGCCACAATGCCGTGTGTAACAGTTCCTTTGAACTTGTAAGAAACAGGTGGAACCATAGCCGTGGTTTTCGACTTCCAGTCAAGGCCTGTCGGCAACCGTGCGGCATCCGGATTCCGTGTCTAGGTCAGACTACGGTTCAAGGACTTAGTTTCTAATCACGAGCAGTGGCAGGGTAAAGCCAGTGTCGAATTCATGGTTTGCCAAAGATCCGCGGTCGCATCACACAACCGCCTGACACGGCTTCTTATCGCCCAACCAAGCCGATATCTCAAGCAAAAAAAAAGAAAAAGTGCTCCACCCTGCCCCACCACTGCATCGAGTTTGGCGCCATTTACGCTCACCGGATGCAGAGATGAGGTCATCGTGCGGCGCCCGATCGCCGTGCGCGCAAACAGGGTGCGAGATGAGCGGAGAGCAGGCGAGAAGAGGCTTTCACGACGCCGCGATCCCGTGGCGCTGGCTGTGCAGCAGAAAGCCGAGGTACTGAATCAGCCGTTCCTTCATCTCCTTGCGCGAGACGATCGAATCGATCAAGCCGCGTTCCTGAAGGAACTCCGCCGTCTGAAATCCCGGCGGGAGTTCGGCCTGCGTGGTGTCCTTGATCACCCGCGGACCGGCGAAGCCGATCATGGCGCCCGGCTCGGCAATGATGAGATCCCCCAGGGTGGCAAAGCTGGCCATGACTCCGGCCGTCGTGGGGTGAGTCAGGACGCTGATGTAGGGCAGGCGGCTTTGGGCATGGTAGGCCAGCGCGGCCGCGGTCTTGGCCATCTGCATGAGGCTGAACATCCCTTCGTACATCCGCGCGCCGCCGCTAGTCGAAACGATCACCAGGCCGAGCCCCTTGTCGGTGGCGGATTCGATCAGATGGGTCAGTTTCTCGCCGACCACCGATCCCATCGATCCGCCCAGAAACGAGAAATCCATCACGCCCAGCCCGACACGGTAGGGGCCGATCCGGCCGATGCCCGTCACCACGGCGTCCTTCAGCCCGGTGCTTCTCTGATAACTCTCGAGTTTGTCCGCATAGGCCGCCACGCCGGTGAACCCGAGGATGTCGACGCTGATCAACTGGGGATCCATTTCCTCGAACGAACAGGTCTCGACAAGGGCATGGATGCGTTCCCGGGCCCCGATCGGGAAGTGGTGGGAGCACCGGGGACAGACCTTGAGGTTGTCGTCCAGCTCCTTGTCGTAGATCATCGTGGAACACTTGGGGCACTTGGTCCACAGCCCTTCCGGGATTTCCCTCTTGCGTGCACGCCCGGACCCGAGTTTGGGTTTCTTGATGAAACCGGCCGCGCTCTTGGGCTCAGGGGGCGGTGGCGGTTCCTTGCCTTCGAGCCCGATCGATCGCTTGGGGATAAATGATGTCGCCATAGAAGCATCAGGAACATTCAGACGCCGCGCGCCACCGTCCATACGCATACGTCGCCCGCCCCCCCGGCCCGAAGGACCTGAGCGCAGGCGCTCGCCGTGGCGCCGGTTGTAAGCACGTCATCAATCAGCACAATCCGCTGTCCGCACACCGATACCCCGGCCCTCAACGCGAAAGCCTGCCGCATGTTCGCCGCCCGCTCGCGTCGGGTCAACCGGGTTTGCGTCTTGGTTGGTTCGACCCGGAGAAGCATCCGGACGTTCAACGGAATCCCGGACGCCGCGCTGAGGCGTTTCGCCAGCCGCTGCGCCTGGTTGAACTCGCGCTCCCGCTCGCGCACGGGGTGAAGCGGAATCGGCACCAGCCAGTCCCAACGCTCGCACAGAAGCTCCGGAACCGCCTGGTCCGTGAGCAAACGGGCGAGGAAAGGCTCGTGCCAGAGCGCACGGTGATACTTGTAGCGGTGAATCGCATCCCGCACAACCCCCGTCGCCAGGACAGCCGCCCGGGCCTTCGAGAAATGCAGGCCCAGACCGCGACAGTTGGCGCATTCGAACCGCGTCGTTAACGCCCCCTCAAACGGGAGCCCGCACCGCTCGCAAAACGGCCGCCGAATCCAACGCACACCATAGCGTCCTGAACGGCACCGTGCACAGACATAGCCCTCGGCGACCGTGGCCCTCTCGACATCACAGATTCGACAACGCTCCGGATACAGAAGCGCGGCCGCGGCTGCAAGAAAGCGTCCGAGGCCGTTCAGCCAAAGGCCTTGCCGCATCGAGCCCATTCTCCCTGTGTTCACCCCCGCACCGATACCGCATCCTCAAACGACTGTCAAAGAGAGGACGTCGGCGCTCCGGCTCCGGGGCTTTCGACCCCGCCCTCACTTCACAACCAGAAAATCCCCGATCGCCAGGTTCCGCAGGTCGCTCCCGAAGAACATGTTCAGGGCGTCGTCCGGAGAGCAGACCATCGGCTCGCCGCGGCGATTCAAGGAGGTGTTCAGCAGCACCCCGATCCCGGTCTTCACCTCGAATTTTCTCAGAAGCTCGTGGTAGCGCGGGTTGCTCTCCGCCGTGACGATCTGCGGGCGCGCCGTGCCATCCTCATGCACCACTTCCGGAATCCGCGTCCGCCAGGCCGGCGCAACGTCGAACGTGAACGTCATGTAGGGCGACGGGTGGCTGCTCTGCAGAATCTCCGGCGCCACCGAGTCGAGCAGAGACGGGCAGAATGGACGCCAACGCTCGCGGTACTTGATCTGCGCGTTGATGGTGTCCGCAACGCCGGGAACCGCGGGGTTGCCCAGGATGCTGCGATTTCCGAGGGCGCGCGGACCCCACTCCATGCGGCCCTGGCACCACGCCACCACCTGGCCTTTGGCGAGCAGGTCGCTCGCCCTGTCGGTGATCGACGCGCACCTCTCATAGCGGCAGCCGCGTTTGCACAGCGCCTCCTCGATCTCGGCCGCCGAATACTCCGGCCCGAGATACGCGTGTGTCATGGGCTGAATCGTGTCGCCAAGCCGATGGGCGGCATACGTGGCCGCGCCGAGAGCCGTGCCCGCGTCGCTGGCCGCGGGCTGCACAAAGACCTCGCAGTCGGGCGCGAAGGCCTGAATGAGGCGCTGATTGGCTTTCACGTTGAGCGCCACGCCGCCGGCGTAACAGAGGCGGCGCGTGCGCGCGATGTGCCCGCCCAGATAATGCCGCGTCAGGGCCAGGAGAATCTGCTCGAGCTGGCGCTGGACCGCCGCGGCAATGTGCACGTAAGGATGGTCAATCTCATCCCCGACACGCGGCGGCCCCCACAGCTTGACCAGCTTGGGCGAGAAGTAGGTTCCGATGCCCTGCGCCTCGACCGGGGCCGCGCGTTTGTAGCGGCGCAGTCCAATGCAATTGACCAGCCGCGTGTTGACCCGGAAGCCCCGCTCGCTCCACTCGATCAGCCCGGACACATCCGCCCGGTCTGGATCGCCGTAGGGCGCCATGCCCATCACCTTGAACTCGCCATCGAGCATTTCGAAGCCGAGATACTCCGTCACGGCGCCATAGCACCCGCCCAGCGAGTCGGGCGCATAAAACTCTTTGAGACAGGCGATCTCACCGCCCGATCCGTGCCCGAACCACGTCGTGCAGTACTCGCCCACCCCGTCCACACTCATAATGGCGGCGTCGGCGTATCCGGAAACATGATACGCGCTCGAGGCGTGCGCCAAATGATGCTCGACAGGCACGAACCGGACGCGACGCCGGTCAATGCCCATACGTTCGAGGGCGGCGAAGACCTGACGCGCATTGCGCCGAAAACGCCGGTTGCCGTTGAACAGCGCCGTGAACGCCCGATCCGGCGCGTACCAGTGTCGGACCGCATAGTGCCATCGGGCGGGGCTCATGAGGCTGACAGGGGCGAACGGAATGGCCACCACCTGCACATCCGACGCTTTCAACCCCGCAAACCGCAGACAGAATGCCGCCGCACGCTCGGCCTGCTTGCCCTTCGCGTGCTTCTCCCGCAGGAAACGCTCCTCCTCCGCCGCCGCAACCACACGCCCGTCCACCACCAGCGCCGCAGCGGGGTCGTGCCCGACCATTCCTCCCATACCGAGCACGATCATGGCCGACTCCCTCCGTCCCGATCGAACCGCCCGAGCCCGGCTCGATTCCCGCCGGCCGGGCACACTGAATCTCGGCCCGATGCTCGCCCGCGATCATCGAGGCGTCCGGCATCCGTTGAAGCTCGATCATGCATGAAAGGCCGCGAGCTTACCATCGCCGCAAGAGGCGGCAACGGTGATCTTCAACACGGCGATCTTCAAGCCCCGTGAACGATACGCACAGCGCCTCGTGTTGGAAGCCAACTGTTGCCCATTGCACTCCCCACCGGACAGCAAACTCTCCAGGTGCGGCCCCGCGTTAAGCGGGCTGCAAGCCGGCGCTCCGGGGCGCCTCGGAACCTCGCCACCCACGCGCGAAGGGGCGCAGTCCCGCGCCGCCGCACAGGCGTCAACCCGAGCTCGGATAGAGGCCCTGCCGCGCCGCCATGGCGGCGAAGACTCCGCCTCGATTCAACAGGGCCTTGAAGCCGCCCGTCTCCACGATACATCCGCGGCTCAACACGATGATCTGATCCATGCCCGCCAGAGTGGAAAGGCGGTGCGCCACGCAGATCACCGTCCGGTGCTCGGCCAGCCGGTCGATGGCCGCCTGTACCTCGGCCTCGGCCTTCGAGTCGAGGGCAGCCGTGGCTTCGTCGAGCACCAGGATCGGCGCGTTGCGCACGAACGCGCGCGCGATGGCCACCCGTTGCCGCTGTCCGCCGGAGAGCGTCACGCCCCGCTCGCCGACCCGCGTGTCATAACCCTCGGGCAGAGCCAGGATGAACTCGTGGGCGCTGGCCGCGCGCGCCGCGGCTTCGACCTCCTCGATGCTCGCGCCCGAACGTCCGCAGGCGATGTTCTCCGCCACGGTCTGGTCGAATATCGTCACGTCCTGGCTCACGAGCGCCAATTGACCGCGGAGATCGCGGATCGACACCTCTCTCAAATCCGTGCCGTCGATTCGGATCATCCCGCTGGTCGGGTCGTAGAAGCGGAACAGCAGGTTGAGCAGCGTGGTCTTGCCCGACCCGCTATCGCCCGCGACACCGAGCCTGGCGCCGCGGGGGATGACCAGGTTCACATCCTTCAGCACCACTCGATCGTCGTAAGCGAAGCTCACGCGCTCGAAGCGCAGTTCGGATTCAAACCCGGACACAGGCTTGGGGTTGGGCGCCTCGACGACCTTGGGTTGTTCGGCGAGGAGTTCCGACAGGCGGTGGACGCCGACACTGGCCTGTTCGAAGACGATGTGCACGCCGGCCAGCTTCTTCAACGGCAGGAAAAAGAGTAGAATCCCGGTGATGAAGGCCACCAGCTCCGGGCCGCTGCGGCCCGCCTGAAAGACGTAAAGCAGCAGCGCCCCCAAACCCAGGACCGAAATGATCTCGATCAGAGGATTCACCAACTCCTTCGCCTTGACGCCTTTCATGCCGGCGCGAACGAGCTGCCCGGAAGTCCGACGGAAACGCGCCATCTCGACGGCTTCGAGGTTGTAGGCCTTGACGACGCGGATGCTGCCCAGCAACTCGACCAACTGGCTCGATTGCAAAACGTTCGCCTTGCGGCTCACGGCCATGGCGCGGTGTGCTTTCCGACCCAGCACCATGAGCGGCAGCAGGCAGGCCGGCAACAGCACCATAGCCGCGCAGGTCAATCGCCAGTCGAGCCACAGCAGGCCGCAAAAGACCACCATGATCGTGAACGATTCCTTGATGAGATCGGCCACTCCCTGCCGCAAGGCCCGCAACAGATTGTACGTGTCGACGTTGATCCGCGTGAGCAGATCGCCTGTCCGCGAGCGGGTAAAGAACTCGAGAGAGAGTTGGCTCAGCTTCTCCATGACGTCCAGTCGCATGTCCCGGACGACGCGCTCGCTCACCCACCCGAGGCAGTAGTTGTTGCCGTAATCGGCGCCGCTGCGCAGGAAGACCAGGATCGGCAGGAGCAGGAGCAGGCCCACCGCTTGCCGCCACTCCAGCGGCTGGCCCGCGCGCGGCAGCCAGGGATCGATCGCGCGCTGCACACTCTGCCCCAAACGCTCGATCGCCACGGAGAAGCGGTCCCGGGCGTCCGAAGGCCCCGGCTGCGCCGGCGCGGCCGCGGCGGGCGCGAACCGCTCGGTGAGCGTGCGCGTCGCCCACATGAAACTGCCGTTGGTGAGCGCAAACACCCCGCCAAACACCACGCTCAGCGCCAGCCGCACCCAGTACCGCGGCAGGTAGCCGCAGCCAAAGCGCAGGACGGTAAGAATGTTGTTCATGCCCAACCCATGTTCGCCAGTCGAACGGCCTTTGGCCATACCAAATCGCGCGCCCGGCTCGCCGACTGCACGGTTATTTCATTTTAAATTCCTGAAGGGTTGCTGTTGTTGAGGTTGGAAATAGCGCCTGTCAATTGGCATGGTTTGGTACGCAGTAGGCGTGCGATGATCTCGACAAACCACTGTCAAATTAAGAACCTGTCACTTTCTCTGCCAGAACAATCCCCAAATCCCTTTTCAGATACTCGTCAAGCACCGCTCCAAATGAAAAGACCGTGCCGCCGACTGCGATGCGGCGCATCGGCGCTCGACTTTCCCATGCGCGGTCCGGACAATGCCGGCCGCATGCGGCTGCTCGACCGTTATCTGCTCCGCGAACTGCTGGTCCCCCTCGGCTACTGTCTCGGGGGCTTTCTGATCTTCTGGATCACTTCCGATCTGATCAGCGACCTGGATGTTTTCCAGCGCTTTCAACTGCTCCCGCGCGACGTGGCCGCCTATTACCTGGTCCGAATGCCCGAGTTGCTGGTCACGGTCCTCCCGGTGGCCTTGCTTCTGGCCCTGCTCTACACCCTCACAAACATGGCGCGCCATCAGGAACTCACCGCCATGCGCGCCGCCGGCCTGAGTCTGTGGCGGCTTTGCGTGCCTTACCTGGTGGTCGGCTCCATCCTGGGCGGCGTGCTCTTCGCCCTCAACGAGGTGTGGGTGCCGGACGCCTACACCGCGAGCCGGCTGATTCTCCGGCGCCGCATCCCGGTGGCACCGGGCGATCTCGGACCCGAGTGGCAGCGCAACCTCGTCTTCCACAACGACGCCAACAGCCGTCTGTGGCAGATCGGCGCCTTCAACCGCCTCACCGGCGAGATGCTGTCCCTCAACCTCGAATGGCGCTTCCCCGACGGGGGGCATCGGAGGCTGGCGGCGGAGCGGGCGGACTACACCAACGGGCACTGGGTCTTGCAGGACGTCAAGGAACTGCTCTACACGCCCGAGTCCCGGCTGCCGGCCTTCCGCGGGATGACCAATCGGCTGGCCTTGGCCGAGCTGACCGAGACGCCCGAACTCATCAACAGCGAGATTCGGTTCACCGAACTGAGCAACGTGAAGGCGGCCAAGGGAGCGCGGTTGTCGCTGCGCGAGATTCTCGATTACGAGCGGCTCCACCCGCGCCTCAACCCGAGGGCTCGAGCCAAGCTCGAGACCCAATTCCATGGCCGGCTGGCCGAACCGTGGAAGTGCATTGTGGTCGTCCTGATCGCCATTCCGTTCGGCGCCCCGTCAGGCCGGCGCAACGTTTTTGTGGGAGTAGCCAGCAGCATCTTCATCGCGTTCGCCTATTTCTTCATCGCCGGCTTCAGCCTCGCCCTGGGCACGGGCGACTACATCGCCCCCTGGCTGGCGGCCTGGCTCCCCAATGCCCTGTTCACGGGCGCCGCCATCTGGCTGATGCAGCGCATCCAATGAACAGCAATCTCGAACGAAGAAATCCGCAGCCTGTCCGCCTTGGCCGAACTCTCGGCCATCGCCATCGAGAAGGCGCGTCTCTACGAGCGCCTGGGCGAGGTCGAAAACCAACTGCGCAAGAATGAGAAACTCTCCGTGCTCGGCCTCCTGGCCGCCGAGGTCGCCCACGAGATTCGCAATCCGCCGGCCGCGATGCAGATGCTCTATCATTCGCTCGACCTGCGCTTTCCCGACGGCGATCCGCGCGCGCGCGACGCCCGGACTGCAGGCCCGGTGCCCTCACCGGGCGACAGAACACCGACAACAACCCGATGCTCCGGACTGCGGGGTGCAACGCACGGCTCGCTTGCTCACGATGCCGCGGTCCGGCAGACTGGAGGAAATCATCATGGATGCTGCCGCTCTATTGCGAGATTTGATTGCGCTGCCGAGCGTGAATCCGGCCTTTCTGCCTGCAGGCCACCCTTGGGCGGGTGAACAGCGCGTGTGCGATTTCCTGGCTGCCACCGCCGCCCGACTGGGCCTCGACCTCGATTTCCAGGTCGTTGAATCGGGCCGCCGCAACCTCCTGGCCCGCCTCTGCCCCGTCGGGCACGTCCGTCATCGGGTGATCCTGGCGCCGCACCTCGATACCGTGGGCGCATCCGACAACCAGCTCACACCACGCGCCGCCCGAGGTCGGCTCTATGGCCGGGGCGCCTGCGACACCAAAGGCAGCATCGCCGCCATGCTCACCGCGCTGAGCCGAGTGGCGGGGTCGCCGCGCCGACCCGCCGCAACCGAAATCGTCTTCGCCGGCCTGATCGACGAAGAACATGGCCAGATCGGATCCAGGTTCCTGGCGCGCTCGGGTCTCGAGGGGGATTTGGCCATCGTGGGGGAACCGACCCAACTCGAGGTCGTGACTGCCCATAAGGGCAACGTCTGGATGCAGCTCGAAACGCGTGGAAAAGCCGCGCACGGCGCGCACCCCGATCTGGGCGTCAACGCGGTCCATGACATGGCCCGGATCGTCCATCTGCTCGAAACCAAGCACTCGAGCCGGTTGCGCCGACACGCCCACCCGCTCCTCGGCTGCGGGACGATCAATATCGGCGTCATCGCCGGCGGCACCCAGCCGAACATCGTTCCGGACCGCTGCGCCATCCAGATCGATCGCCGCACGCTGCCAGGCGAAAATGAGATGGCCGTCATCGGACAAGTCCGGTCTCTGCTCCGGCAGAACCGCCTTCGGGCACGGGTGACCAGCTTCAAGGAAGCGGCCTGTCCGCCGCTCGAGACCAACCCGCGATTGCCGTTTGTCAGCCGCTTCCTCGAAGCCGCCCGACAAACCCGGCCCGCGGGCGTAGCGTTCTTTTGCGACGCCGCGGTCCTGGCCGCCGCGGGCATTCCGAGTGTCGTCTTCGGCCCCGGGGATATCGCGCAGGCGCACACGGAAGACGAGTGGATCTCGTTGCGTGCGCTCCAACGGGCGACGGATCTTCTGACGCGGTTCCTATTGTCGCTCCCGTGAAGGCGCAGGCCAGAAAGCAATGACCCTGGCCGGCACATCGGCGACGCGGCATCGGATGCGGCTCGCGCTCCTGACGCACGAACCCTTGCATCCGCCAACCGGCGGCGGTTCGGCGGAGGCGCTCTATCTGGTGCGCGAATTCGTCCGACGCGGACACGACGTCCATGTGTTCTGCCCGACCGTGCCCGAGGCGGACCGCCTCGAGCGGGACCTTGGAGTGCGCCTGCATCCGTTCACACTCTGGCGCATGGGCCGGTACGCCTCGCTGCGAAGCTTGAAGTACCTCGTGTACCCCCTGTTTCTCGAACGACTCGTCGCGCGAGTCGCACGGGAAATCCGGTTCGATGTCCTGTTTTCGCAGCATGCCATTTCCGCCGTCGCTGCCGGACGGCTGAAACGCCGGCTCGGAGCGGCGCTGGTCATGAACCAGCTCGATTACCTCACCGGTTTCATGGAGACATGGCCGGCCTGGCTGATGCCCCCTCCACTGCTCGCTTTGCTCATGCGCTACGAACTGTCGCTGCCCCGGCGGTTCGGAGCCGATAGGGTCTTGACCGTGTCCGATGCCTTGGCGGATCGCGTGGCCGCCGCCGGCTTTCCTCGGGAACGCCTCGAATCGATCTACTACGGATACGATTCGGCCCTGTTCCCCTTCGATGCCGCCGCCGTGGCGGCTCGCAGCGATGACCCGCCGGTGGTCGTCATGCATGGATCCTTCGATCGTCATCATCTCGGGCCCATCGCCCTCGAAGCCGTCGCCCATGTCCGGGCAGAGCGCCCCGACACCGTGTTCCGATTCGTCGGACAGCCCACGGACACATTGCGCAGCTTCCTCGAAGCGGCGCGCAAACGCGGTGCGGGCGGCGGCGTGGAATGCCCGGGGTTCGTCCCGTATCGCGAGATGGCGCGGCATCTGGCGGGGGCGTCGGTTGGGATTGTGCCGTACGAGGCGTCGGCGGGTGTGCATTGCGCATTTGTCGCGAAGGTGGTCGAGTACCTGGCTCTGGGCCTGCCCGTCGTCTGCACGGCGTTGGAAGGAATCCAACGGTACTTTCCGGATGAACCGCTGATCCGTTACGCGCGATTCCAAGGCCGCCATTTCGGGGAGCAGATTCTGGCCTGGCTGCGCACGCCGCTGGCTGAGCGCCGGAAGATGTCACAGCCGGCGAGCCTGCGGGTGGCGTGCAAACTCGACTGGAGCGTCATTTGCCGGCGCGCAGCCGATGCGGTCGAGGACGCAAGCCGGTCACAACCGCGGGCCAACCCGTGAGAGAAAAGACCCGGTCATGAAACATGCTTTTCCAGCCCGCATAGCAGTCCTCTTGCGAAGTCTGAGCGCCCCGTGCACCATCGGGACGTGAAACATGCGGGCTAGAAACGCCAACGCCTCGAACGAATCGCGTCCCGGACAGTCCGCGGTCCCGTCTTCGAGCGGCGGGCGTATCAACCTGCGTTTCTTTCGGCAGACGGGTTGGATGGTGGTGGCCACGACGCTGGGCGGCGGATTCATGTACCTGGTGCACATCCCGGCGGCGGCCGGCATGCCCAGAGCGGAGTACGGCGTTTTCCAGGCGCTGCTTCAGGTCATGAACCTGATGCTGATCCCGGCGATTGGCCTCCAGACAATCATCGCGCAACAGACCGCGTCGGCCCTGACCGATTTGCAGCATCGCCAGCTTGCGGCGACGGTGCGGGTGCTGCTCGCCGGGGTGGGCGTCATCTGGCTGGTCATGGCGCTGTCCACCTGGGTGATGCGGGACAGGCTGCTGGCGGCGCTGCAGATTGCCCATCCGGCCGCCTTGTGGGTGACGGTCTTGATCGGGCTGGCGATGCTGGCGTGGCCAATCCTCCAAGGCGTGTTGCAAGGCAGACAGAGCTTCTTCTGGCTCGGCAGCCTCCAGGTGGTGAACGGCGGCGGACGACTCCTGGGCGTGTTGATCCTCGTCTGGTTTCTCGGAGGCCAGGCGGCCGGGGCCATGACAGCCGCACTGCTCGGCTTTTGGGCCACCGTCACGCTGGCCGGCTGGCTGACCCGTGACGCCTGGCTGGGACCAGGCGAACCGGTCGATTGGCGCGCATGGATTCGACGCGTGGCGCCCCTCACGTTGGGATTGGCGGCCAGCCAGTTCACCATGGCGGCCGATATGATCCTTGTTCAAACGACATTCGACAAGCACATCACCGGCCTCTACGGGGCAGCAGGCACCATCGGACGCGGCTTGATGTTCTTCACGGGAGCCGTCTTCGCGGTCATGTTCCCCAAAGCCGTCGCCAGCAAGGCCCGCGGTCGGCGAACCGACGTCCTGGTGTCCGCGGTGGGAGCCACGGCCGTCCTGGGCACCTGCGCCGCCCTCGGGTGCACCTTCCTGCCTCAACTGCCGCTTCATCTCGTTTACCCAACTCGACCCGAGTACTGGGCGATGGCCCCGCTGGTGCCCTGGTTCGCCTGGTGCATGTTGCCGTTGAGCCTCGCCAATGTCCTCATCGGGCACCTGCTCGCCCGCGAGCGTTTCCAGGCTGTGCCCTGGCTCCTCCTCGTAGCCATAGGGTACGGCGTGGCCCTCTGGGCGCGACAGGACGCCTTCCGGAGCGTCCCCGAGGCGGATGGATTCCGCATGGTGGTAGCCACGCTGGGCGTGTTCAGTCTCCTCCTGCTGCTGATCGCCGCATGGTTCACCTGGGGAAGCCACCGCGAAGACAAGCACTGACCACTCGATGTCCAGCCTCCCCAGGGCCAATGCATGAAGTGGAGCGACGACGCCTGCCTGCCGCCTGCCTGCCGCCTGCCTGCCGACCGGCAGGGCAGGCAGGGCAGGCAGGGCCCCGTCGCCGGCGAATACCGTCTTCACTCGCGTCCGCCGGGGACGAGCCGTCCCCGCTCCGGCCTTTGCAGCTTCATGAATTGGCGCTGCAGCCTCCGGCTCCTCGTCCGCCCCGCCATCATCGGACGCAGAATAATCTGGCGCTTTTCGGCACGGATAGGTCTATAACTTCGCCTATGCAACCGCGTCTGACTCTCTTGGCACTCCTGGTCCCAGTGGCGCTGACCGTCTCGGCGTCCGAAGCAACTGACTGGATCATGCTGTTCAACGGATACAACCTCGATGGCTGGACCCAACATGGGGGCAAGGCCATCTACCGGGTCGACAATGGACAGATCGTCGGCGTGCCGGTCCCCAACACCCCGAACTCGTTTCTCTGCACGGCGCGCACCTACAAGGACTTCATCCTCGAACTCGAGTTCAAGCCGATGACAGGACTCAACTCAGGCGTCCAGGTGCGAAGCGAGGTCTTCGCTGAACCCAAGTCCGTCCAGATCGACGGCAAGACCTTCAATATCCCGTCCGACTGCGTCCATGGCTATCAGGTCGAGATCGATCCGAGCGACCGCGCCTGGACGGGCGGCATCTACGACGAAGGCCGGCGCGGCTGGCTCAAGGACCTCAAGGACAACGAGCCCGCGCGCAAGGCTTTCAAGGCCAACGCGTGGAATCACTTCCGGATCGAATGCCGCGGCGACATCATCAAGACCTGGCTCAACGGCGTGCCGGCGGCCGAGATTCGCGATCACGTCACGCCCGCCGGACTCATCGGACTTCAGGTGCATGGAATCGGCAAAGACCCCAAAGAACTCGAAGTGCGCTGGCGCAATGTCCGGCTCAAAGAACTGGAAGTGCCGACGCCTTCGGACCCCCGCGAGAATCCCAACTGGACCGGCCCGGCCTACCAGGCCCTGCCGCCTCTGGAAGGCGAAGGGTGGCAGTACCTTTTCGACGGCAAATCGCTCGATGGCTGGAAGGTGACCGAGTTCGCCGGACACGGCCCCGTCGGAGTCAGGGCCGGGCGGCTCGAGATCGAAATGGGCGCCATGCTGACGGGCGTCAATCTCCTCAGAACTAACGATATCCCTCGTCATGAATACGAACTGGCTCTCGACGCAATGAAGGTCGATGGCAGCGATTTTTTCTGCGCTCTGACATTCGTGACAGGCGAGTCCTGCTGCTCGTTCGTCATCGGAGGATGGGGTGGCGGCGTGGTCGGCATCTCGAGCATCGACGGCAATGACGCCTCGTCGAACGAGACCACCAAGTTCAAGGACTTCGAGAAGAACAAATGGTTCCGCATTCGTGTCCGGGTCACGAAAGACAAGATCGAGACCTGGATCGGCAAGGAAAAGATGGCCGACGTGCAGGTCGAGGACCGCCGGATCGCCGTGCGCCCCGGCGAGATCGAGGACAGTCAGCCCTTCGGGATCGCCACCTACCAAACCACCGCCGCTTTCCGCAACATCCAGTGGCGCCCGCTCAAATTGTTGTAACCCCTTGCTGCTGAAGTGGTGCCCCGGCTAGGACTCGAACCTAGGACCAATTGATTAAGAGTCAACTGCTCTACCAACTGAGCTACCGAGGCAACCATTTGCCGCCAAACAGCTTACGAACCGACAATTCCTTCGTTGTATACCGCCATTGCGTATCGAGTTATCTCGTCCGCGCTTATGACAACCAACGGTATCCAACCGGCGGACTCACCGAATCCGCGAAGGACGGATAAAGAAACAGATGTATCCTCCGATGGCAAGTGGAAACCTGCGCGAGCCGACGGCGCAACGTTGATCCT
Source organism: Verrucomicrobia bacterium ADurb.Bin006 (assembly GCA_002071485.1). Classification (GTDB taxonomy): domain Bacteria; phylum Verrucomicrobiota; class Verrucomicrobiia; order Limisphaerales; family J093; genus MWFF01. The sequence continues at coordinate 1,027 of MWFF01000054.1, read as the reverse complement.
GCCATAGGCCGGGTCACTCATTCGCTGGCGCAGCCAGGGGCACAAGTCCGGCCAGGCCAAGCCGACGTCACGGTTCATGTGGCTCTTGACGCCGGTGGGCATCTGTTCCGCTGCGATAACGTGCGGACGGTCGGCCGTCGGGGCACTTGGTGATCTCCTGGGCCGGTCGCACCGTGGCCGCGCGGGCGTCAGCCACACCGAAGGTCAGCATAGCCCAGCACCACCGTCAGCCTCGACGAGGGTTTTCCCACCTTGGCGAACCTGATCGCGCAGGGCCTCCAGCTCGCCGCCAGGGCTGACATGGATGAAGCACACCTTGTCCGCAATGGCGGCGACGACCTCGTTCCGACGTTTGGCGAGATCGGCGGTCACGCGCCGATGCTTGGCGCTGAGTAGAATCTATTTCGGCGAGCGTCGCAAATTGTATCAGACCCGCCTGTAAACCCTCCAAGTGGTCGTCTTTGGATTTCTGGTCCAGTTGGATCGTGATGTTGTCGTACAGGCGCATCGCTCGTGCGACCGCCTCCTTGCACTTCGCCAAAGCCTCCGTCGTTTCACCAGTCGCCAACCGTTGCATCAAAGTTTTCAAGGCTTCCCAACTTTGGAACATCTCGGCTCCGGCATCCGGTAGCGAGCCGCTGTCCGCCGGATAGCCGGGTCATTCGGAATCTCAATCAACTTGAGCGCCTCCGCTCGTCCGGTGGTTTCACCCCGGTACACAACTTTGAAGCCTCCGCTTGCCAGTTCATTGACTAGGGTTCCCCCATACTGACTGAGTTTTCAGGGTAGATCTTCAATGTTTACAGGGGTTTTATGGTAGTAATGTGTTGTCTCTAATAGTCGCATATTATTCTTGCCCTCCGCCCTTCAATCCGTCAATCTGCCCTCGACATGTTCATCAAACGCAACCGCGCGCGGTTGGCAGGCAAGACCTACCAGTCCATTCTGCTGGACCAAGGCAAGCGGGTCCCCGCCAAGCGCCCGCCGGGCCGGCCACGGGCGGACAGTGCGCCGCCCAAGTCGGTCG
>MWFF01000053.1 GCA_002071485.1 Verrucomicrobia bacterium ADurb.Bin006 | reverse complement strand
TGGCGTGGTGGCGATGAAAGCCCCAGACCGGCAAGGCGGAAACTTAGGCTAATGGTGGTCCGTGGAAATCCAGGCTAGTGTTTATGAAGAGTGGTTTTGTGGCAGAATCTGTAGGTACTAATGCACTCTGCCGCGTTTTGTGTGGCAAGATACTCCTGGTGAATATGTTGCGTCTGAATGCTCAGCATTCTGACCCACAGATTCTGGCGACGAGGCTGAAAAGTGAATACGGATTATTATCACTGTGCTAGAGGGGAGGCGCCCCTGCGAGGTGCGCACTTCTTAATCACACGACGGCGTTCGCTGTTATGGCGCATCCGGCACATTGTCGTGCGCTTGTGCAGAGGGCGGTACGGCGTGCTCTATGCCTGGAAAGAAAGCAAGCTCATCTACAAGGATCGTATCGTCAGGGTGCATATTGATAGTAGGTCACTCAAGGAAGGATTCACAATGTCACTGTGCCCTGATGACGGATGGTGCGTGGATGGGAAATCAACTTCTCTTTCTGTTGACGATATCGTACGGGTCACCGAGAAGGTCGTGCGCTACATGGAGGGGTACAGAATGGACTTGTATGTCGTGGTACGGGAGGATTGCGAACAGTCTGTGGCTGCCTTCCGGAGACTCCAAGAGATTCTGGCGAAAGATCCTGATTGGGCGAGGCCTCAGGCGGGAAAACCGCAAGTTGAGTTGAGAACACAGACCTCGGGTTTTGGCACTGAAGATGCTGAGGCATTGATGGCGGGACAGGATTCGACGACATGTGTCCGAGGGATCAGGGATGAACAAACCGAAGAATGAAGCGACTGTGGGGCCCCCCGCAACCGGAGTATTTCCGCAAACTAGGGGATGGATCTTCGATGTGACCGAGGTCTCTGCCGGTGTCCATGAGGTGATCTGTCACGACCGTGCCGGGTGGGTTATCGCCGCGACCGGGTTGGATCCGGACGCATTGATCGAGGGCTGCAAAGCGGGCGCGATTGATATGATGACAGGGGCACGCACCTCAGTCGAACGCGGATCCCGAGCAAAGGGGGAGGAATAACCGACAGCAAAGGGAGAGGCGTTGGGGGCGGATACCGAACGAAGATTGAGCTATGCCAGATCTTGGCCTGAAGGCACACGCGGAACGGAGCTTCGGATTTCTGCTACGCGAAAGAGGCTATACATGCACCGAATCAACTCCATGTCGGATGCGATTCGAGTCTCGCACTGTGTTTGTCGAACTGGTCTTTGATGGAGAGCGATCCTTCGAGCTCGGGCTGCTCGTTGGCAAAAGAGATGCCTACTCCCCACCTTTTTCGATCGACGAGATTCTGCGGTTTCGCAGAGCTCCCGACGCAGCCTCTTTCTCGCTGATCCAGATCACGACTAGTCTGGCAATGGCAAGGTGGGTTCAGAAGCTCGCCGACGCGCTCCGCACATATGGGAGCGACTTGCTCACAGGAAACAGCACGAGCTTTGCTGAGCTGGCCAATTGCCGCCGCAAAGAAGCTCGGACTTACGCCCTTAGAGAACGCTTGCGAGCCGCCCGGCCCAATCCCGACGCGGCATGGCGTCGGAGAGACTATGCGACTGTCGTCAAAGCCCTCAAACCACTGCGCGCGGCATTGACGGCAGCCGAGGTGGGCAAACTGGAATACGCCGAGAGCCGGTGCAGGAAGTGATTCTAGACTCGCAGATTCGGCGAGTGCGGGATTCGCGTCACAATGGAAGGACAGTGGGGAGCATAGCAACGGCGCGCAGGAGGGATGCATGAAGAGCTTTGCGCTCTTTGCGACTTTCCTTCCTTTCCAATGGATTGCGTGGGTTTGGCATCGGGGTATGCGGGGAGGCTCACAGCGCGCGTGCTCGGACCCGGGGGCGTGGACCGCGCCCTGCGGGCACACAGCATGTTCAAGGAGATGTGCCGATACCCTGGGGGATGCCGGAAGGCGTTGCTCCGCGCGCGTCAACTGCCGGCGCCCAGGCGCGCATGCTCGGTGTCCATCAAATGGTTGCAGTGAACGTTCATCGAGGTCTCGGATGCGCGGTTGCTCGACGCAACTTCGGATTGACCGTGAAGAGAAAAGCCCTAGGCTGCGTCCATAACGGCAACGTAAATCCTATTCCATTTGCCTATGCAACACGACTTAGCTCAGCAATCGGCCGGCGGGGAAAGCCGCCGGAGTTTCATTCGCAGGACCGCGACGGCCACGGCGGCTGTGGCGGCAGTGAATATGTTCAAGACCCCGGTTTACGGGCAAACCCAAGCGCCGTCCACCGGACGGGTCATCGGCGCCAACGATCGGATCGCGGTCGGCTTCGTCGGCGTCGGTCCGCAGGGCATGCTGCACGTCAACAAGATGAAGCAGAATGCCGACAAGAACAATGTGGCGTTGGCGGCGGTCTGCGATCTGTGGGAGAAGCGGCGCGAGGCGGCGAAGGCGGTCATGGGCGACTGCAAGACTTACGACGACTATCGTAAGATGCTTGAAAACAAAGACATCGATGCCGTGTTGTGCGCGACCGTCGACCACTGGCACGCGCAAATCTCCATCGACTCGATGAAAGCCGGCAAACACATCTACGTCGAGAAGCCGATGAGCCGCTATCTCCCGGAGGCCTTCGAGGTCTGGGACACGGTCAAGGCCACCGGCAAGGTCTTCCAGGTCGGGTCCCAAGGCTGTTCGGACGCCAAGTGGCACAAGTGCGCCGAGTTGATCAAAGCGGGGTCTCTGGGGCCGCTGGTGCTTGGTCAGGGCTCGTACATGCGCAACAGCCCCGCCGGGGAGTGGAATTACACAATCGATCCCGACCTGAAGGCCGGCAGCGTTCAGTGGGACCAGTGGCTCGGCCCCAACATCAAGACCCGAGCCGACTTCAGCGCGGATCATTTCTTCCGCTGGCGCAAGTACTATCCATACTGCGCCGGTCTCCTGGGCGATCTCTTCCCCCATCGGCTCCACCCGCTTGTGCTCGCCACCGGCAATCCCGAGTTCCCGAACCGGGTTGTCGCCGTGGGCACCAAGGCGATTCACACGGACAAGAACACGCCCGGCACGCAGGAGCGAGATTGCCCCGAGTGTCTCACCCTGGTGGCCGAGTTCCCGAGCGGCTACAGCCTCATGGTCTGCAGCAGTTCGGTCAACGAATACGGGCTGCCCGACGTCATCCGCGGCCACTATGCCACGCTGCTCATCGGCGGGGCCAATGTGGACCTCAAGCCGGAAGCCAAGTTCAGCGAGGAGATCGATCCGGAAAGCTTCAAGAATCTCCTCCCCGTCGAGGACATCGGCGAGCATGAATCGAACTGGATATCCTGCATCCGGTCCGGCAAACAACCCAACGCGAACATCGACCTCGCCGTGCGCGTCCAGGCCATTGTCTCGCTCGGCGAGATGTCGGATCGCCTGGGCATCGCCTGCCACTACGACGAGAAGACCCGGACCGTCATGGATGGCACCGGCAAAAAGGTCGATCCCGTCACTTACGGCACCCTGAAGCCCTCCTGATCCGGACTTCTCTGAATCGGATTCGACAGGCCCCGTGGCTGCCCGCCGCGGGGCCTTCTCCTTGAGCCTGCACAGACCCTTAAACGAACGAGTGGCGTTCCCGGTCGGAAGTCGCTACCCTGCGCCCGTGCTCGAAAGACTCACTGCGCACGTGCGATCGGGGCTGGCCATGCCTGGCGATGAAGCCGCCGCAGCCGCCGCTTGCCTCCTCGACGAATCGTTGTCGATCGAGACAAAGGCCGATTTCCTTAGCGCCCTGGCCCGGAAAGGGGAGACAGCCGACGAAATCGCCGCGTTTGCGCGATTCCTCCGCGGCAAGGCGATCGCGCCTCCCCTGGACACGACTTTGCGGAACGGCGGAATCTTGGACGTGGTTGGAACCGGAGGCGACCGGGCCGGCACGTTCAACATCTCGACCGCCGCCGCACTCGTCGCGGCCTCCGCCGGGGTGAAGGTGGCCAAACACGGCAACCGTGCCGTGACCTGCCAGACCGGCAGCGCCGATGTCATCGAAGCGCTCGGCATCCCCATCGACCTGCCGCCCGAACGGGCCGTCTCGGCTTTGCGCGACCACGGTTTCGCCTTCTTCTTCGCCCCTTTGTATCACCCGGCCTTTAGACACATCGCCCCCGTCCGGCGGCTCTGTGCCGACCGCGGCCAGCGAACCTTGTTCAACTATCTGGGCCCGCTGCTCAACCCGGTTTGTCCGACGGCGCAGGTGATGGGCGTGCCGCGGCCCGATCTGTGCGAGCCCCTGGCCATGGTCCTCCAGTCCCTGGGCGTCCAACGCGGCATCGTCGTCTGCGGCCGCACCGGCCTGGCGACAGGCGCCATGTACTTCGACGAGTTGTCCGTTCTCGGCGACACCACGATTGCTGAGTTCTACCAGGAACGTGGCGTGCATTGCAGCACGCTCAGACGGGCGGATTTCCCGATGCAGCCCGCCATTCTGACGGACCTTCAGGGCGGCGACCGCGCCACCAATGCCGAGACCTTGCGGCGCGTGCTGCGCGGAGACGAGCGCGGTCCCAAACGCGACGCCGTGCTGCTCAACGCCGGCGCGGCGTTGTTCGTGGCGGATCGGGTCCGCACCGTCGCCGACGGCTGGGAGGCGGCCGCCGATCTGATTGATAGCGGACGGGCCTGGGCCAAACTGGAGGAGATCCGAATATCGCGTTGACGCTGGGCGGGCGTCGCACCCACTATCCGCGTTCTGGTCGGGCGGGCCGGCAATCGGAGACGCCCCGGCCACCGGAGAAAACCTTGAACCTGAAAACTGAAATACCTATGAACCTCGACTCTCTCTACTCGGAACTGACCATCCCGACCAAGGCCAAACTCGCCTTGATCGTCCTGGACGGCCTGGGCGATCTCGCGATCGTCGGCCAGGGCGAAATCACGCCGCTCGAAGCCGCGCGCACGCCCAATCTCGACGCCTTTGTCGCCCAAGGCTGCGCCCAGGGCCGCATGATACCCGTGGCGCAGGGCATCACGCCTGGCAGCGGCCCGGGCCACCTGGCCCTGTTCGGTTATGACCCGATCGAGTACCAGGTCGGACGCGGCGTTATCGAGGCCCTGGGCCTGGGCGTGCAACTCAAAGCCGGCGATGTGGCCGCCCGCGCCAATTTCTGCTCTCTCGATCCCAAGGGGATCATCATCGACCGCCGCGCGGGCCGAATTTCCACCGACGTGTGCGAGGAACTCTGCGGTATCCTTTCGCGGGGAATCAAGAGGGCCGGCCCGAAAGGCAGCGAAGTCGAGGTCATCATCCAGCCCGGCAAGGAACACCGGTTCGTCGTCGTCTTCCGCGGCGAAGGCCTGGCCGGCCCGCTGTCATCGACCGATCCGAACCGGGAAGGCCAGCCGATCGCCATCGCTAAGCCCGAGAACGAGAAATCGGTGGCGCAGGTGAAGACGGCGAAAATCGTGGCGGACTTCTACAAGCGGGCGTTGCCGCTGCTCGCCAAGCATCCGCGGGCCAACGGGTTCCTGATGCGTGGCATCGCCCATCAGCCCCGGATTCCGCTCTTCCAGGACCGCTACCAACTCAAGGCGGCCTGTCTGGCGGTCTACCCGATGTACAAGGGACTCGCCCAGTTGGTCGGCATGACCAAGATCGAAGGGCCCAAGACCATCGCCGAACAATTCGAGCGTTACCTCGCGGAATACGACAACTACGACTTCTTCTTCATCCACTACAAGTACACCGACAAGGCCGGAGAAGACGGCAACTTCGAAGCCAAAAAGAAGGCGATTGAGGATTTCGACGCCGCCCTCCCGATCCTCCTCCGCAAAAAGCCTGACGTCATCGCCATCACCGGCGATCACTCGACGCCGTGCGCGGTCAAGGGCCACTCGTGGCACCCCCAGCCGGTCCTCGTGCACTCCGCGTTGAGCGGATCAGACAAACTCGAGCGCTTCACCGAGACGGGCTCGAACATGGGATCGCTCGGCGTCTTCAAAGCCAAGTACCTCATCCGCCTCATGCAGGCCAACGCGCGGATGTTCGACAAGTTCGGCGCCTGATGCCCATACCGGGGCGCGACCACCCCCGGTCGCGCCTCGTCGACATCAGCGGCCTGTCTTGGGCACGCGCTCAGAAAACGCATCCGCTCAGAGCGAAAGCACGTACTCGGCCAAATCGCTCAACTCGATCGGCGTCAGGCCCGAGGTCCGCCCGTGACGATCGTCCGGATTCGCCTCGCCCAGCACGTCGCGCATGGTGGCGGCCCGCCCGTCATGCAGATACGGCGCGGTCCGCCAACACTCGATCAGCGTCGGCGTGTCCATCGACTTCCCCTGTTCACGCCCGGTCCCCGTGCCGACATCGTGACGTCGCAAGTCGGTGTACAGGGGCGGCGGATGGCACTCGGCGCACCCGGCGCGCTGGAAAATCTGCTGGCCCCGCTGCGCCGCCGCGCTCAAGTCCTTGCCTTGCCGATGGGGGCTGAGGCCGGGTCGGAGATTCTTGAGGTAGACGTCGATGGCAACCGCCTCTTCCTCGGGTCGCACCAGAAACTGAATGTGACGAATGCCGGCGCGCACCGCATCCTCGGCCGTCTCGCGCACACCCATGATCATCGCTGGCGGCGTCTCGTGGCTGAGCAGCATGTTCTTGGTGTTTTTCGGATTGCCCAGCCCGTCGTTGAGAAGGTCCCAGTTCAACCCGTCCACCCGGGCGTCCGGGTGGCAACTGGCGCAGCTCTGCCAGTGCTGAAAACAGAGCCGCGCATCGTTGAAGAGCATCTCGCCGCGCCGCGCCTGCGTCGGCGCCACTGCCGGACCGAGCGGAAACGACTTGGCCCGCAGCGGCCCGGCGGTGGCCAAATCCAACAGACCCAGACTGTCCGAGTAGTACTCGGCAACGAACAAACGCTCGCCCACCAAAACCACCCCCCGCGGCCCCTCCCCACTCAGATTCACCCGGCGCCGCAACCCGACCAGGAAACTCAGATCGTTCGGCACATCCTCGGACGAAAGACTCGCCCCATCAACCCGTTCACCCGCCCCAATCCGACGCAGCTTCTCGATCAGACCGGGCTGGTCGATGATGCTCACCTCGTGCGTGCCGGCGTGGCTGACGACAATCCAGCGCCCGTCGCTCGAACAGGCCACGCCCCATGGATTCGCAGCGCCCAGGTCCACGTCGTCCACCAACACCGTGTTGATGCGTTCCGCCTTGGCCGCATCGATCACACTCAATGCCGAGGTGTTCATCCAGCCGCGGTCCAACTGCGTTGTGGGCATCTGGTAGCGCCCAAGCCCGTGCGTCGCGTACACAATCTCGCCGTCGCCCGACATCGCCAGACCGCGCACCGCCGTGCTGCCATTTGGAAGCTGAATCTGGGCCGCCGGTTCAAGCCGTTCCGTGTCGATCACGGTGATCGCCGCCGCAATTTCCGCCGCGTCCGCCCGGCCCGCGGGAAGGTGATTGCCCACAAACAAACGCCGCCCATCCGGCGTCAGGACCAGGGCAACAGGCTCCCGCACGACCGGAATGCGCCCAAGCTCCCGCCCCCCCTTCCAGTCGATCACGCTGACGTCGTGGTTGAACCGGTTCGCGACGTAGAGCCGCAAGCCATCCGGTGATACCGCGAGCGCGGACGGGGTGTGGCCGGCGCGCACCAATCGCTCGACGCGTCCCGAACGCGCGTCGCAGACCTCGATCTGACCGGACGCCTCGCCAGTTGCCACGATCAACCGCGTTCCGTCCGGCGCAAGCGCCAGCGCGTTCGCATGGCCCCCGAGTGCGGTCGCGCTCCAGACCTGGCCGCTCGCGGCGTCGACAATCAGCACCCGCCCAGCCGTCCCGGCAGCCACAAAAAGGGTCGCGCCATCGGGAGAGGCGGCGATTGCCACCGGCGAAAGATATTGTTCCGTGTCAGCCGCCCGCGCCCACCCCCCAGCCCAAAGGCAAAGCGACAAGCAAATCTCGACCCGCCACCAACCGGGGCGACAGGCAGTGCGTACAAAAGCCCCCACAACGCGCGGACTGGTCAAGCGGACGTGCATGGGGTCGGACGGTAGTGGAAAAATCGGCTCTTCCTCAAGCGAAACATGGCACCCGTCCGATCCGACAGGGCCGATTCATGGAGTGGAGCGGCGACAGCCCCGTCGCCGACACACGCCTTCTTCACTTGACATGGCGGGGGACGAGCCGTCCCCACTCCGACCTTTTCGACTTCATGAATTGGCGCTGCCGATCCGACACAAACCGACACCAGACCTTGCGCAATCGTCCAGACCGGCTACAGTGCGCCGGTCTCCGCCTGCCGTCGGCATGCCGCCGCCCGGTCCAGTGGCGGGACCCTAAAACGCAACACAGAAAGGATCACTGCTGTGAGGACGACTGTTGTAATAGCTCGAGCGATCGCCGTGGGACTCTTGACATGTGCCACATGGACCGGCCTCCTGGCCCAAACCACCCTCGAAGACATGGTCGACCAGGGAAACGCCTCCTGGATGCTCGGCAAATGGCAGGGATCGACCGATGACGCAACCACGGTCACTCTCGAATTCTCGTGGGACCTCAACAAGCATGTCGTCGCGATGCACGGCAAAGTGGGTTCGGACATGGAATTCAAGGGCTACAGCGCTCTCGAACCCGACACATCCGAGGTCAAATACACCGGCTATGACAATCGTGGCGCTCTCAGCCGCGGCACGTGGAATCTGGAAGCCGGCGAATTGACCCTGCGCCTCGAAAGCAAGACCGCCGATAAAAACACCAAGATGGCCGCCGTGTTCACCGGCAGCCCAGCCCAGGGCCTCGAAGTCCGATTGCACGGCGTCAGCGACTACGGCAGCATCTCCTACCCCGCTCGCGCCACGCTCAAGCTCAAGAAGCAGAATTGAGCCGAACTCGCCCGGTAAGGCAACGGGATCGCATCTGAATATGCGTGTGTCATCCCTTTCATTTAGCTCCGGTCCCGGCTTGGCTCCGCCCCGCCTCTTGCAGTAGACTGGGCGGCGATGCGCTCGTTTGCGACAAGGTGTCGGGCCGCCAAGCACGCGGCGTGGATTGTGTCGACTGTTTGCGCGCTCCTCTCGGGAGCGGCCGCCACGAGCCAGGTGATTCCCCCGGACCGCGCTCCCGATCTCTCGCTGCGCAACGAAGTGCAGCACGCGATCGACCGCGGTTTGACCTGGCTCCTGACGCGGCAGGACGCCGCCGGCTGGTGGTCAACCGCGGATCATCCGGCCCTGACCGCCTTGGTTGTCAGCGGCTTCCTCGGCGATCCCAGCGGACGCTACCGAACCAATCCGCCCCCGGCCATTTCGAAGGCGATCGATTACCTGGCGTCGAGCGCCCATCCCGATGGCAGCCTCCACCGCGGCAGCCTGATCAACTACAACACGGCAATCACCGCGACCGCGTTGGCCCTCGCCAACCGGCCCGAGCATCACGACATGCTCCGGCGCGCCCACGGATTTCTGGCGCGTTCACAGAATGACTTCGGCGAGCCGGGCAAACTCGATACGCCCCTCGATGGGGGTGTCGGGTATGGCGACAAGAACCAACATGCCGACCTCAACAACACGCTTGTCGCCCTCGAAGCTCTGCGGGCCACGGACCACCTCGTCCAGGACCGACTGCCCGCCGGGACCCGCCCCCTGAACTGGGACGCGGCCATCCAGTTCATCCAGAACTGCCAGAATCTCCCGAGTCACAACCGTCAGCCCTGGGTCTCCGACGCCCCCGAGGATCGGGGCGGGTTCGTCTATTATCCCGGATACAGCATGGCGGGCGGAGTGACCAATGCGGCGACTGGGCGCGTCGCGCTCCGTTCCTACGGCAGCATCAGCTACGCGGGACTGCTCAGCTACGTGTACGCCCGTCTCGATCGGAACGATCCGCGCGTGGCGGGGGCGGTCGATTGGCTGCGCGCCCACTACACACTCGACGAGAATCCGGGCATGGGAGAGCAGGGATACTACTACTACCTGCATCTGATGGCCAAAGCCCTCAACACCTGCGGCATGGACACACTCGAACTCAAGGACGGACGCCAGATTGCGTGGCGCCGCGAGCTTGCGCTGCGCCTGATGAACCTGCAGAACGCCGACGGATCGTGGGTCAACACGCACAACCGCTGGTGGGAGAAAGACCCCCACCTCGTCAGCGCCTACGCCATCCTTGCCCTGGATATCCTGTGGCGCGGTTTGTGAAGCGCTTCAGCCCGCATTTCTCACCAACTTATGACGTCATCTGACCGGTCACCGTCACATTTGACCTGAAATCCGCGCCAAATGAGTCAAGTCTCAGGCCGCAATTCAGCCCGCAGGGCGGGCAGAAACCGCTGTGTATACACGCCGATCGAGATGAGGTTGATTAGCATGCTCAGGCCCTCGAGGCCGTGCACCAGCCACGCAGGCGGGCGCAAGATCCAATCCGCTGGAGCCTGCAGAAAGTAATAGATCAGGCAGATCGTCGGGAACGAGATCAGGGTCCGCACCTTGCCCGACCAATTCGCCTTCGCGCTGATGTCGTGGAGCGCGCCAATCGAGCGGAGGAACGACACCCACTGATCCCGCAGCAGAAACAGGATCGCAAGGACCAATAGGATGCGCGCGTGCCCGAGTTGTCCGTCTCGGGCGGCCAGGTAGACCAGGGTCGGAAACGTCGTCAGGTAGAAGATCTTGTCCGTCAGGGGATCGGCGTGGCTGCCCAGCCTCGAGGTCACCCCGAACCGGCGCGCAAAGTAGCCGTCGAACAAATCGGTGACCGCCGACAGAATCATCGCGCCCAAGGCGGCGACGAACCACCCGGCGGAGAGCGGGACGCCGCCAAACACGCTGATCGCCAGGAAAGCGAGGATCAATGGGACACGGATCAGCGTGAGCGACTGGACAAAGTAGTACTCGAGCCGCATCGAGGATTTCATTTCGCCGCACCCTAATTGGAAACTTGGCCGACGGAAAGCACCGCGTGTCGGAGGTTCATCCGGCCGTCAGCGCCCACACCGGGCAGCAATCGGCTCGACGCGCCCTCGATCGGATGACACCATCGCGCCGTTCGCATGAACGCAACTCGTCTCCCGATGCAGGTCCTGTTGTCGCTTCCGTCGCGCATGGCGGAGTCGTTTGAAGCCCTCGAAGGACGCCCGCGTCCCGAGTGGTTCGCCACGAGTGACCCGCCCGGCCCGCACATCGGATCCGGAGGAGGCACCGCCCACGTCCTGGCCGAGGCCTGGCGCGCAACGGAGCCTGCCTCTCCCTTCGCCCAATGGCTCGGCCAAAGCCGCAAGCTCATCATCCACGGCGGCGGCCAAAGCCGGCGGCTGCCCGCCTACGCGCCGGTGGGCAAGCTGCTCATGCCCACCCCCGTCTTCCGCTGGGCGCGCGGACAGAGGCTCGATCAAACGCTGCTCGATCTGCAACTGCCAGCCTACCGGCGGGTCTTGGACCACGCGCCCTCCGGATGCGTGGCGATGGTTGCCAGCGGCGATGTGCTGCTCGAATTCGCCCGCCAGCTCCCTCCGTTTCCCGCTGTGGACGTCCTGGGGCTGGGCATGTGGGTGCCGCCCGAGAAAGCCCGGCATCACGGGGTGTTCTTCGCCAATCGCCGCCGCCCGACAGAACTCGCGTTCTTTCTGCAGAAGCCCAGTCCAGCCCAAATCCGCGAGGCGGCGGGCGATTGTTTCCCGCTGGTCGACACAGGCATGTGGCTGCTGAGCGAACGCGCGATCCGCGTTCTCATGCAACGGTGCGGCTGGAAGGGGAGCGGCTTTGCCGGCGATCGCGCGTCGAACTACGAGCTCTACAGCCAGTTCGGATTGTCGCTCGGCACTTCCCCCGTCGAGCCCGACCCTGAGATCAGCGCCCTGAGCTGCGCTGTCGTGGCGCTTCCCGAGGCGCGATTCCACCACTTCGGCACAAGCCGCCAGATGATCGACTCGATCTCGGCGCTGCAAAACACCCAGTTGGACGAGACCCGACTGGGCATCACCGGCGTCAAAAGGCATCCGGACATCTACCGCCTCAACTGCCGATTCGACCTGCCGATCGGTCTCGATAAGAACCACACCCTCTGGGTCGAGAACAGCGTCGTGCCGCGGACGTGGAACCTCGGCTCCGAGCACGTGTTGACCGGCATCCCGGACAACGCCTGGGATCTGCGGCTCGAGTCGGGGGTCTGCCTGGATTTCGTCCCCGTGGGGGACACCGCATACGCAGTGCGGTTCTATGGTATCAACGACGAGTTCCGCGGCCCGGTCGGGGACCCGCTGACCCTCTGGCTGGGGGCCCCGGCGCCCGATTGGTTCGCCCGCCGACAGATCGCTTTGCGCGCGACCGGCCTCGACCCGGGCGTCGATCTCCAGCAGGTGCCCCTGTTCCCCGTGCTCGAACCCGAGACGCTGGCCCCGCGGTTCATCGAGTGGCTGTGCGCCCCCGACCCCGCACACGACCCGAAACTCGCGACTCTCTGGCGCGAGGCGCGGCGGCTTTCGGCCGAGGGCCTCAGCCAGCAGGTCAACCTCGAACGCCTCTACCGGCAACGGGCCCAGCGCCGGCGCCAATGCCTGCTCCCCATGCTGCGCAACTCGCGCTGGAGCGTCTTTTACCGGCTTGACCTCGAGGCGACTGCCCGGATGTTCGCCGAGACCCCCGACCCGCTCCCCGAACAGCCCTCGAATGCCGATGCCCCCCAGCCGGTCGAACCGCTCCATCGCGTCCACGACGAGATGTTCCGATCGGCCGTGCTGCGGCATCGCCGGCAACCCGACTGGGAACAACTCGAACAGAGCGCTTTCGCCCGCCTGCGCGAGTTGATCGTTCAGGAGGTTCAGTTGCAGCCTGTGCTCCCGCGACGCAACATCCTCGAAGACCAGATCATCTGGGGACGCAGCCCAGTGCGGCTCGATCTCGCGGGGGGCTGGACCGACACCCCGCCTTACTGTCTGGAATTCGGAGGCCAGGTGGTGAATGTGGCGGTGGACCTCAACGGACAGCCGCCCATCCAGGTCTTCTGCAAGTTGTGTCCGCGGCCTGAAATCGTCCTGCGCTCGATCGACCTGGGCGTCGAGCAACGGATCCGCAGCTATGAGGATCTCGACACATGCGGTCAGCCCGGAAGCGAGTTCGGGCTCGCCAAGGCCGCCTTGGCCCTGGTGGGATTCCTCCCCCGCTTCCACGCCCACGGCAGATTCGCAACCTTGGAAGAGCAACTGCTCGATTTCGGCGGCGGCATCGAGATCTCGATGCTCGCCGCGGTCCCCAAAGGCTCCGGACTGGGCACCAGCAGCATCCTCGCCGCCACCCTGCTCGCAACCGTCGGCGAACTGTGCGGACTCGGGTGGGACCGCGACGTCCTGTCCTCGAGAACGCTCGCCCTCGAGCAAATGCTTACCACGGGCGGCGGCTGGCAGGATCAGGCTGGGGCCATCTTCCGCGGACTCAAACTCGTCGAGACCACGCCGGGCCTGGCGCAGAAGCCGAGAGTGCGGTGGCTCCCGCATCATTTGTTCGAGCCCGCCTACGCCAACACGCTGATGCTGCTCTATTACACCGGTGTGACCCGGCTCGCCAAAGGCATCCTCCACGAGATCGTGCGCGGCATCTTCCTGAATTCGCCGGAACACCTGGCCACCATTGGCGATATCGGCGCCAACGCGGCGCGCGCCTGCGATGCCCTCCAGCAATGCGATTATGCCGCGCTCGGCGAGGTCATCCGCCGCAGTTGGCAGTTGAACCAGCGGCTCGATGCCGGCACCAACCCGCCCGAAACCCAGCGCATCCTCGACCAGGTTGGCGACTGGCTGGCGGCCGCCAAACTCCTGGGCGCCGGCGGCGGCGGCTTCTTCCTCATGCTCGCCAAAGACGAGGAAGCCGCCAAGCGCGTCCGCCGCTCCTTGATCGAGTCCCCGCCCAACTCGCGGGCGCGGTTCGTAAACCTGAGCCTCTCCGAGACCGGCCTCCAGTTGACGCGCAGTTAGAATCCTCGACCGGTCAAACGCCTTGCAGACGGATCAAGTTTCTGAGCTGCGTTGAAGGGATCAAGGATTCCAGTTGCGATATCGCCAACGCCGCAGACGCAGCGCGTTGCCGATTACCAGAACATCCGATAGACCCATCGCCGCCGCGCAAACCAGCGGACTGAGAAACCCGAGTGCCGCCAGCGGCACCGCCGCCGCATTGTAGAAAAAGGCCCAAAACAGATTCTGCCGGATCGTGCGAAGCGTCGCCCGCGCCAGTCCCATCGCCTCCGGAATCGCCTCGATGTCCGACCGCAGCAGGATGATGTCGGCCGCCTCGCGCGCAACATCGCTGGCTCGGCTGACTGCGATCCCCAGGTCCGCCTGTTCGAGCGCCGGGGCGTCGTTGATTCCGTCGCCAACAAACGCCACCCTCTGTCCCTGCTCCTGCAAACGCTGCACAATCTCCGCCTTCCGCTCGGGCGGGACCTCGGCAAAAACGCGTGTTGGATCGATCCCAGCCTGTCGCGCGATGGCCGCGGCCGTCGCCGCCTGATCGCCTGTCACCAGATACACTTCCTTTCCCTGGGAACGAATCGCTGCCACCACGTCCTCCGCTCCGGCCTTCAGCGTGTCCGTCAATGCCATCATCCCGTCCAAAGCGCCGCCCTTCGCCACCCCCAACACGGTCGCGCCTCGCTCCGTCCACTCGGCAATGAATCGCGTTGCCGGCGTGACATCAACACCGCCCTCGCGCAGCCAGCGAAGCGATCCCAGTCGAACAACGGCTCCGTCCCGGCGCGCCTCGACTCCGCATCCGCGGACTTCGCGCCAATTCTCGAGAGCGGGCGCCTTGGCCAATCCGACCGTCCTCGCCTGGGGCCGGATGCGCCCCCACGCCGCAATTGCCACGCTGAGCGGGTGCCGCGACGGCTCGGCCAGATCGGCTGCCAGCGCCTGCGCGGTTCCATCCCGTCCCGAGCCCGCTCTCAAATCCGCAAACGCAGCCACGCTCACCTTGCCCTGGGTCAGTGTGCCGGTCTTGTCGAACAGCACGGCCGTGATGCGTCCGCTCTTCTCGAGCGCCGCGCCGTCGCGGATCAGCAGACCGCGCCGCGCTGCGGCATTGGCGCCGGCCATGATGGCGGCCGGAGTCGCCAGGCCCATTGCGCAGGGACAGGCGACAATCAACACCGCCGCGGCATGGATGAATGCCGCGGCCAGGGGCGTCGCTGGCAGAGTGACCGCCCATAACCAGGCCATGACCCGCCCGGCAGTCTCCTGGGCCGACGCGTAATCGAGTCCCCACCACAAACCCGTCGCGATCGCGACCAGCACCACGGCCGGCACAAACACGGCGCTGACCCGGTCTCCGAGCTTCTGAATCATGGCCCGGCTGTTCTGCGCCCGCTGGACGACCGCGATGATGTTCGCCAGAGCGGTGTCTTCGCCAATCGCCGTCACTCGCGCCACCAATCGCCCGCTGCCGTTGATCGTGCCGGCGTAGACCTTCGCCCCCGCCCTCTTCTCGACCGGCATCGACTCGCCGGTCAGCATCGACTCGTCGAGTGCCGACTCGCCGTCGATAACCTCGCCGTCGGTCGGGACGCGGTCGCCTGGTGCAAGCAGAATGCGGTCTCCGATCACCAATGTGGCGACCGGGACAGCCGACTCCGCGCCGTCCGGGCCAAGGCGCCGGGCCTTGGGCGGCGCCAACTCGATGAGGCTGCGAAGGGCGGCGGACGCTCGCGCCGTGGCGGCGGCTTCGAGCCAATGTCCGAGGCTGATCAGGGTCAGGATGCCCACCGCCTCCATGAAGTACAGATGCGTTGGGGCGCCTGCGAACAGGCCCCAGGTGCTGTAGACGAACGCCGTGGTCGAGCCCAAAGCCACCAGCATGTCCATGTTCGCCTTTCCAACCCGCAGCTGGTTGAACGCGCCCCGGTAGAATCGCGATCCGCAAGCGATCTGAACCGGCAGGGCTAGACCGAACGCGAGCCACTGGAACCATCGGGTCATCCCCAGACCCAACACCCACTCCCCAACCATCAGCACCAAGGTCACCGCCCCGCCCACCACGACGTTGAACCGCCAACCCGCCAGCGGAGACCAGACCTCGATGCCGTGGCTCGCGCGGTCGCCCGATGTTCCCGGCACATCCACGTTTTCAGCGTCAAGAGCCGTCGCGCCAAACCCGGCTCGTTGGACGGCGGCGACCACGGCCTTATCGTCCGCGGTCCGGCCCGGCTCCCACCACACTGTCGCCCGGGCCGCCGTCAGATCCACGACTGCGTTGGCCACACCTGCAACGCCCTGAATCGCCTGGGTTGCGTTGCGCGCGCAACCCTGGCACGTCATGCCTGTGATTGAGAAACCGGACCTCGTCCGTATGGCATCGGTATCCACAGAAACCAATAAAGCCGCAACCGCGCCATTCCGCAAACCCTGCGGATCACGATGTCCAAAAGTCCCGGTCCTTGTCACCGGCGTTTCTAATATCTTAAGGGCTGACCCTGTCGGGTACGATTCCAATGTGCAGCATGCTTGGGATCCTCTAGACTTCCGCGCATGAACCTCGAAGACCACCTTGGCGATATCCTCCGCAAAGGGCGCTTGCATGCCGGCATCAGCCTCGAACCGGCCGCCGCCGCCGCCAGTCTCACGATCCCCGAACTCAAAACACTCGAAGAAAGCGGCGCCGCCAGCAGACCTTATAACCTCGAGGCGCTTGCCGCCCTGGTCGGACTCGATGCGCCTAAACTGCGGGCCATTGCCGAGGGCTGGAATCCGCGGCCTGTAAACCTCGACACATGGCGCCAGTTCAGGGTCATCACCACCGCAGCGGAGATGAGCGTCAACGCCTACCTCGCCTGGGATGAAGTGACGCGCGACGCCGCCCTGTTCGACACCGGCTTCGATCCGGCTCCGGTCTTTGCCCTGATCCAGGAGCACGGTCTCGAGATGCGCCACCTTTTCATCACGCACGGCCACGTCGACCATGTCGCCGCCCTGCCGGCCATTCGCGCACGCTTTCCCAAAATGCGCCTGCACTCGAGTTCACGGACCGCATCGGTCGATCAACGGAACCGCCCGGACGAGTGCCTTCAACTTGGCAGCCTGCGCATCACGCATCGCAACACGCCCGGCCATGCCGAGGACGGTGTGACTTACGTCATTGGCACATGGCCGGACGACGCGCCGCACGTGGCGATTGTGGGCGACGCACTGTTCGCCGGGTCAATGGGCCGGGCGACCGGCCAGGCGCTTCTCGCCAAACAGAGAATCCGCGAGTGCATCCTCACCCTGCCGCCCGCCACGCTCCTCTGTCCCGGCCACGGCCCGCTCACGACCGTGGCGGAGGAGAGGGCGCACAATCCGTTCTTCTGACTGAGATCGAGAGCCGCCTTAGCCCGGGTGTTTCACAAAGCTTCGCGGAGTCCGACTTCCGGACATCAACCGTCCCTGGCGGCCAGCAGGTAGATCCAGTTGAGGACCAGGGCCGCCAGGCCAATCCAGTACCAGGGCCAAGACGCCCGGCCCCGCAGCCACAGACCCCAGCGCGTCCCCAACCACCGATCCGCCCCCCACGCGACAAACAGGGCGAGGACCGCCGCGCCCAACGCGCACGCCAGAGGGTTGAGCCGGATCGCAGTCGCAAGGTCCAGTCCGGCGGCAGCGGACGCCGCGCGCGTGGCGCCGCAGAAGGCGCAGGGCAATCCGGTGATCGTCTTGAACCAGCAATGGGGCAGAGGGAGCCGCCAGAGTTCGGCAAAACGCGCGCCGACAAGCAGGCCCAGGAGCCCAAGAAACAGCCATGCCGGCCAGGGGCCAGTCCAGCCTTCCGGCTCAGAGTCGGGGCGGGATTGGAGAATGGGGGGCGTCATTGGATTTCGGCGCCGGCGAGGGGCGCGCGGCTCGGCGATGCATGCGGATGCTGCTGGCCAGGGCCCAGAGCCACGCAGACGCAAAGAGCCCCAACCCAAGCACCGCCACCATCAGACCCCGGGTGAACCCTTCCGGCATCTCTCCGGTGTCAAACCAGACGCGCAGATGCGCCACCAGGCCGCCCAGGCTTAGTGCAAAGCCGCTGAGCGCACACGCGGCCTGGACATACCCCACCTTGCAGCCGCCGGCGATCGTGCCCAGGCCGGGAAGAGCGGCCGCGTTCGTGATCGTGCAGGCCCAGGCCGTGGGCTTATCGATCGGCTCCTGCCCGGCGCGGTCCGAAGAGGTCTTCATACGCTTGGAGCAACGCCGCATACCCAAACGGCATGCTCAACAGAACAACGAGTTGTTCCTGCAAACCCAGGGTCATCATGAACTCGCCGAGTTGAGATTTCTTGTCCTGAATGGCATCGAGTGTCCACGTGCCCGGCGGCCCCAGGACATCGGTCAGAAACGTCATCATCCGCAGGCCACCGTACACTTCGAAAACCAGTAGCGGCAGGAACGCCACGCACATCAACAGCGCCAGATTGAAAAAATGACGCTGCGCGGTGCGCCGGCTCAGTTCCAGCGCCGGCCAGAAAACCAGACCGCGATCGGCAGCCAGCGGGAGGGCGAACGCCCAGATCACCTTGAGGATCAGACCGGGGACCAGACAGAAGAGCAGGCCGATTTGGCTGAACACCTGAGTCACGATCGCGATGAGCATGAGCGGGACAAACCGCGGGCCAAAGCAGGTGAAGAGAGTGCCAAGAGACGCCGGTTGGCCCCGCATCAAGCGCAGGTAAAGCAGCATCAACCCGCCATAAAGCGCGCCGCTCAGGATAAGGCCGAGCACGCCCCCGATGCATGTGGCCATCGCGCTGAGGGTCAGAATGGCCCAAACCAGCGCGCAGCCCGCCGACACCAGCAGGAAATGCCGGCGCAAGAACACCCACCCGCGCCCCAAACAATCGCCGGCACTGAGGGTCGCCGCCGGCACGGCATTCCACGCCTCGATTGTCCCGATAGTTCCATGCGTCGACGATTCGGATCGCGTCGGGCCGGCAGCCGCGTCGGGATACGCCCGGCGCAAAACCTCCGCGAACTCAGGCACTGTGGACAGAGGCTGCCACTCCGAACTGCCTTCGACCTGAACCATCGTCTGGCCATTAGCCCGATGATCCAGAATCCATACGCTCAACTCCTCCACGGTCGCCGGACCGTACTCGCGGCCGTCGCCACCGATCATCTTGAACATGACGGCCAGTCTGTTGGCAATCCGCACGCAGCGTCAAGCGCCGGTCTGAATCGCCTCCACCGGCGGCTTGAGACGTCTTGCTGCCGTTGCTTCGGGCGTGGCGGATCAGAAGCCGTTTCCGCCAGCAATTGCACGCGCCAGGGGACCGAGCAGCAACTCAGGCAATGCCCCCAACAGGAAGACGCCGACCGCCGCCGCGATCAGCACAAGGCGGTCAGTCCACGGCACGACAATCCGCGAGGCCTCTTCGTCGCCCGCGACGACATACGCCTGTTTCAGGACGCGCAAGTAATAGTACAACGACACTGTGCTCATCGCGATCGCGATGCCGACCAGCCACAAAAGGCCCAGGCCCGCGGGGTCGGCGCCCATGGCCGCCGTGAACAAACCGAACTTCCCGAAGAACCCAGCCAGGGGTGGAATGCCGGCAAGCGACAACAAGAAGACCATCAGACACAAGGCCAGCAGCGGCGACCGCCGGCTGAGCCCGGCCAGCGCGTCGATTCGTCCATTGCCCAATACCCGCTCGATCACCGACGCCACACCGAATGCTCCCACGGTCGTCAGCCCGTACGTCGCCACATAATACAGGACCGCGGCCAGCGCCGCGGAACGCTGCGAAGGATAGCCCATCGCCATCAGCCCGAGCAGGACGTAGCCCGCATGCGCAATGGCCGAATAGGCCAAAAGCCGCCGCAGATGCCCCTGCGCAATCGCCGTGAGATTGCCCAACACCATCGAGCCCACGGCCAAAACCGCCAGCACCGGCAGCCAACCCGCGCGCAACTGTCCCCACGCGCCGCTGCCTTCCACACCCGCGAATCCCAGCACGGCGATCTTGGCCAGCACGAAAAAGCTCGCTACCTTCGATCCCGACGCGATCAGGGCGGCGGCCGGGACGGGTGCGCCTTCGTAGGCGTCGGGCGCCCACAAATGAAACGGCACCACGGCCACCTTGAATCCGAATCCCATGATCACCATCACCACGGCCACGGCGAGCAGCGGATCGCTGCGATGCGCCCGCAGGCCGGCCGCGATCCCGGTCAGGTTGGTCGCTCCCGACAACCCGTAAACCAGGCTCAATCCGAACAGGGTGAATGCGGCGGCCACGCTGCCGAACAGAAAATACTTCAGCGCCGCCTCGCTGGCATGGCGCGTTCGTTTGTCCAGCGCCGCCAGCACGTAGAGCGAGAGGCTGGTCAGTTCGAGCGACACGAAGATCATCAGAATCTCTTCGGTGCTCACCAGGAACATCATTCCCACCGTGGCGAGCAGCACGAGCGCGAAATACTCGCCCACATGCTCGGTGAACTCCGCCTGCGCCGAGATGCCCGCGGTGAACAGCGTCAGCACCACCAGGAAGACCTTGACCCATTGGGTCAGGGAATCGACCACCAGCACCCCGTCCAGAAACCGCAGATGCGCCCCGCTCGATGCGAGAATCCCCAACGTCACCAGACAGCCAAGTCCCGCCACCGCGCAGGCCGTCAGAAACCGCTGCCGCAGGGGCGCCGACCGCATGAGCCCCATGTCGACAAACAGCACCGCCACAGCCGCCAGCACGAGCGCTGTCTCCGGCGCCAACGCCGCCAGCAAATCGCTGTAACCCACGCCTGTCACGATCCACCTCCCCTCTCGAGGCCCTGGATCAAGGACGTCACGCTCGGCGCAATGAAGTCCAGTAGCAGCCGCGGATAAAGTCCGATCGCCAACGTCGCCCCCAAGAGCAGAATCGCCCCCGCCCGCTCGGGAAGCGAAATGGGCTCGATCGCCTCTCCCGCCGGTTCGCCGCGCGCGTCACCCGCCGAATCGGCGAAGAAGGCGCGCTGAAGCGCCCGCAACAGATACGCCACACCCAGCACAATCCCCACGCCCGCCGCCAGGCCGGCGGTCGGGAACGCCCGCCACGACCCGATCAAAACCTGCAATTCGGCCACGAACCCGCTGAAACCGGGCAGCCCCATCGAGGCCATGCCGGCCAACACAAACGTGACGGCTGCGAACGGCATCGCTCGGGCCAGGCGCATCCCTTCGAGTTCGTCCAACTGCCGCGTATGCGTCCGGTCGTACACCATCCGGCCCACAACGGCGAAGAGCAGGCCCGCGATGACGCCGTGCGAGAACATCTGCAGCACGGCGCCGCTGAGCCCCACCTCGTTCAGCGTGGCCAGCCCCAGCAGGACAAATCCCATGTGGCTCACACTCGAATAGCCGATCACAAACTTGAAATCCTTCTGGACCAACGCCGTCATCGCACCCGCCACGATGCCCACGACAGCCAACACCGCGATCTCCGTCTGCCAGTGCCTCAGACCCGCGGGG
Organism: Verrucomicrobia bacterium ADurb.Bin006; assembly: GCA_002071485.1. Taxonomy (GTDB): domain Bacteria; phylum Verrucomicrobiota; class Verrucomicrobiia; order Limisphaerales; family J093; genus MWFF01. The sequence goes on along the minus strand of MWFF01000053.1, from coordinate 12,515 downwards.
AACAGGGTCATGGCAACCCGCAGACAGCCGTACGCCCCCAGCTTCATCACAACCCCCGCCAAAAGCATCGACGCCCCGGTCGGGGCGGCCACGTGACCGGTCGGCGCCCAGGTGTGAAACGGCCACAGACCCGCCAGAATCCCAAAGCCCACAAAGACCAGCGGCAAAGCCCACCGCTGAAAGCTCTCCGGATAGTCGACCTGCGCCAGAGCAGTCAGATCGAATGTCGGTACGCCCGTCTGGGATCGCGCCACGACAAACGTCCCGATCAGGCCGATCAGGACCAGCGCGCTTCCGGCGAATGAGTAGAGCGCCAGCTTCATCGCGCCGTATTCCTTGCGGGTCGAACCCCAGATCGCGATCAGGAAGTACTTCGGGATGATCGCGATCTCGTAGAAGACGAACAGGACAAACGCGTCGAAGCTCAGGAACACTCCGTACACTCCGCCAATCAGGGCCATGTAGAACGCGAAAAACTCCTTCGCGCGCCCCGTGATGTTCCACGAGAAGAGAATCCCCGCCACCGCCGCCACCGCCGTCAGAAGGATCAGCGTGACGCTGATGCCGTCGACGGCGAGGTGATAATCGATGCCCAGGGACGGAATCCAACTCGTCCTTGCGATGGTCTGCAGACCGCTTCCCGCCTGGTATTGGAATGCCCCGCCGAATGCCGCAATCGCCCCGGCCAGAGCCGTGCCGAGCGCCACCCACCGCGCCCGCCCCCCCTGGTCCCGCGGCAGGAGCATCAGGACCGCCACGCCCGCAAATGAAATGTAGATTGTCCAGGCGAACATGATCAGCAAGGCCCCAGGCGCTCGACCCAGAGGAGCACGGTACGGTGAATCACGCCGATGACCAACTGCGGGTAAATCCCCAGCACGAACATCAGCGCCGTGGCGGGCGCAACCATCCAGATCTCCGCCCGGCTCAGGTCGGGGAAGGCCGCCCACCGCGCCGGCAACGGCCCGTGAAAAACCCGTTCGAGGAACGTCAGCAGGAACACCGCGGTGATGAGAAGCCCAGCCGTCGAAAGCGCGGCGACCCACGGCGCCAGGGCAAATGTGCCCTTGAAAATCAGGAACTCGCCCACGAATCCGTTCAGGCCCGGCAACCCCAGCGATCCAAACGCCGCCACCCCCATCAGACCGGCGAGCACGGGCGCCGGCTTCCGCAGCCCGCCGAAGTCGTCCAGTCCGCGCAGGCCGCCGGCCCGCCGCTCGATCAGCGCCACGAAACCGAAGAGCATCGCGGCGGTCAGCCCATGATTGAACATCTGGAGCAGAACGCCGTTCAGGGCCGCCGCTTTCTCGACCGCCCAGCGCGCCTCTTCTCCCGTCACCCGCAGCGCGGCGAACATTCCCAGCAGACAGTAGCCGAGGTGGTTCACCGACGAGTAGGCCAGCATCCGCTTCACATCCCGCTGCGCAAACGCCGCCGCCGCCGAGCAGACAATCGTCAGCACGGCCAGCCCCAAGAGCGGCGTCTCCCACGCGCGCATCTGGTCCGGAAAGATCGGCAGCAGAATCCGCAGGAAACCGTACACGCCCATCTTCGACAGCGCCCCCGTCAGAAGCATCGTCGTGCCCGTTGGGGCCGCGGCGTACGTCGAGGGCAGCCACGTGTGGAACGGCAGCACCGGAACCTTTACCGCAAATCCCAGGAACGCCCCGAAAAAGACGGCTTGGGCCAGTGCGTCCGCCGACATCCCGGACCAGCCCAGGTGGGCGTGCAGAAGCGCCGCCGTCTGATGGGTCCGACCCAAGTCCGCGAGTTCGAGGAAATCGAATTTGCCCGTCGCGAGGAACAGCGCGAGAAAGGCCAGCAGCAGACCCACGCTGCCCGCCATGGTGTAAATGAAGAACTGCGTCGCCGCCGACCCGCGGTCCGGACCGCCCCAGAGCCTGACCAGGAAGAACGCCGGGATCAGGCTCAATTCCCAAAACAGGAACCAGTGGAAGAAATTCAGCGCGGTGAACGCCCCGAACAGCCCGGCTTCGAGCCAAAGCACCAGCGCGAAGTAGAGAGGGACGCGTTCCTCGATGCGCCACGACACCAGGAGCGCCAGCGGCACCAGCAGCGCCGCCAGCATCACCATCAGCAATCCCATGCCGTCCACGCCCACAAAGTACTCGACGGCCAGCGTCGGGACCCACGCCCGTCGCTCGACATACTGCAACGCAGTCGAATCCCGGTCGAATCCCGACCAGAGCGCCCCCGCCACAGCCAGGGCTAGCAAGCTCACGCCAAGGCCCAGCCGCCGGGCGAGTGTCTTTTGCCCGGCCGGCAGGGCGGCTACGACCAACCCGCCCACCAGCGGGATCAATGTCAGGAGCGTGATGGAGCCAAACGGGTTCATCATGAATCGCCCCAAATGAACAACAGCAACAGCACCACCAGCGCCATGCCCAGCGCGCGCAAATAGTCGTGCACCTGCCCGCTCTGAAAGCGCGAGCCGGCCTGCCCGCCGCGGGCAATCTGCCGACAGGCCCGGTCGAATCCCAGGTTGATGCCGTAGTCGTCCAGTGCCCGCGTCAGCCAGGCGCACCCGACGACAACCGCGCTGATGGCGTAAACGACCCCGCCCCAGACCCAGCGGTCGAACGTATCGCAGGTCCAGGCCCAGGCCGCGTGCCAGCGCACAACCGTGCGGGCATAAAACTCATCCACATAGTACTTGCCCCGGAGCACGGCGAAGAAGGTCGGTTGATACCGCTCGATGGCGTCCGGGGCCTCCGGGCTCGTGATCGGCTGCCGCCCATACCAGTACCAGCCCAGCCCGAAACCGGTCAGCACAATCAGCGCCGACAGGGCGATCATCGGCCAGTGCTCCCGGGACAGCAGTGCGCTCGCGTGAAACTCGACCGATTCGCCCGTCAAATAGCCCTGAAACCATGGCCAGACCGGCGTCCCGACAAATCCCAACACCACCGCGAATACCGCCAGCACAATCAAAGGTGCCGTCATCACAGCCGGACTCTCGTGCGGCGTGTCGCGCCGCGATGCATGGGCCGTCGCGGCCCGCCCGGCGCCGCCCCGGTACGCCCCGCCAAACACATAACAGACCTGGCGCGTCATGTAGAACGCCGTCAGAAGCGCCCCGCACAAACCCAGATAGAACGGCGCCGCCGACACCGTCCAGCCGTGCGCGGCGTGCAGGATGGCGTCCTTGCTCCAGAATCCCGAGAAGAACAAGGGCACGCCGGCCAGAGCCATCATGCCGACGCCATAGGTTGCGAACGTGACCGGCATCCAGCGGCGCAGTCCGCCCATGCGCCGGATGTCCTGTTCCTCGTGGACGCCGTGAATGACCGAGCCGGCCCCGAGGAACAGCAGCGCCTTGAAAAACGCGTGCGTGATCAGGTGAAACATGCCCACCGCCACGCCCCCCACGCCCAATCCCATCATCATGAAGCCGAGCTGCGAGACGGTCGAATAGGCCAGAATCCGCTTGATGTCGGTCTGAGCCACCGCAATCGACGCCGCAAACACCGCCGTCAACGCCCCCACCCAGGTCACCGCCTGCAGCGCCGTTGTGGCCTCCGCCGCCCCATCCGGATGCACCGCCATCAACGGATAAACGCGCGCCACGAGAAACACGCCGGCCGCTACCATCGTCGCCGCATGGATCAAGGCGCTCACCGGCGTGGGCCCCTCCATCGCGTCCGGCAGCCAGACATGCAGCGGGAGTTGTCCGGACTTGCCGATCGCCCCGCAGAAAAGCAGCAGGCTGATCGCCGTCGCCACCCCCAGCCCGCCCGTGGTCGTCTGGGTGACCAACCGGGTCAGGGCCGAATGCTCGAGGCAGCCCGCGCCGTCGTCGTAGAACTGCAGCGTGCCCGTTTGGGCGTAAAGCCAGACGATCGCGAGCAGAAAGCCGATGTCGCCAACCCGGGTGGTCAGAAACGCCTTCTTCGCCGCGGCGGCGGCGCTCGGTTTGTGGAACCAGAATCCAATCAGTAAATACGATGTGAGCCCCACCAGTTCCCAGCAAATGAACAGGAGCAGCAGGTTGTTCGCAATCACCAGACCGAGCATCGCCGCGGCGAACAGCGCCAAAAAGCTGAAGAAGCGCGTGAAGTTCTCGTCGTGCGCCATGTAGCCCACGCTGTAGACGAAGATCAGCAGCCCCACCAATGTCACCATGACCAGCATCGACGCCGCCAGCGGGTCCAGCACCCAGCCCAACTCGAGATTCGTCGGCCCCAGCGCAAACCAAACAAACCTGGATGTGTCGTGCGCCGGCCCGCCATGCCCCTGGCTCGCCCCGCCCAGGGTCGTCCAGAAGGCGATGAACGACAGGATCAGACTGAGCCCGATCGAACCGACGGCCAGACCGGCGGCCAGCGTCTTTCGCCGCTGCCGCAGCAGCGCGATCACCCCCGCCGCAGCCAGCGGAAGAGCCGGGATCAACCAGAGATAAGGCGTGATGGCGTTCACCCTTTCATTTCCTCGATTTGATCCAGGTTGGTCGTCCGGTAATGCCGGTACACGGCGATGACCAGAGCCAGGCCAACCGCCGCCTCAGCGGCTGCAATCGCGATCGCGAACAGCACGAACATCACGCCCGTGAGCGCCTCCGGGTGCGGACCATGCCGCCAGAAGGCAATGAAATTGAGATTCGCCGCATTCAGCATCAGCTCGATCCCGATCAAGACCACGATTGCATTGCGCCGCGTGAGCACGCCGGCCAGCCCAATCCCGAACAGAAGGGCCGCCAGAACCAGATAGCGCGCGAGTTCTCCCATAGATCACTCCTCGAGCCGCCCCGCGACCGATCCCTGCTCCCCGGGCTTCGCCGGCCGCCCAGGGCCGTTTTCCCTCAGCGCCACGAGCGCCGCCCCGATCAGCGCCACGGTGAGAAGAACCCCCATCGCTTCGAGCGCCACGACGTATCGCGTCATGAGCAAATCCCCGATCGCCTTCACGGTCGGCGGCGGCGCAGAGGGTGGCGCGCCGACGCCCAGACCGCTCCCCAGAATGGCCGAGACGACGGCGCCCGACACCAGCAGCGCGATGGCCAAGCCAAGCGCCCATGGCCTGAACGACAGCGCCTCGTGCGTGGCCTCGAAATTCCGCGTGAGCAACAGCGCGACGACAATGAGAATCGCCACGGCGCCGACGTAGACCAGCAACTGGGCGAAGCCGACAAACTCGGCGCGCAGTTGCAGGAACGCCACCGCCAGGCTCGCGAACGCGACCACTCCGCACAGGGCGCAGTGCACCACGCTGCGCGCGGCCATCGCGCCCGCCGCGCCGGCCAGAATCGCCGCTGCTGTGATGAGAAAGGCGATGTCCATCGTCAGGTCCAGCTCAGGCAGCCATGCGGTAGGTCCGCGGACCGATGTGTTGTCCGGCAAACAGCCGCCGCCCAAGCAGGACATACGGCACACCCACCAGGCTCCCGCACAGGAGCCAGCGGGCCAGCCCGGCGCCGACGAAAGTCCACGGCGCCGTGTAGTGCCAGAGCGCGGCCGACACCGCGTTCAGGAGCACCAGCGGCAGGAGGAATTTCCAGGCCAGATTCATCAGATGATCGGCCCGCAGACGAGGCAGCGTCCCGCGCAGCCAGATGAACAGCGCGACAAAGCCACCCAATTTCAGGAAGAACCACATGTACGACGGCACCCACTCGAGCCAGATGACCGGGGCGCGCCACCCGCCCAAAAACAGCGTGATCCCCAGCGCGCTCACCGCGAACATTCCGAGGTACTCCCCAATGAAAAACAGGGCGTACTTGATTCCTGAGTACTCGACCAGGTGCCCGGCAATGATCTCCGATTCCCCCTCCGGCAGATCGAACGGGGCGCGATTCGACTCGGCCGTCGCCGCCACGGTGAAAAGCAGCAGACCGGCCAGGCCCCACGGTGTGAACACATGCCAGCGCGCCAGCCATCCGCCAGAATGCCCGGCCTGCGCGTCGGTGATATCCACCAGAGACAGCGAGCCCGCGAGCATGACGACGGGCAGCGTCGAGAGAATCAGCGGCAACTCGTAACTGATCATCTGGGCAATCGCCCGCATGCCGCCCAGGAGCGAGTACTTGTTGCGGCTGGACCACCCCGCCATGAACACCGCCAGTTCGATGCACGCCCCGACCGCAAAGAAGAACAACAGGCCCGCGTTGAAATCAACCGCCGCCATGTTGCGTCCGATGGGTATGACCGCGTAGGCCATGAGCACCGGCACCACCATCACCACCGGCGCCACAAAATGCACGACACGGTCCGCCCCGCTCGGCACAAGGTCCTCCTTGGTCAGCATCTTGATCAAATCCGCTATCGGCTGGAGAAGCCCCCACGGACCCACCCGGTTGGGCCCATACCGGTTCTGGATGCGTCCCAGTCCCTTGCGCTCGATCAGAACAGTCAGCGCAAACAGGGTCATGAACACACCGAGAATCGCCGCCGCCGAAATCGCCAACGACACCCAAGACTGCCAAGCGGGCGGCAACTGGCCCACCAGCCAGTGCTTCAGGCTCACAAAAAGCTGATCGAGCGCCTCAAACATCGTGGCTGCCGAAGGCGGCACGCCCGCAATCAAGGGCGTTCGCTCCGGAAATGGGAATGGTTTGGCTGGCCACGCGCATCTTAAGGTCTGTCTGAATCGCCAGGTTTTGCCCCGGACGTCGTTCCCGCCGCCGGCGCCGGCCCTGCCGCCGGTTTGGCCTTCGTCTCGGCGTGGCCCGGTCCCGCCGCAAGCCGGGCGTTCACCTCCCCCGCCTCGACGGGATGGAGCCCGAGATAGTACGAGGCGGGTCTGGCGAGATCCATCTTGTGCAGGAGAAGGGACCCGAACCGGTCGGCCGTGCTCAGTTCGAATTCCGTATTCATCTTGATCGCGTCGAAGGGGCAAACCTCGACACAGATCTGGCAGCTCATGCACACCGAAATGTCGAGGTCGAAGATCTTCGGACGCCTCAGTGGCCGGCCCTTCTCGTCCCGATCAAGAACGATATAGATGCACTGCGGCGGGCACTCCTTCTCGCAGATCTTGCAGGCCACGCACCGCAGGCCCTTCTCGGGGTCCTCGCCGTCGTAGACGAGCATCGGGAAACTGCGCGCCTTCTCCGGCAACGCGCGGCGTTCGTCCGGGTACTGAATCGTGACCAGCCGGGCTGGGTCGTAATAGCTGCCGACGAAATTCCGGGCTGTCTCGACGAGGCCCTTGAGAATGCCCTTGCCCAGATTCATCGGTCCACCTCCCCCATCACGATGTCGACCGCGCCCAGGATGGCCACGGTGTCCTGAAGGGTCGCTCCCCGGCACATGTCCTCGAGAATCGTCAGGTTTATGAAGCTGGGCGGACGAATCCGATAGCGGTAGGGATTGGCCGATCCGTCGCTGATCAAGTAGAAGCCGAGTTCGCCTTTCGGCGCCTCGATGCGCCCGTACACCTCGCCCGCCGGCGGCTTGAACCCGCGCAGCCGCGCCTTCGGGTTGATGATCGGGCCTGCAGGCACCGCCCGCAGCGCCTGCTGCAGAATGCGCACCGATTCGCGCATCTCGAGCATCCGGATCATGTACCGATCGTACACGTCGCCGTGCGCCCCCAGCGGCACGCCAAACTCGAATCGGTCGTAGACCCCGTACCGATCCACCTTCCGCAGATCGTAGTTCACGCCGCTAGCCCGAAGCATCGGTCCCGTCATCCCGGCCTGCACCGCCTGTTCGGCTGAAAGCACGCCGATTCCCTGCGTGCGCGCCATCAGGATTTCATTGGTCGACAGGAGGTTCTCGAACTCGTCCAGGAACCGGGGCAAGGCCTCCACCACGTCCCGACAGGCCTCGATCCAGCCGCTCGGGAGATCGCACCGGCATCCGCCAAAACGCATGTAGTTGCACATCATGCGCGAGCCCGTCAGGGCCTCGATCAACTCGAGAATCTTCTCGCGCTCGCGAAAGGCGTACATGATCGGCGTGCCCATCGACCCCAGTTCCTGCAAGAGAAACCCAATCAGGCACGCGTGGTTGAGCACCCGCGTCAATTCGGCCGTAATTACCCGAATGTGCTCCGCCCGCTCCGGCACCTCGATCCCGGCCAGGCGCTCGACGGCCAGGGCGTAGGCCCAGTTATTCGTCAGCGAACAGAAGTAATCGAGCCGATCCGTGTACGGCATCGCCGCCAAATACGCCCCCCCCTCGCCCAGCTTTTCGTGGTTCCGGTGCAGATAGCCGAACACCGGCTTGAGCCGGACCACCCGTTCCCCGTCCAGCACGACATCCATCCGAAACACCCCGTGCGTCGATGGATGGTGCGGCCCCACCGCCACTTCGAGCAGCGTCCCCTCGGAGTCGCCCAGTGCGATCGGATGCGGCTTCGCCTCGGACGCCGTCCGCGGCGCCCCCTCCGGGCGCGGCAAGACCGCCGCGTGCGACGGACTTTCCGGCACCAGATCGCCGGTGGACAGCGCCTCGATCAGCACGTCTTCGGGGATCCGGCGGTTCATGCGTCGGCCTCGATCGGATAATGGCGCCGCGCCTTCTCCTTCAAATCGTCGTGCGGCGTCGGCTCGTATTCGTAATCGTCCGGCTCCACGTAGTCCTTCCGCATCGGATAATCCCGGAACTCATCCCACATCAGGATTCGCCTCAGGTCCGGATGCCCCTCGAAAACAATGCCGAAAAGATCGTACGCCTCGCGTTCCTGGAATTCCGCGCTCCGCCACACCGGCGTCAGCGAGGTTACGCGCGCCTGGTCCACCCGGTTGACCGTGCGCTGGCGCAGGATCACCGGCCCGTGCTTCAACCGCATCGAGTAGAGGTGATACACGGCTTCAAGATACCCGGGGACGCGCCGCTCCCGGCATTCGTCGAACACCCTCTCCCGCCCGTCGATCACCCGCGTCACACGCGCATGCTCCTCCACAACCCGGTCCAGCCAATCGACCCCGCTGACATTCGAGCAGTAGTCGAGCGCCAACCGCGGATCGTCCCGCAAGAATCGAGCCGCCTCGATCGCGCGGGCCGGAGGCACAACCAGTGACGCCTGGCCCGGCACCGCCCCGTTGCACTGAATCTCAAGCCCGAGACCGGGGATTGCGGCTTCGAGGCGGGACTTGATTTGTTCGAGTGTCTCCACGGGCTCGGTTTGGGCGCGCGGCGCCTGGTCAGTGAATGTGATCTACTCGTCGCGAATGATCGGCTTCGGACGCCACAGGTCGGTGTTCTTGGCCGGGACCAGGTCGTAAGGGCCATACTCAGGCACCGGGAACTCGCCGGGAGCCTCCTCCTGAAACGCCCGGGCGCGGGAGGGTCCGGTCAGTTTCTGCGACGCAATCTCTTTCTGGAGGGCGATGAGCCCGTGCAGCAACGCTTCCGGGCAAGGAGGACACCCTGGGATATGGACGTCGACCGGCACATACCGGTCGATGCCCTTAAGAACGTTGTAGCCGCGCTTGAACGGCCCGCCCGAAATGGCGCACGCCCCCATCGCGATCACGTACTTCGGTTCCGGCATCTGGTTGTACAGCCGCACCACCTGCGGCGCCATCTTCTTGGTCACTGTCCCCGCCACAATCATCAGGTCCGCCTGCCGCGGCGAGGGGCGGAACACCTCCGCGCCGAACCGCGCGATGTCGAACCGCGCCATCGAGGCTGCAATCATCTCGATGGCACAGCAGGCCAAACCGAAGTTGAGAGGCCAAATCGAGTTGCGGCACCCCCAGTTGTAAAGGTCCTGGATTGTTGTGGCGAAGATGCCCTGTCTGCTCAACTCGCTGCGCAATCCTTCATCCATGGTCGACATTCTGGAGTGTTCGGCTTCGCGCTGGTCACAAAACCATGCAATACGCGGGCTAGCGCCACCGCAGCAACCCCTTCCCCCATGCCCACACCAGCCCCTCGACCAGCAACAACAGAAAAACCATGATCGCCACAAACGCCCCCGGCGCCAAACCGGTGAACGACACCGCAAACGGCAGGAGGAAGACCGTCTCGACGTCGAACACCAGAAAGATGATCGCGTAGAGATAGTACTGGGACTGAAACCGGATGCCGACATCGCCCTGCGGCGCCAGGCCGCATTCGTAGGCCGCACCCTTCGTGAGACCTGGCTTCGGGGGGGAGACCCACACCGCCCACAATCTCGCCAGACCCAGCATCCCCAGGCAAAACACCAAACCCACCGCCAACATCAGAGCGAGAAACAGGTAAGGGTGGGGTGCGGACGGCATGCGCGACACTAAATCCCGATTCCAATTGATTCAGTTTTGCTCGGATGACTTTCGCCGGAGACCGACGTCGTGTGCAATGTCGTCAAACTCCTCCGCGCTCACGTCTTCGAGACGCTTGCCGCGCTCGGCCAGTTTCTCGTTGATCTTCAACGCCTTCTCCGTCATGTGCTCATGCGTCGCCTCCGAGCCGCCGATGAGCGCAAAGTTCGGCCCGGTCGTAATGCGTTTGTGGCCGTCCGAATCCAGGCCCAGGCCCAGCAACAGGGCCATCTTGCGCTTTCTGGCTGCGACATCTGACATGCCGCCACGCTACGGCCACAGCCCCTCCCTTCCAAGCAAAAAAGGCGCCGCCCGCCCGGGACGTGACGCGCAATGGCCCTACGGACGGGTTTGGCCGCCGTCTGTCGCCTCCGTCCCATTCGTCTCATGAAGGCTTCATCCCACCCCACGGCGGCTGCGAGAGACTCTTTGCCTGCACCAAGAGTCAGATCATCTGCGACGCCACCGTGCGTTTCTGCGACCGCTTCATCAGCCCGGAATCCCGGACCCACGACCAGATGGTGCAGGCCGCCCGCAGCGGCAACAAAAACAGCGCCGAAGGCAGCCGCATCTCGGGCATTGTCATCTGCCTGATCCACCAGGCCAACTGCCTGCTCGACCAGCAACTCCGCCGTCTCGATCATGACTTTCTGGAACAGGGCGGCCCCCGCGCCAGTGACAGCGTTGTTACGAGGGTTCAATGCGCGGCGCATTCAGCGCGCGCTCGGAGAAACCATCCGCGCCGCTGTACCTGGTCGATTACTCACGGGACAAGATGTTGCGGTCCCGGAATTCAAAGCGCATTCATGGGCGGCTTCATGGCCGCTGCGTCGCTTGCGTCGCGCTTGTGGAGGCGAATGTGCCGATGAGTTCTCTGGGTTACGCCGCGGGATGTCGGCGACGACCCTATCGCCCTCCTCTTTTCGTGTGGCGGCCATCGCGAATCTGCTCGCGCAAGGCGTTCCGCTCGAAGACGTTCAGATTCTGGCCAACCACGCAGACCCGAGAACCACAAGGCTTTACGACCGGCGGCAGCGGAAGGTGACGCGGAATATTGTCGAGAGGATTCCGGTGTACGCGGAGTCGTTCGAGTCGGAGCCGGCGGCTCCCCTGCCCAGCGAGAATTGAGAGACAGCCAGTACGTTATGATTCACTAACTTTGGTTCCGAGATTCAGGGGTTCGATCACACGCAACCCGCTGCCGTAAAGCAAACGAGCGACGAGGTTGGTCGGGTATCCCCCCACGTCAGCGACAGCTTGCAGCAAGGCCCGGGTCTCGGTTAAAGTCGGAGCGTGACGCAAGTGAACGGGCCGCGCGGCCCGGAGCGCGTCCACGTCATGCAACGGAGCGCCCTTTATGCGCTGTTTCTACCACCAGGACAAAGAGGCAATTGGCACCTGCAAATCATGCGGTAAGGGACTGTGTCCGGAGTGCGCTGTCGATCTCACCAAGGGTCTGGCTTGTCGGGGACACTGCGAGGACCATGTCCGGGCGGTCATCGAGCTTGTGGACCGGAACATCACGCTGCAGCCCACCGCCGCTCGACTGATTCAGGCGGGAGGCAGCGCACGTCTAGCAGCCTGTCGGACTTTTCCCCAACAATTTTGCCCGGCGTTTGAACAAGAGGGCGAGGTTTAGAGTCCAGCAGATAACTATGGGCCCACGCTTCGTGAACGTCGACCGTGACACCCCCCTACTGCTGCCTGTGGACCTGCGCGACTGGGTGCCCGCTAACCACCTGGCGCACTTCATCCTGGACGCGGTGGAGGCTTTGGATTTGCGCCGAATCAAGGTCAACGTGCGGGGAAGCGGGGACGCGCAGTATCCGCCGGCGATGATGCTGGCTTTGGCGATCTACAGCTACGCGACGGGCACTTTCGGCTCGCGGCGCATCGAGCAGTCGACCTACGACAACGTGGCGGTGCGGTTGATCACCGGCGACACGCATCCGGACCATGACACGATCTGTAGGTTCCGGCGGGAGAACCGCGCCTTGTTGAGCGAGTGCTTCGTGAAGGTGCTGGAGATGGCGCAGGAACTGAAGGTGGTGCAGTTCGGGCAAATGACCATCAGCGTGGACGGGAGCAAGGTGGCGGCCAACGCCAGCAAGCATGCGGCGGTGAGTTACCAGCGGGCCGGGGAGATGATGGCCCAACTGGACTTGGAGGTGGAGCAACTGCTGGCCAAAGCCGAGAGTGCGGACGCCACGCCGTTGGAGGAGGGGTTGAGGATTCCCGATGAGATCGTGCGGCGACAGGAGCGCAAAGCGGCGTTGGCGAAGGCGCGGGCGCAGATTGAGGCGCG
>MWFF01000052.1 GCA_002071485.1 Verrucomicrobia bacterium ADurb.Bin006 | reverse complement strand
TGCAGACCTGACGCAAAACGGTGAGTTTGCCCGCGGTTGGGGCTTGGTGTTTTTTCATGACCTGCCGTGTGGCAGGTTTTCGTCAAGCTTCCAACCATTTTTTTCGCCAATTCCTGTGGGATGGCTGTGATTTGCTATGCGTTTTGGACAAGTGTTTGGATTACGGAAGCACGCTAGTAACTTGGTACACCCAGAATGAGCAGATAACACACCTCTTTAACCGATTCGCTCTTCCAATGACGTGGGACTTTGCTGAAGCGGCTCCATGCGGTGGTGCGTCAGGGAGTATCGAGTCCATGTTGAGATCGGTTTCGAGGTCTGTTGAGGACACCATTGCTGGGTTGAACGACTGCCAGAGGCCGAACGTCCTCCGTTCCACAGCAACGAATCCATCAGAGGTTGAAGCCTACGACGTTATTCTGACCGACCCTCCCTATTACCAGGCAGTGTCCTACTCGGACCTATCTGATTTCTTTTACGTGTGGCTTCGGAGGGCAATAGGCGAGCAGTACCCGGAAATGCGGGAGGCTTTAACTCCAAAGGAGGAGGAGATTGTCCAGCATATCAGGGAGGATAAAAAGCGCGAGGTGGAGAAGCAAAGATATGAGAATGGTATGGCTGGTTCGTTCTCAGCAATCTGCAGGTCTCTTAAATCTAACGGGCGATTGGTTATAGTTTTTGCGCATAAGGAGCCAGATGCTTGGGAGACGCTCGTTTCAGCTATTATTAAGGCCGGATTTACAGTGGATGGTAGCTGGCCGATTGAAACGGAAATGCCGAATCGCAGTCGTGGTTTTAGTTTTTCGGCCCTTTCTTCTTCCGTTTGGCTGGTGTGCAAGAAACGAAGTCCGGTTGCTCGGGCTGGCTGGGACAATACCGTGCTCCAGCAAATGCAGGAGAGGATCGCACTGAAACTGCGGGAGTTCTGGGATGCAGGCATTCGAGGCCCGGACTTTGTGTGGGCCGCGACCGGGCCGGCGCTGGAGGCTTACAGCCAATATCCGGTGGTCAAGAAGGCGAACAAGCCGAACGAACTGATGAGCGTGTCGGAGTTCCTGCGGCACGTGCGGCGCATGGTGCTGGATTTTGTGGTGGGCCGGGTGCTGTCCAAGGCCACCGGCGGTGGCGAGGCGGCGACAGAGGAACTGGACGACGTGACGACCTACTACCTGCTGCACCGGAACGATTTCAAGATGGACGAGGCCCCGGCGGGCGCATGCATCCTTTACTGCGTGTCCTGCAATCTCTCGGACCGGGACCTGGTGGATGCCTTTGACCTGCTGGCGCCGAGCGGCGGAACCAGCAACGGGGACGAGGAGGAGGAAGAAGCGGGAGACGATGATGAAGAGATGGCGGAAGGGTCCAGCAGCACGTTCAAGCTGAAACCGTGGAACAAACGGAAGCGGCCGGGCATGGGCTACGACCCGGTGGTGGACAGTCCGAAGGCGCGGTTGGACGCGGCCCAAGGGAAGCTATTCGAGGAAGGGGCTCCCGCGGAGAAGCCGCGAACGCGCATCATTCCGCTCATAGATCAGATTCACCGGCTGATGCACCTTTGGAAGGCCGGCGACGTGGTGAAGGTGGACGAATACCTGAACAGCAAGTCGCTGCGGACGAACGCGCTGTTTCCGCCGGTGCTGCAGGCGGTGATTGAAATGGCGGACGCGGGGTCGGAAGAGCGGTCCATCCTGGAGAGCCTGAGCAACCATGTGCAAGGGCGAAGCGTGCGGGCGGCGTATCAGCCGGACCTGCCAGGCACCGTCGAGCCGCCTCCAGGACAGGAATCGGCTGGTGGGACGCCCGAGCTCGGCGTATGAAAGGGCCAGATCATGATCACCAGTGTTGACGCTCTGAATTATCGCTGCCTGCGCTACTTGCAGCAGGACTTGGGCAGCTTCCACGTGCTCGTCGGACCGAACGCGAGCGGGAAGACCACGTTCCTCGATGTGGTGGCGTTCTTGGGCCGACTGGTCGCGGACGGGCTGGACGCCGCCGTGAGCGAACGGTCGCAGAACTTCCAAGATTTGGTTTGGAATCGCGAAGGCGGCGTGTTCGAACTGGCGCTCGAAGCACGCATTCCGGAGCCGAAGCAGAAACTGGTGAATCAGGGTGGCAAACACGCCTTCGGGGCGGTCCGTTATGAAGTGCAAGTGGGACTGGATGCCGAGAGCGGCGAGTCGGGCATCTTCAGCGAACGTGTGGTGCTCAAGGCTGCACGCGTCGGCGTCCCGGTAGCCCGCAACGGGGTGTTTCCGTTTGCTCGACTTCCTGCGAAGACCATCCTGACCTCGAAGGTCAAACGCGAAGCACGCACGGTTCTCACCAAGAAGCAGGGCGGCAATGACTACTTCTACTCGGAGGTCACGCCCGAGTCCGGCAAGGGTTGGTTCCCGTCGATCAAGCTAGGGCCGAAGAAATCGGCGTTGGGCAACCTGCCGGAAGACGAAGCCAAGTTTCCGGTGGCGACGTGGCTCAAGAGCTTTCTGAGCGTTGGTGTCCAGCAGTTGATGCTGAACAGCCTTCTGATTCGGAAGGCAAGTCCGCCGGGCCAGAGCCGGACCTTCAAACCCGATGGCTCGAACCTGCCCTGGGTGGTCTCTGACCTGCAAAAGCGGGCGGAAACTCGTGTTCGGGACTGGATCGGCCACGTGCAGACCGCCCTTCCCGACTTGGAAGGCCTGCGCATCGTGGATCGGGAAGACGACAGGCACAAGTATCTGGTGCTCCAGTACAGGGATGGGCTGGAGGTGCCTTCCTGGATGGCGTCCGACGGCACGCTCCGGTTGCTGGCTTTGACGCTGCCGGCGTACCTCCCCGATTTGAGCGGCGTCTTCCTGATCGAGGAACCTGAGAATGGTATTCACCCTCGAGCCGTCGAGACGGTCTTCCAGTCTTTGTCCTCGGTGTACGGAGCACAGATTCTCATGGCCACACATTCCCCGGTGATCTTGAGCATCGTTCAGCCCAGACAGGTCCTCTGCTTCAGCAAGACGGACGACGGAGCGACCGACATTGTCAACGGCAGCGAGCATCCAGCGCTCAAAGACTGGCGGGGGGAAACCAATCTGGGGGTGCTGTTTGCGGGGGGTGTCCTGGGATGAACGCCGCGGCCGCCATGCGGGACTTGATCGCGATTGTGGCCGACAAGGACATGGAGTTCTCCTTGAAGGGTCTGCTGTCGCGGCCCAAGGCGCTGGGAATCCGTTCTGTCACGGCTGACGTCGTTGTCCATATCGAGCGCGACCCGGGCTGCTACCGCCGCGCCCATGACCTGCTGAGAGCTTTCACCGGCCGATACGCCCACGCGGTGGTCTTGTTCGACCGGCAAGGCTGCGGCGTGGAACAGAAGACGGCAGGCGAACTGGAGCACGAGGTCGAGGCCCGGCTCCAACGGTCGGGCTGGAAAAGCCGCGCCGTGGCCGTGGTCCTCGATCCCGAGTTGGAGGTCTGGGTCTGGAGCGATTCTCCCCACGTGGCCGAAGTCCTGGGGTGGTCGGGAGAACGCCCCACGCTCCGCGATTGGCTTTTGGCGAAGGGATTCGCCCAGCAAGGGCGCGCAAAGCCGCGGGATCCGAAAGCGGCGATGGAAGCTGTACTGCGGCGAACCAACTGCCCGCGGTCCGCGGCGCGCTACGAGCAACTGGCCAAGCGCGTGAGCTTCGAGCGGTGCGTCGATCCGGTTTTTACCAAGCTGAAGAAAACGTTGCGTGGGTGGTTCTCGGCATCGCCAGAAGGCCTTGCGTCCGATTCGGGAACAAGCAACGAAACGGAGCTTCCATGATCACGAAACTGAAGCTTACCAACTTCAAAAACTTTAGGGAGGCGGAGATCGCGTTTGGGCCGGTGAGTGTTCTGGTCGGGGCGAATGCGACGGGGAAGAGCAATGTCCGCGACGCTCTGAGATTTCTACACGGCATCGCTCGCGGCTACAACCTGGCCGAGATCATCGGTGAAAAGTACGGAGAAGGCGGACAGCCGCTTTGGGGGGGCATTCGAGGTGGCACACGTGAAGTGTGCCTGTCCGGCGAAGGTGAGTTCACCGTGGCTGCGGAGATCGAGACGAGGAAGGGAACTTCCTCTCATACAAGAAAGTACTCCTACGAAGTGTCCGTCCAGTGCGGAGCAAACGGATCGGCTCCTCGAGTCGCGCGCGAGCGGCTGTACTCGCATGGTTCCATGGTTTTTGATTCCCACCCCACCTACGATGCTCCGCAGCAAGCCGACCCTAATCATCTGGCGGTACGTCTGGAGAGGGGCGGACGTTGGCGGAGCTATGGCCCGATTCTGATTGGCATAGCCAACCAGCCGATCATTACCCAGGCGATCGAGTTGGCCGAGCGGCAGCGGGCCGCTGGGAAGGTCAAGGCGCAGGTTGAGGGAACGCTGGAGGAACTGGAATCCGTTCGGTTCATCGACTTTTCACCTGAGTTGATGCGGAAGCCGTCGATTCCCGGGCAGGTGGTCCTCAGCGACCGCGGTGACAATCTCTCCTCGGTTTTGCAGGCGATTTGTGAAAAGCCTGAACTGAAATCGGCTCTCTCGAACTGGGTTCAAGAGCTGACCCCGATGGATGTGGTGCATTTCGAGTTCGTGCCCGATGCCGCCGGCAAGATTCTGGTGTACCTGGTGGAGAAAGGAGGACGCAAGGTCTCGGCCAACAGCGCGTCAGACGGCACGTTGCGATTCTTGGGGATGCTGGCCGCCCTTTTGGGACCAAAGCCGGCGCGGTTCTACTTTCTGGAGGAGATCGACAACGGGATTCACCCAGCGCGGTTGGCCCTGCTGATGGACCTGCTAGACGGCCAGAGCCGGAGCAAGGGCATCCAGATCGTGGCCTCCACGCACTCGCCCCAGGTCCTGCGCCTGATCAAGCCTGACAACCTAAAGTTCGCCACGCTGGCGTACCGCCTGAAGGGGAGCACCGAGGGACGGCTGAAGCCTTTGCCGGAAATCCCAAACCTGCTGGACATCATCAAGAACAAGGATATTGCGCGGCTGCACGAGAGTTCGTGGATGGAGCACACGATGGAGTTCAGCGAAGGTACGCCGCGGGCCTTCCCCATCGAAGCTGAGGAGGGCGGCCAATGAACGTGCTGGTGATCCCGGAGGACTTTCGGAAAGACCAGTTCATACTCCAGCCGATCATCGAGGCGATGTTCAGTCGGCTTGGGCAGCCGGCCATTGTGGAAGTTCTTAAGGATCCTCTGGTTGGCGGGATCGATCAGGCCACGAACCGCGAAGTGCTGCTGGAAATCTTGCGTGACAACAAGTGGAAGGTGGATTTTTTCCTTCTGTGCGTGGACCGGGGCGGTGAGAGCAGCAGGCGGGTGGCGTTGGACGGCTTGGAAGCGCACCTCAATGCGGCGCTGGGGGCGACCAAGTTCATGGTGGCGGAACATGCCTGGCAAGAGTTGGAGGTCTGGGTGCTCGCCGGGCATGATCTGCCGAAGGAGTGGGTTTGGGCGGACATTCGGCGCGCGCGTGAACCCAAGGAGAGGTACTTCGACAAGTTGGTGGCATCGCGAGGCTTGCAGGACGACGCCGGGGGTGGGCGAAAGACATTGGGGAGCGAGGCCGCCAGGCGATACCGGAGAGTCCATTCCAGGTGCCGGGAAGATATTCAAGTGCTGGAGAAGCGGATCAGCAGGTGGATTCAGGACCGTACGGTTATGACTTGGGAGGAGGCCTTCAAGACCTTATGAGCAACGGAACCATCAAACCCTGGCATGAAGTTGTGAAGCTCCGCGAGGACGTGAAGTCCGGCGAGCTGACCCTGGCGATGTTCGCGGCCGATCTTTACGACGTGAAGATGGGCACGGCAAAGACGGTGTACTGCGACCCGAAAGAGTTTTTCACGCTGACGTTCCCGGCGAGCGGCATCCGGACGCTGGCGCGGGATGTCGCCTACCGGCTGGCCGGGAAGAGCGACAAGGCGGTGCGGCAGTTGTCGCTGACCTACGGCGGCGGCAAGACGCACACGCTGATCGCGGAATACCACCTGCACAACGACCCGGCGAAGCTGCCGGACGTGCCCGCCGTGGCGGAGTTCCGGGCGGAGATGGGCGGGCTGGCGATCCCGAAGGCGCGAATCGTGGTGCTGCCGTTCGACAAGCTGGACGTGGAAAAGGGGATGGAGATGCTGGACCCCGCCGGGAAGAAGCGGTGGCTGAAGCAACCGTGGAGCCTGCTGGCGTGGCAGATTGCCGGCGACGCCGGGCTGAAGCTGCTGCACGCCGACGGGAAGGCGGAAGAGCGGGAGTCCGCGCCGGCAGAAAATCTGATGCGGTCGCTGCTGGAACTGGGGGTGAAAGAAGGCGGGGCGCTGCTGGTGCTGCTGGATGAAGTGCTGATGTATGCGCATGAGAAAGTGCGCAAGTACCCGGGCTGGCTGGAGACGCTAAAGAACTTCTTCCAATACCTGACGCAAGCGGGCACCAAGACGGACAAGTGCTGCGTGGTGGCGTCGCTGCTGGCGTCGGACGTGGAAAAGAGCGACCCGACAGGGCGCAAGATTGAATCGGAGATGTCCCAGATATTCCAGCGCGAGGGCGAGCAGGAAATCCAGCCGGTGACGAAAGAGGAGGCGGCGGAAGTGCTGAAGCGGCGGCTGTTCGATCTGGAGTCCATCAAGGACGCGGAGAAATTCCGGCCCCAGGTCATCACGGCGCTGCAAGGGATCGGGAAACTGGATGAAGCGACCGCCAAGGGCGGGAGCGGCATCGAGCAGAAGTATCTGCTGAGCTTCCCGTTCCACCCGGAACTGACGGAAGTGTTTTACGCGAAGTGGTCGGGGATGCCTGGTTTCCAGCGGACACGCGGCATCCTGCGGACGTTCGCGCTGGCGCTGCGGGACGCGGCGGGGTTGGACCCATCGCCGCTGATCGGGCCGAGCGTGTTCCTGCCCAAGGCGGGGGAAGCGAAGATTCCCGAAGGCTTGAGGGAACTGGCGGAGGTGGCCCGGAAGGAAACCTATGAAGGGGCGCAGAGCAACTGGCCGTTCATCCTGGACACGGAACTGGCGAAGGCCCGGCAGATCGAACAGGATTTCGCCGCGCTGAAGGGGCGAGAAATCCAGCAGGCAGTGATTGCGTCGTTCGTGCATTCACAGCCGATCGGGAAGACGGCGGACCTGAGCGAGTTGTTTGTGCTGGTGGGGGCCACCAACCCGGACCGCATCACGCTGGAAAAGGCGCTGCGGCGGTGGGTGGATGTGTCGTGGTTCCTGGATGAAGCGAATTTCCCGTCGGATGACAAGACGCTGCCCAAGACGTGGCGGCTGGGGTCACGTCCGAACCTGCAACAGATGCACGATGTAGCCTGCACCGACCGGGTGAAAGTGGAGACGGTGGAATCGCTCCTGAGCACGCTGATCGGGAAGGCAAAGGACCTCACGCTTGGGGCGTCGGCGGCGGGCGCCAAGGTCCACAACCTGCCGGTGAAACCGAGCGACATCGAGGATGATGGGGAGTTTCATTTTGCGGTGCTGGGGCCGAAGTGCGCCTCGATGTCGGGGAATCCGAGCGCGGAAGCGAAACGCTACCTGGAAGAGACGACCGGGGCGGACCGGCCACGGGTGAACAAGAACGTGGTGGTGCTGGCGGTGCCGTCGCGGGATGGCTTGGACGCGGCGCGGGCGACGGTGCGGAGCTACCTGGGCTGGGAAGAAGTGCGCGAGATGTTGAAGGGGCATGAATTGGATGAAGTGCGGCGCGTGCGGTTGCAGGGGAACACGGAGAAGTCGCGGGGCGACATCATGGAGGCGATCAAGAACGCCTATTGCATCGTGGTGACGCAAAGCGCGGCGGGGGACATCCAGGCGTTCAAGATTTCGCCCAGTGATGAGCCGTTGTTCGTCACGATCAAGGCTGACTCTCGCTCGCGGATCGAAGATAGCCCTGTTAGCGCAGACGCTCTGCTGCCAGGCGGACCCTACGATCTATGGCGCCCCGGCGAGACGGCACGGCGAATCAAGGACCTGGTGGGCGCGTTTGCACAGGTACCAAAGCTGCCCAAGATGCTGCGGCGCGGGGAGATTTTGGAAACGCTGGTGGACGGGGCGAGGCAGGGGTTCTTTGTCCTGCGGCAGATGAGGCCGGACAAATCGTTCCGGACGATCTGGCGGCAGGACGTGTCGGCAGATGACATCGAGAAGGACCCAAGCTGGGAAGTGGTGCTGCCGGAGTCGGCGCAGCTCGAGGAAATTCCGGCGTCGCTGCTGACGCCAGAGACGCTGCCGGAGCTATGGCCGGAGAGCAAGCAGATTGCGGTGTCAGACGCGGTGAACTACTTCGCTGGGAGCAAGTATGTGACAACCAAGCGAGCGGCCTCGGACGGCACGATGTATGACGAGTCGGTGCCGATCCCTTCGGCCAAGAACGAAGCTGTCCAGGCCGGGGTCAAGGCGGCGGTCGAGGACGGGAAGCTGTGGCTGGTGTCGGGGGTGGCGAGCATCTGCGGCGAGCCAATCCCGACGGGGGTGTTGACCGACGCGGCGCTACTGTATCCGCCCCCTCAACCCATAGACGTGAATCGGCTGACGCCGGAGCAACTGCCGGCGGCGTGGCAAGGGAACCAAACGACGGCCCTGGGGCTGGCGAATCAATTGTCGGTGGCCGCCGGGAAGGCGCTGCCGTGGCCGGTGGTGCGGGATGCGATTGACGGGGGCATCCGGGCGCGGTTGCTGGAGCGCACGGCGGATTCCGGGCCGTGGCCGTGCCCGCTGAGCGGGGCCGGAGCGGTGAAACTGCAGCGACCGCAAAACGTGCCGGTGCCGTCGACACCAACGCCAGTGGTGACCAAGCCGGGGACGTTCACGGCGGAAGGGGAAGTGCAGTCCCAAGAACTGATGGACCTGGCGGACTCGCTGGGCGAGGTGCTTAAGGCAGCGGTGCCGAACACGCTGAAGCTGAACGTGCGCATTGAACTGGGCGGCGAGCCGAAGGCGAGCGAAGCGAAGGTGAAGGCGATCAACGCGATCCTGGCGAAGGTGAAGAAAGGGCTGGAATTGAAATAGGGAGCTGAATGCCGACTCATCGAAATGACATAAAGGGGTCGATTCCCTATATTGCCCGGCGTGCCTCTTTCGGGCACCGGGCGACCCCTGCGAGCAAGAGCGCCGCTCTGGTCCGCTCCGTTGGGACAGAATGAACCCCGCGTGGGGAGTCCGTTGTTGTTCCATCTTCACCGCAAGAATCACGGCGCGATTAACCGGAAAAAGCGGAGCGGGCTGGTGAGCAAATTGGTGTAGGGACTCGTGGCGTTGGGGACGTTAGTGTACGTACCGGGAACTTCCGGAGCCGCTTGTAATTGAAAATCCGCATTGGTCCAGCTCAACACCAGTTGCTGATTCGATACCTGCCACTGCAACGGGACGGGCGCGAGCGATGGCGAGAGCACCGCCTGCGCCCAGTAATACGAAATTTTGTCCCCGGCCGTCGTAAAACTTCCCCCGGCATAGAGCTCCCCATTATCCGCTATCGCCAGCGCAGACACGGAGGCGTTCATCCCCGAACCCAGCGCGTGCCAACTGCTCCCATCCCATTGGGCAATGAACTCGGCAGTTCCGCCGCCCGCCGTCGTGAACCATCCCCCGGCGTAGAGCTCCCCATTCCCCGCCACGGCCAGCGCCCACACGGAGTTGTTCATCCCCGTGCCCAGCGCGTGCCAACCGTTTCCATCCCATCGAGCAATGTTGCTGACCGTTATGCCGCCCGCCGTCGTGAACTGTCCGCCCGCATACAGGTCGCCGTTGCCCGCTACCGCCAGCGCAGACACTGCAGGAGGATTATCTCCTGTCATCCCCGAACCCAGTGCACTCCAGTTGCTTCCATCCCATCGGGCAATGTTGCTGACCGTGATGCCGCCCGCCGTCGTGAACAGGCCTCCCGCATACAAGTTGGTGCCCGCCACCGCCAGCGCAGACACGAAAGAGGAGTCTCCTCCTATCCCCGAGCCCAGCGCGCTCCAACTGCTCCCATTCCATTTGGCAATCCCGTTGGCCGTTACGCCGCCCGCCGTCGTGAACCATCCGCCTGCATACAGGTTGGTGCCCGACATCGCCAGCGCATACACCTCCCTGTTCATCCCCGAGCCCAGCGCGCTCCAACTGCTTCCATTCCATTTGGCTACGTAGTTGGCCGTTACGTCTCCCGCCGTCGTAAACCCGCCCCCCGCATACAAGTCCGAGCCCGACACCGCCAGTGCATTCACTTGACTGTTCATCCCCGAGCTCAGCGCTTGCCAACTGCTCCCATCCCATCGGGCAATCCGATTGGCCGCCACATCTCCCGCCGTCGTAAACCCGCCCCCCGCATACAAGTCCGAGCCCGACACCGCCAGCGCATCTACGACAGTATGGGCGGAGCCGCCTTCCACCCCCGAGCCTAGCGCTTGCCAACTGTTCCCATCCCATCGGGCAATCCGATTGACGGTTACGTCTCCCGCCGTCGTGAAAGCTCCTCCCGCATACAGGTTGGTGCCCGCCACCGCCAGCGCATACACGCCATTGTTCATCCCTGCGCCCAGTGCGCTCCAACTGTTCCCATCCCATCGGGCAATCCGATTGACGGTTACGTCTCCAGCCGTCGTGAACCTACCTCCCGCATACAAGTTCGTGCCCGCCACCGCCAGCGCGTACACGTCGCCGCTTACCCCCGAACCCAGCGCGTGCCAACTACTCCCATCCCATCGGGCAATATACTTGGCCGATACGCCGCCCGCGGTCCTAAAATTTCCTCCCGCATACAAGTCGAAGCCCGACACCGCCAGCGCACCCACGGAGTTTTCCATACCAGCGCCCAGCGCGCTCCACTGGTTACCGTCCCATTTGGCAATATAGTTGGCCACTACGCCACCCGCCGTCGTGAAGAGACCTCCCGCATACAAGTCGCCGTTGCCCGCCACCGCCAGCGCAAACACGTCAGGGAAGAGGCCTCCCATCCCCGAACCCAGCGCGCTCCAACGGCTGCCATCCCATTGGGCAATACAGTTGGCCGCCCCGTCTCCCGCCGTCGTGAAAGCTCCTCCCGCATACAAGTCTGAGCCCGACACCGCCAGCGCATACACGGTGTTATTCATCCCCGCGCCCAGCGCGTGCCAACGACTCCCATCCCATTTGGCAATCCGATTGGCCTGCACGTCGCCCACCAACGTGAAATCACCGCCAATGTAGAGACTGCCCGAACCACCCACCACGGCGGCATAAACGGCGTTGTCCGCTCCAGGAATACTTGGGTTGAGGACGATCCAATTAGCGTCGCTGAAGGTCGGATCTATCCGGATCGGATACGCCGCCGCCGCGTCATCTACCAGAATGGCCAACGCCAGTGCGGAGTCCGGAGTCTCGAGTGCGGAGTTCAGAGTGCGGAATACGGAGTCGGTTGCCGTCCCGGTCACTTCTATGCGGGCGGGCAATTCCTTGCCCGTGGCATCCGTCACCCGCAACCGGCTGTAGGCTATCTTCCGCCCCGATTCCGCCAGCACCAGTTGCGCCCCCGCCGCCGTCCGTTCCACCCGCGCCCCGCTCACCGCCAATTCCAACCGCAGCTCACCAGACCCCTCTCCCCGGCCCTCTCCCCATCCGATGGGGAGAGGGTGACCGTCAGGTCGGGAGAGGGGTTTTTCCAACACCACAAAATCCTGGCGCACACCGTCCATGC